>BOCC01000013.1 GCA_026002715.1 Synergistales bacterium
AGGGTGACAGATCAGGCCTTCGTAATCCATCAGGCGGCATCTTCCTTTCTTCGCAAAGTTTTAAGTTATTTTACCAAATATCCGTACCGCGCGGGGCGTTCAATGTGACTCGGCGATAAGTTGTTTTATTGCTACCGGCGACCGCTAAATTTTAGAACTTTTGTTATAAAATTAAAAAAGCATGAAAAAATAATTTTGGAGGCCTTGATTCGTATGAAAAATTTCAAAAAAAATATTTTGTTTTTTTATTCTTTTATTTATTTTTTAACGTGCGCCGTGCCGGACGGACGGGCTGAAGAGGTAATTCGAGCGCGCGCTATTTTTATCGGGGACATCATGGCTCATAAAGAGCAGATCGAGAGCGCCAAAAAACCGACAAGCGAATGGGATTTCACGCCTCAGTTCCGCAGAGTGAAACCCCTTTTTATGTCAAATAACGAAAATAAAAACCTCATAGTCGGCAATCTCGAAACGGTATTCGCCGGCTCCGGCGCAGGTTTTGCCGGATACCCTTCGTTCAACACGCCCGATTCTCTGGCTGACGCCTTGGTCGAACTTGGCGTTGATGTCGTCACTTTGGCAAACAATCATATTCTCGACAGAGGGCTTTCCGGCGCGCTCAGAACGACGGAGGTTTTGGATAACGCTGGTATTTTCTGGACAGGGCTTCGCAAGAGGGGCGAAGAAAATGACGCTTTTTTGCAAGTCGAGCAGTCGGGGCTCAAGTGGGCTTTCGTAAACTTCAGTTACGGCAGTAACCGCGCCCCGGTATCCGGGGACATATCCCTTAACATCATCTCTGAATCTTCCGTCATAGACGCCCTTTCGCAGGCAAAAACCTCAGACCCTGACATAATAGTCGCCTGCTTTCACTGGGGAAACGAATACCAATATGCGCCGACAAAACGTCAAAAGGATACGGCGTCCTTAGCTCTCGCCAACGGAGCGGCGCTCGTCATAGGCACGCACCCCCATGTTCTGCAGCCTGTAGAGATACTGAACGACGGACTAAGCACAAGCGTCGTAGCGTGGTCTCTTGGAAATTTCGTGTCCCATCAAAGGACTGAGCCGAGAGAGCGAAGCGTTATTTTGGCCGTGGACGTCGAAAAAACAAACAAGTCAGCCCGTATCACACGGGTCTCCGTAGCGCCGACGCGTGTATCGGTCACAAAAGTAAACGGCAAGCGCAAAATAGAAGTTGTATACGCCGGAGAAAGTCCGCGCTTCAATCACGCCGGTCTGCCCAAAACGGAAGTGGCGGCGGCCCGAAAGGCCGGAAAGGCCGTCTTGGATTTTTTGGCTGCACAAGAAACCTTCGATGACGAAGGATTCTATACCTTGTGGGAAGAAGACCGCGATACGGCCAAACGATAACATGCGGCGATTTGTGTTTTTTTTGATCTTTTTTTATTTTTTGCTTTCAGGCCTTGCCGAGTCGTCGTCGGCTGCGCGAACTGCGCGTATGGAGTGGCTTTTGACGCCACTTTACGATCAGGCTACGCGATTTTCGGGCTATGTCGCCATGGTTAAAGTCGGCAGGGCTTGGGGTTGTGTAAACCCAGAGGGCAAATGGGTGGTTCCGCCAGTTTTTGCTGAGGCCAAGGCCTTTCGCGACGGGTTTTCCGCCGTGGCCGTAAACGAGACGAACGCGCTCTCGCCGCGATCGTATAGATGGGGGTTTATCGACGCGCTTGGACACTTTACCATACCTCCCGTTTATGAAGCCGCGGGGTCTTTCAGCGAGGGATTGGCCGCCGTGCGCTCTCAGGATAAATGGGGCTACGTAGACACATCAGGCAAGATTGTCATATCGGAGCGTTTTGATATGGCGGGGGAGTTTTATCAGGGGAGAAGCGCCGTCGTGATGTCCGGGGTTCATGGCTTTATAGATAAAAATGGCGAATGGATTTCTGAACACAGGTGGAGCGAAGCCTGGCCCTTCGCGGAAGAACGCGCCGCCGTGCGCGAATGGGGGAGGAACGGGAAAATAGGCTTTGTGGATACGGGCGGCAATTTGGTCATAGAACCTAAGTTCGACGCGACGTTTCACGGACGCGTTTTTTCGGACGGGCTGGCCGGGGTTGCGCGGAACTCGCGTTGGGGGTTCATAAACCAAAACGGAGATTGGATCGTTACGCCGCTATATGACGCCGCCTGGAGCTTCAGCGAGGGATTGGCCGCGGTTCGCAAGGGCGAAAAGTGGGGATACATAACTCTCGACGGACGCCTTTCAATAGAGGCGGCGTTTGACGACGCGATGAGCTTCTCGGAGGGTGTCGCCGGAGCGGCCGTTCAGGGGCGTTGGGGCTTTATAGACAACCGCGGCGCGTGGGTGGCCGACCCTGTCTATACTGAAATTCTACCTTTCTCCGAATGTCTTGCTCCGGCGAAGGATATAAACGGCAAATGGGGTTATCTCGGAAGAGCTGTAACGCCGGCTTTCGATGTGTCTTTTGAGAGCGCGGCGTCATTTTCGGAGGGGTTTGCCGTCGTCTCTTTCAATGGAAAAAAATATTTTATCGACTCGGCGGGAAACCGAGCTTTCACGTCGTTTTTCAGCGAAGCCGCCTCGTTTTCGGACGGGCTTGCCGCCGTCGCCTCGGGCGACAGATGGGGATATATCGACAAGAGCGGCAGCTGGATAATTCCACCCTATTTTGAGGCCGCTCTTGATTTTAAAAATGAGCTTGCGCCCGCGCGTCTTAAAAATCGCTGGGGCTACATAGATAAACATGGCGCCTGGGCAATCAAAAATCAATACGCGTATGCCGAACCCTTCAAGAACGGAGCGGCCGCCGTGAAACTAAAACAAAAAGACCGCGCGAGCTACATAAACACAAAAGGAAAATCAGTGGCCGCTCCCAAAGCGTCCCAAGACCATAGCGGCGAGAAGGACGCGCTCCTTTATCCTTCGCCGTTTCAATCTCCCTCCGGCGCTTTTGGATACAAAAACGCGGAGGGACTGCTCGTAATTCCGCCCATTTTCGACACGGCCCTCCCTTTCCGTGACGGGAAGGCGGCCGTCTCCAAAAAGGGACGTTGGTGGTACATTGCCATACCTCAGCTATTGCGGTGAATGTAATATCTGTGCTACAATGTCTGAGCTTTAGGTTTATATCCGGTTTATATAGTCCGCATAAGGAGGCGTGTTTTTCGTGAAAAAAGGAACATACCAACCCCACAGGAGGCCGCGTAAGAGAAAGATCGGTTTTCTTGCCCGCTCTTCCTCTCCTACAGGGCGCGCGGTTTTGCGCAATAGAAGGCGCAAGGGGCGTAAGTGTCTGACGACAGCCTAACGATAAAAAAAGGGTGGGAGTTTGACCTTATTTTCCGCACCGGTCTTCGAGTACAAGGAGAACTGGTGCGGTTGTTGTTTTTGAGAAGCGCCGAAAAAGCTGATAAAAAATCCGCATCTCCCCGCGCCGGTTACGCCGTCGGAAAAAAACAGGGTAAGGCCCACGCGCGCAACAGAGGTAAACGTATCCTGCGAGAGGCTTTTCGCAGACTGCGACCTTGGACGACGTCGGGCTTGACAGTTGTTTTTTCTCTCAAAGACAGAGGATTATCATCAAAAGCGCAAGATGTATACAAAGACATGGCGCGTGTTTTCAGCAAAAACGGCCTTCTGATCAAGGAATGGCCCGGCATTGTGTGGGAATAAAAAATTGTCGCGCATATTGGTTATATTATCTGTTTGTTTAATTAGGTTTTATCAGGTTTGCATATCCCCGTTTCTGGGGCATCATTGCAGATTTTATCCGAGTTGCTCGCGTTACGCTATTATGGCTATAAAGGAATGGGGATTTTACAAAGGCTTATGGCTCACATCGCGGCGTCTTCTGAAGTGCGGCCCGTGGTGCGAAGGCGGCTATGATCCTGTTCCGCAAAAACTTTCAGGACGGTGACTTTATTGAGCTATTTGTGGGAACAAGCCGGTAATTTTATGATGTGGCTTCTGACGTCGCTTTACAGCGTGACGAGTTCATGGGGATTGGCTATTATTTTGCTGACTATATTAGTGCGCTGCGCTATGCATCCTCTTACCCAAAAACAGATGGTCAGTATGCAGAGGATGCAAAAACTCCAGCCCCGCATGAAAGTTCTTCAAGAGAAGTACAAAGACGACAAAGAATCCATGAACCGCGAGGTTATGGCGCTTTACAAAGAAAACAACGTGAACCCCATGTCGGGCTGCCTACCTCTCTTGGTTCAGCTGCCCATTTTCATATTGCTTTACAACGTCCTTTCCCGATATGGATTTCCCGGAGCCACGTTTTTGGCCGTTCAGCTCGACGGCTCCGTGCTGACGACCATAGCTGACGCCATACATTTAGTAAATGAGGCCGGGCAAACCATCCCAAAAGAAGAGCTGGGGATCGTTATGATCATCCTGTCCGCCGCCTCCAATCCGTCTCTTTTGTTCGCTAACATTTTGGTATGGCTGCCCAATACGGTGCTTTTGATCATTATCGCCTTCCTGACTTGGTATCAACAGCATCTGACGTCTTCAGGCAACCCTCAAATGGCTATGATGGGCTGGTTTATGCCGCTGTTTTTGACGTTTATCTGCCTCAGCTTGCCCGGCGGAGTCTTGCTCTATTGGGGCGTTTCGTCGTTGATGGGCGTAGTGCAACAGCTTCGCACAGTTCGCAAAGCAAATATAGAAATGCAGGAAAAGCCTGTTTTGTTAAAGGATAAGCCTGTGCATAAGGGGTAACTCGGTAGAGACGCCTAAATTGGCGTCTCTACTCCGATAGGGAGGTGAAAGTTTTGGAACAGGTTATACAGCTTGTCTTAGAAGCGGCATCCGTTGAAGAGGCTTTAGAGCAAGCCTCAAAGCGGTGGGGCTTGCCATCCGAAGATCTCATCGCGGAGGTTATAGGCGAAGGGAAAAAATTTTTGGGACTTTTCGGCACAAAGCTGAAAGTGAAGATCGAGCCCAAACGTTCGTTGCTGTTGAAAAGCCAAAATTTCCTGAGCGAGCTCATGAACCTTATGGAGCTTCGCGTGACGTCTGAGCTGTCAGGTGACGAAAACAACATGATACTCATAGAGGGACAGGATTCCAGCATTCTGCTTGGCCGTCACGGCGACGGACTCAAAGCTTTGGAATATCTCTTGAACTTGGCTCTGCGCTCTCCCGGGGACGGGGCGCGTGTGCGTCTCGATTCCGGCGGCTATAGAGAAAG
The DNA here is from genome assembly GCA_026002715.1 of Synergistales bacterium. Classification (GTDB taxonomy): domain Bacteria; phylum Synergistota; class Synergistia; order Synergistales; family Aminobacteriaceae; genus BNVG01. The sequence continues at coordinate 5,190 of BOCC01000013.1, forward strand.
GCGCAAGCAAAGCCTGATTCGTTTGGCCGAGGCCACGGCCCGCAAGGTTGTCGAACAGGGGCGCCCAATCAGATTAGAACCTATGCTGAGCTGGGAACGATGGGTCATCCATACTACACTGAAGGAGAGATCTGACGTCGAAACGCAATCTGTAGGGGAATCCCCCGACCGCAAAATCGTAGTGATGCCCAAAATAGGTTCCGCCGAGCGGCAAGAAAGCGTAGTGGTTAAGAACCGAAGCCGTCAGAACCGTCAAAGACGATTCCCTCGTCGGCCATAGGATATATATCTATGTATCCGGTTTTGTTTCGTGTCGTGGGCGTGCCCATAGAGACATATTACGTAATATGGTTTGCGGCTTTGTCCATTATGCTGCGGTGGATTATCAGGCGTTTGTCTATTTACGGCATAGACGAGGACGAGGGTGTCAGCGTTCTGCGCTGGACATTTTTAGGCATGCTTTTCGGCGCGCGCGGATTTGAGTATATATGGAATTTTCATGTTTATTTGAATGACCCGTCTCTTTTTTTAGACCTTGACAGAGGAAGTCTGTCCGAGGTCGGCGCCTTTGTCGGCGCTATACTGACAGCTTTTATTTTATGCCGGCGAAGCTCTAAAGTTTCCTTTAGCGGACTCTGTGAAGCCGCCGCTGCGCCGGCTATTTTTGCCGTTGCCTTTGGGCGATGGGGATGTTTTTCTGCCGGCTGCTGTGTAGGCATAGAAAGCGCTTTCCCGTTAGCGCTTCATTTTCCGTATGACGCGGCGGGCGTTACTCGGCATCCTACGCAGATATATTATTCACTGTTCGCATTTTTCATTTTAGTATCGTTGCTGCCGATAGAAAAATGGTCGCTGAAAAAGCGCCTTTTGACCGGGCAAAATCGCCCCGTTTTGGCGCCCGTCGCTATAATTCTCGGGTCTGTAATGAGGTTTGTTATAGACCCCTTCAGGGCGGACAGCGCAGGAGGTGGTTTTTTACTTTCACACGTCGTTTTGGCTGCGGCAACAGCGCTGTCCGTCGCTTGGGTTTACGCGTCAGTCAAAGCTCTCCTAAGCGGGGTTGCTCAATCAGCCGATTCTTGATTTTTGTGATACTTGTACATTTATACCATTCTATACTAAGATATTTTATCGATGTTGCAGTTTTTTGATGTATTACAATATAGTTCGGTCCATCGGTCCAAATGAGACTGAATATTTAATTTTTATTTAATTTCGGAGGTGTTTTAAAATGCGTCAAATTTGCGCAAGGGTTATAGGTTCTGTCATTATCGGTGTGTTTTTGTTTGTGTACCCAAGCTTCGCGGCGTCGCGCCAGATAGACAATCCGGTTGTCGAGATCGTAAAAAACTTCTCGTCCGCCGTAGTCAACATCGACGTGGAGGCAGTGCAGAGGCGTTCGGCCTCGCCATTACCCTTTAATGACCCGATTTTCAAGCATTTCTTTGGGGATGACTTCAAAGAATTCTCGCGTTCTGTCCCAATGAAAGGACGAGGTAGCGGGTTTATCGTATCGAAAGACGGACAGATTTTGACCAACAACCACGTTGTGGCCGGTGCTGAAAAAATCACCGTGACCCTTTCGGACGGCAAGATTTACCCGGCTGAGGTGTTGGGCAGGGACCCCACATTCGACTTGGCCGTCATTAAAGTCAAGCCCGACAATGACCTGACTGTTTTGAGTTTGGGCGACTCCGACACTATAGACGTCGGCGAGTGGGTGGTGGCTATAGGCAACCCGTATGGCTTAGAGCATACCGTCACGGTGGGCGTAATCTCAGCCAAGAACCGCAGTATTCACGCGCAGGACGTCAACTTCGACGGATTTTTACAGACCGACGCCGCAATTAATCCCGGCAACAGCGGAGGCCCATTAATAGATATGGACGGTAAAGTCGTGGGCATCAACACGGCCATCCTACCCTACGCTCAGGGTTTAGGTTTCGCTATTCCTGTAAATATGGCAAAGCAGATAATGAACGACCTCGTCTCTTACGGAAAGGTCAAGCGCGGCTGGCTTGGAATTTCGGTGCAAAACCTGAACAAGGAATTCGCGGAGGCCTACGGCGTGAAAGAAGAAGCGGGCGTTATAGTGGGTGACGTATTCAAGGACTCGTCCGCGGAGCGCGCCGGGCTTCAGCGCGGCGACGTAATCACAGAAGTCAGCGGCGAGAAGGTCAAGGACGTTCAGTGGTTCGTCAATAAGATTCGCTCGTTCTCACCCGGGGCTTCCGTCACGTTAAAGGTTATCAGAAGCGGAAGCAACCTCAGCCTCACGGCCAAACTTGCGGAAAGGCCAGATACAGAAGACGGCGATTCACCATCTCAGAACAGCGAAAACGCGTTTGAGAAAATTGGCCTGACCGTCGCGAAACTGACGCCCGACATCGCGCGCAGATACAAGATCGAAAATAAAGACAGCATAGTCGTCGTCGGCGTCGCTCAGGGTTCCCCCGCTCAGTACGCCGGTGTCAGAGAGGGCGACTTGATTCTTGAGGCCAACGGCAAAAAACTCACAAGCTCTTCCGCTCTGGGTTCAATTATAAAAAGCGATAGCAAGTCGGTTGTCTTCCTTATCGAAAGAGATGGCAAGACGTTCTTTACTTCAATCAGCATAGAATAACCGAATCTTTTTCGACGCGGTAAAAATCAATAACAATACGGGAGGTTCTCTTTTGAGGTTCCTCCCGTATTGTTTATCATCTCAAAGAATGTACCTTCAACGCGTTATATATCGTGTCTTTATCCACGACAAAAAGGTCGCAGATGACAAGAATGCGCTCAAGAATATTTTGGATTTTCTCAAATGAAAAACGTGATTTTTTTATACAGACGTTGCATAACTCGTTCAAAGTCTGCGTACTCACTACGCAGTGATAATCCATAATCGAAGAAATGGCTTTTTGTCGCTTCACCGGCTCCGTTAGGGAGTTAGCGTAAACTACTACTTTTTAGGCTATAACATAATGGTATAACACCATGCGTCATTTACGTGTATAATTATTTCACGTTCCAAAGCGGGGACGCAGGGGTGAAAAAGCCCAATATTTTGAACAGGAGAGTGGACGGAAATGAAAAAGTGTAAGTGTTTTCTTTTGGCGGTTATTTTGCTATCGATGTTAGCGTTTGCTTTCGCGCCTGTCGCGGACGCGGCGGAAAAGGACACGTTGAACTTCAGACTGATGTTCAACTGCAGTACCGTAAGCCCGTATCTGCAATTCAACGACGCGGATTGGTGGTGGCAGGCAGGCGTATACGAGCCGCTCGTGTGGCTCAACGACACGAGCGGCGCTTTCGAGCCGATGATAGCCAAGGAATGGTCCGTCAGCGAAGACGGCCTGACCTACACCTTTAAACTCCGCGATGACGTGTACTTCCACAACGGGGAAAAAATGAAAGCGTCGGACTGCGTTTTCTCGTATAACCTTGCCAAGCAGGCGCCGGCGATGATGACTTTTACGTCGCCTTACGATAAAGTCGAGGCCCTGGACGACACGACTTTTGTCGTTCACCTCTCGCAGCTCTATTATCCGTTCCTGCACCATTCGTCCATGATCAGAATCGTCAGCGAAAAAGCGGCCTCAGAGCAGGGCGAAGCCTTCGGCACAAAGGTCGCTCTGGCGGGTACGGGCCCTTACTACATGACGGACTACAACCCCGCGGTGCAGGTGTCGCTCAAGGCGTTCGACAAATACTATCGCGGCAAAGCGGCCATTGCGAACCTCAACTATATCGTCATGACGGACGACAGCTCCGCGATGATCGCCTTTGAAAAGGGCGAACTCAGCATCCTGCAAGTTCCCTCCACCTACTGGGCGGATGTCAGCAAGAGCGACCAGTACAAAAGCAAGATCGTTCCGCGCCATGAGCTTTACTATTTTATCGTCAATATGAACAGCCCCGAACAGAAGGGTATTCTTTCCAACAAGCTCGTGAGGCAGGCGATTGGCTACTGCATCGACAAAGAGAGCATTGTGGACGTGGTCAAGGAGGGGTTGGCCATTCCTTATGATCAGTTCATGAATCCGACGATTACGGCGGGCGGCCCCGACCCCACCATTAAATACGAGTACAACCTCGACAAGGCCAGAGAGCTTCTCAAGCAGGCGGGATATCCCGACGGCGTGAACATCGGAACGCTCATGTCGTTTACCCCGGCGGAGTACGTGAAAATGGCTCAGATTATTCAGGCCTCCTGCGCCGAGGTCGGCATCAAGTTCGACATTGAGCAAATGGAGGTTGCCGCCGGTTTGACGGAAATGCGCGCGGGCAGGACGAGCATGGCGTTTTGCGCTTCGTCTTGGCTCATGGATTACGACTACATCGGCAGGTATTTCCACACGCGTAACGACGCCACGGCGTTCGTCAAGTACAAGGATAAGGCACTTATAGACTGGAAGGGAATCGACGACGGCTTCAACAAGGGGACGACGGTGAAAGATCCGGCGGAGAGGAAAAAGATTTACTCCAAGGTCGAGGAAATCATCATGGACAGCGCCACGTACTTCCCGATTATGATGACGTCTTTTGGCATGGCGTGGCAGAAAGATCTCGACGTGGACACCAGCAAGTGGGGGGCGTATTTCATGTTCTCCCCCTACTACTGGTCGTGGAAAAAATAGCGCCGGATTTCGCGCCTTGCTGTTTCGCAAAACCCTGGGGCAGTCCTTGGGGTTTTGCGCTTACACGATTGCTGGAGGGAATTGCATGCTCAAGTACGTACTGAAGAGAGTGCTGTTTATGATTCCAATCCTTTTTGGAGTTTCTTTTTTGGTTTTTGCCATACTCAGCTTCACTCCCGGCGACCCGGCCTCGATAATTCTGGGGAACGGCGCGACTCAGGAGGCAATAGATCAGCTGAATCATGAACTCGGCTACGATCTGCCGTTTTTGCAGCGATATTTCATCTACGTCAAGGACATCGTGACGAAATTTGACTTCGGATTTTCGTACCGCACCCGTCTTCCTATCACCAACGAGCTAATGGCCAGGCTGCCCATATCCTTTCGGCTGGCATTTTTGTCCATCTTGCTGGCCTGTTTGTTCGGCATACCCATCGGCATTTTAACCGCGGTCAAGCAGTACACCATTCTGGACACCGCGCCGACCATCGTGGCGTTGATTTTCGCGGCTCTCCCGACCTTCTGGTTAGGAATGCTGCTGCTCTACGCCTTCTCGCTGAAGCTGGGTATCTTTCCCTCTTACGGCGCGACGACCTGGGTGCACTTCATTCTGCCGATGCTGGGGTTGGGCTTGCCGGAAGCCGCGACGATGATGCGCTTCACGCGGTCGTCCATGTTAGAGACGATTCGTCAGGACTATATCCGCACGGCACGTTCTAAGGGCGCGCCCGAACGGCGAGTTATATGGAAACACGCCCTGAAGAACGCGCTGATTCCCATCGTCACCATCGTCGGGATCGATTTTGCCGCCCTGATGGGGGACGCCTGCGGGACGGAGGTCCTGTACTCGCTACCGGGGCTTTGCACGATGATAATCAACGGAATAAGACAAAAAGATGTCCCGAGCGTCATGGGGGCGACTCTTTTGCTCACAGCTCTATGCTCGCTGGTAGTTCTCTTGGTGGACATCATCTACGCCTTCATCGATCCGCGTATCAAGGCAAAATATTCTGGAAGCAGGGGATGACCGATGACCGAAGAGATCGTATTTCGCAAGCAAAGCGGCGCAAAGGAAATCTGGCGCAGGTTCAAAAAGAACAAAAGCGCCGTGGTCGGGCTTGTTCTGTTCGCTGTCATGCTGGTGGCGTGTTTCATCGTTCCCCTCCTCATCCCCTACTCGCGAGTCACGCAGCAGAGCATTCGCAACAAATTCGCGCCCCCGAGCATAGAGCACCTGGCCGGGACGGATCATTTCGGGCGCGATGAAATGGCCCGCCTTCTTTACGGCGGCCGAATGACTATGTCGGTGGGTTTTCTCGCCGCGACGCTTTCTTTGCTGGTCGGGGGATCTCTGGGGATGCTGGCCTCCTTCTATGACAAAGCGGACAACTTGATTATGCGCTGCATCGATGTTTTGGCGTCAATGCCGCCGGTCTTGATGGCTTTGGCTATAGTTTCTGCTCTGGGCGCGAACCTTCGGAACGTCATCATAGCCATAGCCGTGTCGCGGATTCCGGCCTTTTGCCGAGTCGTGCGCGCGGCGGTGCTGGGCATCGTCGACCAGGAGTACATTGAGGCGGCACGCGCCGGCGGCACCAGCGACTTCCGCATTCTCACCCGGCATGTGCTGCCGAACTGCTTGGGCACGATTATCGTGCAGACGACGATGAACATATCTCTTCTCATGCTCACGGCGGCGAGCCTGAGCTTCATCGGCATGGGGATTCAGCCCCCGGCGCCGGAGTGGGGTTCGATGTTGAGCGAAGCCCGCGAGTATATGCGTTCCGCTCCGCTTCTCATGTTCCTGCCCGGCATCGGCATCGCGCTGGTGACGACGGAACTCAACCTGATAGGCGACGGACTGCGGGACGCCTTCGATCCGAGGCTGAAGACATGACGAGCGGGACGACGGAACCCAAAGAGCTTATGCTCGAGGTAAAAAATCTGACGGTCGAGTACCAGTCCGACCTCGAGACGGTACACGCGGTGAACGGCATCAGCTTTTCTCTGGCGAAGGGCGGGACGATAGGGTTAGTGGGGGAGACCGGCGCGGGAAAAACAACGACGGCCCTAGCTCTGATGCGCCTTTTGCCGGAGCGAACCGGGAAAATACGCCAAGGCGACATCCTGCTGAACGGAACGAGCGTCCTGAAAAGCTCGGACAAAGAGCTGATGTTGCTGCGGGGCGAGACGATAGCCATGATCTTTCAGGATCCGATGACGAGTCTCAATCCCGTGCTCACGATAGGGGATCAGATTTCAGAGTCCATTTTGCTGCACAACTCCCAAGGAAGAACGCCCGAACAAATTCAGGGCCGGGTGGATGAGGTGCTGAACATGGTGGGCATTCCCCCCGCGCGCAAGAGGGAGTATCCCCACCAATTCTCCGGCGGTATGAGGCAGCGCGTCGTTATCGCCATAGCGATGGCCTGCGAGCCGGATTTGTTAATCGCGGACGAACCCACGACGGCATTGGATGTGACGATTCAGGCCCAGGTGCTCATGATGATTCGTAAGCTGCGCGACCGTCTCGGCACGTCCCTCGTCATGATAACCCACGACTTGGGCATTGTCGCCCAGACCTGCGACAACGTGGCCGTCATGTACGCCGGCCAGTTGGTGGAGGTCGGCTCCGCCAAGGATATCTTCAACAGGGAAAATTCGCACCACCCTTACACCAACGGGCTCTTCGGTTCTATACCAAAACTGAACGAGCGTGTGAAGCGCCTGAAGCCTATTCCGGGACTCATGCCGGACCCGACGGCTCTGCCGGAGGGCTGTTATTTTTCTCCCAGGTGCGCCGAGAGCGCAAACATGTGCCTCAAGGCGAGACCGGAAGTGTACGTCAAGGGGGAGCACAAGATCAAATGTCACAAGATGAGGAATGTTGACGGTTACGTTAAAGAAGAAGCGGAACGGGAAGAAGCGGAACGGGGATGACGAAAAATGGCGGAGAAGACGGAAAATGCGCTTGTCAGAACGAAAGGACTCAAAAAATATTTCAAGGTGTCGGGCAGATGGCTGCACGCGGTGGATGACATCGACATCGATATAGACCAGGGGAAGACCCTTGGCGTCGTAGGGGAATCGGGCTGCGGAAAGAGCACGCTTGGACGCGTTTTGCTGCGATTGATCGAGCCCACGTCCGGCAAGATTTTTTACGACGGAAACGACATCACGGGGTACAAAGGCACTCAGCTAAAAAAAATTCGCTCCCAAATGCAGATAATTTTTCAGGATCCGTACTCCAGCCTAAATCCCCGTATGTCCGTGGCGGAGATAATAGCGGAGTATATGATCGTGAACCGCGCGTACCGGCGCAAAGCCGACGCCTTCAATCAGGCCGCCAAGCTCATGGATATGGTCGGACTCGCCCGCCGCTACGCCAACCTGTATCCCCACGAATTAGACGGGGGCAGACGTCAGAGAATCGGCGTCGCCCGCGCTCTTTCCCTGAACCCGAAATTCATCGTCTGTGACGAGCCGGTCTCGGCGCTGGACGTCTCCATTCAAGCCCAGATTTTGAACCTGCTGATGGACCTGCAGGAAGAAATGGGGCTTACATATATGTTCATCACGCATGACCTGTCCGTGGTGCGCCATATCTCGAGCGAGATTATGGTCATGTACTTAGGGCAGTGCGTGGAGCGGGCTGAGGCCGACGAATTGTTCCGCAACCCCGTTCACCCTTACACAAAGGCGTTGCTGTCGGCTATCCCCGAGCCGGACATCGAAACGCGCAACAAGGAAATCAAAGTACTCCGCGGAGAGGTGACCAGCCCAATCGACCCGCCCGCCGGCTGCCGTTTCGCCCCGCGATGCGAATTAGCTACGGAAAATTGCATGACCGACGCCATAGAACTCGTCGACCGCGGCGGCGGCCATTTCGCAGCCTGCGTAAATCTGAGCGGCCAACGGACAAATTGAGCCGAGTTTATACGAACAAATTACAGCAAAGTTTCAAACAATTCCGGGAGCGGGTGAGGGATAACCACGCTAGCGACCAACAATCCCTTACCTCCCTCGGCGTTTACGCCACATCGCACGGACTCTGTCACCGCGGCCACGTCGCCCGTTAAAATTACAAAAGATTTGCCCCCGATACCCGTGCCGAGGCGCACTTCGAGCAAATTCACATCGGCGCTCTTGACGGCGGCGTCCGCCGCGTATACGGCGGCCGTAATACTGAAAAACTCCATAACGCCGACGGCGTCAACCTCGTTTGGCTCCGCGCCAAGACTCAGGGCGCGTATCACCTGCGGATGAACCCTCGGCAAAACGACGGAATCCACGACAAATGGACCGCCTATTTTTGCGCCGCTCTCCAAAGAAGACATAACGGCGGCCACCTCCCCCGAGAACAAAACGCCGTACTTGCCGGGACAAGTGGGGTGGGCGAAAACAAGTTTGACGTCGGCTGCCTTCAAAATAGCGTCCGTCGCCTCTATGCCCTTGGCTATGCTGGAAAATTCAAGAAATCCAATCGAGTTCAAGTCAATGTCAGTCATTTGTCGCGTAGGCTCCCTCTAAGCTGCCTGAAAAAGTCTTTGTTTGATCTGTCCATACGAGCAGTATACACCTTTTATGAAATTTTGTGAGATATTATTTACTTCTCCGCTGGACAGTAACCCATGAAATGAGTTGTGACCATTCAAAAAAGAAATGAAATTGACAAAGTCTGGAGCCTATCTACCCTATGAACGCGGAAAACATGGCGGAGGTGGCGGACAAGGTCAAAATTCCCGTCGCGTCGGGCGAGCGCATCTACACGCGTTGGGGCTTATGCCTATGTATCAAAGCGGAGATATGACGGACTCGATAGCGCGGGAACAGGGTGAGAAGCTGCCGGGCTACTGGAAGTATTTTGGGCAGAGGAGAAAAGTGTAAATAATAGTGTAAAATAGGCGGCAGGAGAGGGCGCAAAACATCGCGTAGCTGTCAAGAAGCTACTACAAGCCATCGCCGAACTAATCCGGCTCTTCAAATCGCGATAAGGGAAACTTGTTAGGGCGTAAGTCCTGGTGAGGTTCCGAGCCTCATCGGGCAACCCAGAAGTCGCCGTTTGACCTCTCCCAAGCGGCTAAATTATATCATATTTTGCAAAGACGCATGACATTTGCTTTTTTTGCTTCTCCTGCCCCTTCGCCTTTCTCCATACCTTCCTCCATGCTTTCCTCTCTGGCATCGCGTATATGAATATCTCTTACCACTTCGTCAATCGGCACCCATCGCATTTTCCATGTCTCCCTTACTTTGGGGTCAACTTTTTCGTCGTTGACTCTCAATATGTGAACGATGAACTTTAGAAGCGATCTTGTTTTGACCGCTCGTGAAACGCGCCGCTGTTTCCCGCTATAAAATTTTACCCATATAGTTTAGTGTTTGCCCCCAATAGCCGTGCCTAAATTGAGCATGAATAGCCTCGAAGGACGTCCGCTCTTATCCATGAGGCGCTTGCCGACAACTTTGGCAAAATTGTGTTGCTCTAAGTTTTGCAGTATCTTGTTTACATGCCGTTTACTGAGCGTTAGCCCTTCGGCAAGCGCATGGGACGTGAACGTTCCCTGAGGGCAATAGTTTAAAACAAAACAACGCAGTTTGTAGAGCGTGTTGACGCTGATGCCGGTAAGTTCGGACGCTCTCAGCAGTTTATCATCTATAGAAGGTTCTTTTCTGTCGCGGCCGGCGGACGCGCTGAAAAAAGGGCCTATGAAGTTTCCGTCGTTCAAGCATACGTAAGCGCTGTTGCAAGAATGCCCTTTGGCTTTCAACATGGCGGCCACAGCGTTACTTTTTGCGCCCGCCACCGTATCGCCGTGTCCAACGCCAATCGAAACGGTATATAGAGTTTCGCGTTCCATCAAGTTCAGCAACTCGAAATTTTTGTAATGGTTGGTTTCCATCTCGATAATTTCCTTGGTCGAAAACAGCAAATAGTCCCTAAGGGAGGCCTCTAACACCGTCGCTTGCAGGTGCCCGGCATAACGATAAATTTGTTGCGAGACCTTCATTTTTTCAAACATAAACAGGTCGTCTCTTTCCTGCATGACGGAATGGTCCGACGGAAAGTCTATTGTTATCAAAAATACGCTGAGTCGTCCTTTCGCCTCTTCTCTTGCGCGGTAAAACTGCTGTATGAAGTGTAGCTGTTCTCGTATAACGTCTCGCGTCGGAACAATGTATATATTAGGTAGATGTTCCATATCCAATTGCATATGCACTTTGTAAAGGCACGTACAACAGGCCGTCGCTTCCTGAGTCCGTAAATTGTTTTTGTGAAATTTCAAAGCGTCTTCGCTGTAAGTGCCGCTCAGCATATTATCCTTGAAGACTAATAGCGGTTTTTCCATGACGTATCCCAATTCGTCGTAAATTTCAAGAAGCAGCGATTCGTCGTAGCTGTCAAAGCTGAGCTTGGAAACATCCCAACCTTTTCGAATAACGCTCAAAAGAGCGCATAATATGGTGCTGCCGGCCCTGGGCAGTTGTATCCACAAGGTTTCTCGCCGCAGGCGCGCGTTAGCGTAAGCCATAGTCACATGACCAGCGAAAATAATCGCGTCGAATTCCCTTTGGCGATCTTCAATCAAACCAGGGACATCATCAAAGCTGTCGTAAATCAAATATTGCACTGACAGGTGCGGGAAATCCGATTCAACGACGCTTTTGAATTTATCGTACAAAGATTTTTTATGAGTAACGAACGCAACCTTCATTGCCTCTTCACGCCCCTTTTCTCATATAAAAAATCCCACCGCCAAGGTATATAGCTCGAAAAATTGGGCTCCGGCGGGAATTTCAGCTTTTTATTCTTCTGCTTTGAACGTAATTCAGGGCGACCGGTTTAACCGGCTGCCCTGAATTATATAACATAATTATGCCGCTAAACGATATTCGGCAGCGTAAACTACGGTGGCTTTCTCAGCGATTGCCCAGACGAACGCTTTTACCGAGAATTTGGCCGTTAAAAATATTATCTTCGATCAGCACGACGCCATTTTTGATGACGTAACGGATGCCCGCCGGCTTCTGATATGGGGAATCGAACGTAGATTTATCCGCGATTTTGTCATAATCGAACACGACAAAATCAGCCAGCAAACCTTTTTTGACGAGGCCTCTGTCCGTAAATCCGAAACGCGAAGCGGCAAATCCGGACATTTTATATATTGCCGTCTCAAGATCCAATACATGCTCTTCTCTGACGTATTGCGCCAACACCCTTGGAAAGGTTGAGAGACAACGAGGATGAGGTTTGCCCTGAAGACGAGGCTCGGTATAACTGCAAGCGAAACCGTCGGAGCCTATCATGGACAGGGGATGTCGCATTATCCTTATGCGATCTTCTAAGGAAGAACCGTATATGATAACCGACGCTTCCGCTTTTTCTTTTAAAATAACGCTCAACAAAGCGTCGATAGGAGCGACGTTCCGCTCCGCGGCGAGCTGAGCTATGCTTTTACCCTCTACGCTGTGGTCTTCTTTGGCGGAACTGAAAGCTATTCCGTCCCATCCCGAATAATGGATAAAGCTGTCCCAATCCGGGAGCCCCTCTTCCATTTCCACGCGGAAACGATCACGATTTTCAACGTTTGCCAGACGCTCAAGCATGGCGTTTACTCCCCCGACCGTCGCCCATCTGGGAACTAAGGACGAAATCTGAGAATAGCCGGCGACGTAAGGATAAAGGTCGCACGTGACGTCTATGCCTATTCCTCTGGCGTATTCCATGGCCGCCAGAGTTTTTCTGGAAAGCCCCGCGTTGATACCCCCCCGGACTTTATGATGGCTAATGTGGACTTTACAGCCGCTTTCGCGTCCGATTTCTATCGCTTCCTCGACGGCGTCCATCAGCGAGTTGCCCTCGCTGCGCAAATGCGTGGTATAGACAGCTTCATGTTCCTTCACTACTCTGCAAAGCTCTATAAGCTCTCCGGTTTTCGTGAAAATTCCAGGCGGATAAATCAACCCGCTGGACATGCCGACAGTTCCTTCTCGCATGGCGTCGTCCACAAGTTTTTTCATCTCTTCCAGCTGAACCTTCGTCGGTTCGGCGTCGCTCATTCCAAGCACCGCTAAGCGCACAGTCCCCTGCCCCAAAAGCGCGGCGATGTCCGTGATGAACCCCTGACGGTCAATGATGTCAAACCAGTCTCCCATACTCTTCCAGTTCCATCCAAGCACTATCCCTTTGGGAGTATAAGCGTCCAAGTAGCGTTTCAAAAGGTCAATTGTCTCGCTATTAACTGGGGCGTTGGATTTTCCGCAATTTCCGGACACTTGGGTAGTGACTCCCTGGAAAAGCGAGTTTTCAGGGTCGTTCTTGGCCGTGGCTACGATGTCCGTGTGAGTGTGCGTGTCTATAAACCCCGGAGTCACTATCAACCCATTTGCATCCAAAACTTTTTTGCCCTCGTGAGCGGCAAATTTTCCTATCCCGGCGATAATTTCATTTTTAACGGCCACATCGGCCCTATACCACGGAGATCCAGTGCCGTCAACGATGATTCCGTTTTTTACAATCAAGTCATACACTTTACATACCTCCTCCTGTAAACCGTCGAAAACTATTTCTTTCTACTGTCAAATTCGTAGATGAGATTCGCGATAGTAATGCCGCTTGCGACAATCAGAAGAGTCTGAGTCCAGCCTGGAATAGGCACGTACGAGAGGCTCCCAAAAGCAAATAGAATAGTCAGGATTCCCGAGCGAAGATTTTTGGAGGATAAATCGGCGTAGACCGCGCCGAAAACGGCGGGGAGCATGAAAGCGAAAGCGCGCCTGACCGCGTCCGGAAGCATTGCGACAATCTGCGCGCCGGCAAAGGCGAAAACTGTTGTTAAAGCAACGCAGACAAAGGTGGCAACAATGAGGCCCATAGTCCGGACAATTTCCGATTCCTGAGTTCCGTCTCCATACTCGGCAACCTTGTGAGCCATTGCCGAGGCCGGACTCTTTATGTCCGCCACGCTGCCCGACAACCACCCGACGTAGCTGCCGGCCGTTCCCATCAGCGGGAAAAAAGAAATAGGCTGAACCAGCCAACTTATTCCATAAACAGACGCGACAAGTCCCCAAATTTTCAGTATATCCGCAAATGGGGGAATAGCGTCATACCTTATCCACAAATAAAGGCAAGGAATAAAGTTAGCCATGATTCCTCCAAGTAGGGTCACAACTCCCAACTTAACGCAACGTTCGGAAAAATTGTAATTTGTGTCAGTCATTTTTACATCCTCCGATTTTAGCCAGTTAAATTAAAGACGCCGCAGCCATTCCCACAATCATGGCTATACCAAGAGAAAACTCTCTTAAATGCTTTACCTTCGAGAGTCCATATTTTATCAACACCATTGTGAGTGCCGCGGCTACCGCGCTGACATCTTTTTTGATGGCGTGGTTCGCCACGATCTGATTTGCCAGAATGAAGGCAAAAAGCCCTACAGAAGCTCCTGTAGTGCAGTAAGCTATTCTCTTCACGCTGTATTTTTTATTGAGAGAAGTCACTATTCCAGACATTCTGTGGGTTAACATTAGGGCTACAAACATCCATCCTACGTTGTTGAGAGCCATGCCCCACATCGAATAGGAGTACGCCACAATGCCGTAGTCGGCGGAGTTCGGATCCACGCCTATAACTTTTGAGGCAATAGTCAAAGCGCCCATCTCGCTGCGGGCGGCTCCCACATCGCACAAACGCATCCACGCGGTAGGCACGCCCACGATCATGACCAGACCTATCATTATTATGGCTGGACCCATCGCCGGTCCGATAGTAGTAAAAAAAGCGGCCCGCATGGCGCCCATGTAACGCTCCCTCGGAATCCCCAATACGTTGGCGCCCTTTAAGGCTTCGCGCATAAACAGCGTGCATTGGACAATAATTACGAGCACCATGATACTTGACGCTATCCACATTCCCAGACCGTTCTGAATTTCTTTCAACGCGTCCAACTGAATACCTCCCCTAGATTACATAAATTTTGAACATTACGATAAAACCTCTCGTAATTTTTTATAGTATATACATCGCAACGACTCCCTAATAGAACTTTAATGCGACTTAAATGAATGTTATTCAGCAACGGCCCTGAGGGCTTATTATCTAAAATTTGACAATATTTTTTATATGTGATATTTTAACCCGGCGCAATAGTATTGCGTTATGCAATAGTTTTGTTACTCCAGTCAATTTTACAGGGGTGTATTTTAATGAGCGCAACAAAGCACCGCTATAATGGCTATAAGTCTTTCGACTACCTCGGCCCCGGCAGGCATTCCAAATTTGCCGTCTCCAAAGAGGACGACAGGGTGAGCCCGTTCTTTGTCCCCATGACTGAACATCAGGAGGAGCGTCTGCTGAAAATAATCGCGGACAACCCCGTGATCAGTCTGCACGATCATCTCAGAGTTCTGCCGGAAAATATAACGGACCTTTACGGATACTATGCCGCGGGGAGAGTGCACACGGGATACGCGGGCATCGCGTCGTCTCCGCTCGACGCCGTTTTCGGCAACCAGGTTTTAAAGGGGGCTTCGTGGGAGGATACGATACATGAGCTGGGTATGCGCAGCTGTGACGCGGCGCACTCGGGGCTGTTGGTCAAGGCTTCGGGCGCGGACGACATATTCTCGGCGAAACAAGACGGCAAGATAGCGTGGTTTCCGATGATAGAGCATGCCTCCTGCATCGGCGACGAGCTCGACAAATTGGATGTCCTGTACGGTCTCGGGGTCAGAATGCTCGGACTTGTGTTCAGCCATACAAACGCTATAGGCGGAGGGCTTTCGGAGGCTCGCGACGGAGGACTGACAAACTTCGGCGCAAAAGTGGTGAGCAGGATGAACGCCCTCGGCCTGCCTATCGACCTGTCGCACGCCGGCGACCTGACGACGATGGACGCGATAAACGTGAGCGCGAAGCCTGTCTTTATCGGACACACCGGAGCGAGAACGGTATGGGGAACCAAGAGAATGAAGCCCGACGACGTCATAAAAGCCTGTGCCGACAAGGGCGGAATATTCGGAATAGAGGCCGCGCCGCATACGACCATGTCGCGCTCGCACAAAGAACATGATATAGAAAGCGTCATGGAGCACTTCGAATATGTAAAAAACCTCGTCGGGATAGATAGCGTCAGCTTTGGCCCGGATACGATGTTCGGAGACCACGTCGGTCTGCACAGGCAAAGCGCGGCCGCCTACGCGGACGACTCCTCGGACGAGAAGTTCGTCATGAGCGAATACGTCAGGGGCTGTGAAAATCCGTCTGAGACCTGGTGGAACATTCCACGATGGCTCATCGCGCACGGTTATTCGGATGAGGATATAGCAAAGGTGATAGGCGGCAACGTCATAAGGGTCTTGAAGGAGACGTTTTGACCGACGCCCGCTTTGATTGATGGCCTATCTGACGGCGCGTCCGAAAGAGAGTTGACCTAAGATGCGAATATACATAATAAAGAGATTTTTGATGACCATTCCCGTGCTCATAGGGGCGACTTTTTTGGTCTTCACGATAATGCACTTCGCCCCCGGCGACCCGGCGCGGATAATCCTCGGCGCAGGGGCGTCGGAAGAGGCGCTGGAAGCCATGCGAGACCAACTCGGCATAAACGACTCGTTCATATTGCGCTACGGACGGTTTATGCTGAACCTAATGAAGGGCGACCTCGGAACCTCGTACCGCAACGGACAGCCCGTGACGGGCCTCATATTGGGGCGTCTCGGCAATACGCTGTACTTGGCGATTTCCGGCATACTTTTCGCGATAATCGTCGGCATCCCGGTCGGGATAATCTCGGCGATAAAACAATATTCGACGCTCGATAACGTAACGATGTTCATCACCCTCTTTGTGACGGCCATGCCGACTTTCTGGCTGGCCCTCATACTTGTCATAGTGTTTTCGGTGAACTTGGGGTGGTTTCCAGCCTCGGGGATGGCGAAGGGCTTTCCGGGATTCTTGGTGAGCCTCGTGCTTCCGACGCTGACCCTCGGCTGCGGGTTCGCGGCTCTCATAGCCAGGACTACGCGGTCTTCTGTGCTCGATGTCGTCAGGCAGGAATATATAGACCTCGCGAGGGCCAAAGGCCTCCCGGAGCGCACTGTTATATGGAAGCATATGATGAAGAACGCGCTTATACCGATAATCACGGTCATAGGGCTCAATTTTGGGGTGCTGCTGGGCGGTTCCGTCCTTACGGAGTCGATTTTCTCCTGGCCCGGAGTGGGGCGCTTCGTAGTCGAATCTATATCATTCAAGGATACACCGGCTATTCTCGGATGCGTCGTCACGCTCGCCATATTGTTCACTTTAGTGAACCTCATCGTCGATCTTCTGTACGCGTTCCTCGATCCGAGGATAAAATCCCAATACCGGACTTCGCGGGGGGACAATTAATATGAATAAAGCTCTGACGCCGTTTGAGCAGTCGTTTCGGCAGTTCAAGAAAAACCGATTGGCCGTCGCCGGTTTTTTTATTATCTTTTTATTGTTCGCAATAGCCTTGGGGACGATAATAATCGACGCCGCCACTAATTACTCGTTCTACAAGAAATATGTGATAGGGCAAGACCTGACCCAGAGATTAGCCGGCCCCGGCATAAAGCATATATTCGGCTGCGACGAGATGGGACGGGACCTTTTTCTGCGCATACTGTGGGGGACGAAGTACTCGCTCTTCATAGGCATAGGGGCCATAGTCGTCTCTTTGCTGGTCGGGACACCGTTTGGCATGGTGGCGGGCTATTACGGCGGACGCGCGGACAATGTGATTATGAGGGTGATGGACGTCATACTCGCCGTGCCGTTTATGCTGCTTGCGATGGCCATAGTGGCCGCGCTCGGGACAAGCACCGTCAATCTTCTGATAGCCCTATCCGTTTCAGGAATAGCGAAGTTTGCGCGTATCGCCCGGGCCTCGGTGATGACGGAGAAGGACAACGAGTACATCGAGGCGGCCAAGGCCATCGGCGCGGGCGACTTTGAAATACTCGTAAAGTATATTCTGCCAAACTCCTTTTCGCCCAATCTCGTTCAATTTTCCCTCGGGGTGGGCAATTCCATACTGCTCGTAGCGGGCCTTTCCTATCTCGGCTTGGGCGTGCAGCCCCCCAACCCGGAATGGGGCGCCATTCTCACTTCGGCAAAAATCTACATGCGTGACGCGTGGCATATTTCGGTCTTTCCGGGCATGTTTTTGGTCGTGGCGGTAATAGCGTTCAACCTCTTCGGCGACGGACTGAGGGACGCCATGGACCCTAAACTTAAAAAATGAAAATTAAAGAAGAGGGTTGTCTTGGAAAATATCCTTGAAATCAGAAACCTCCGGGTGACTTTTCATACCGACAACGGGGTAGTGCGCGCGCTGAACGGCGTCGACCTCAAACTCAGGGACGGCGAGACCCTCGGACTGGTCGGCGAAACAGGCGCGGGCAAGACGACATTGGCGAAGAGCGTAATGAGACTAATATCCCCTCCGCAGGGCAGAATCGACGCCGGAGAGATACTCTTCGGCGAAGTTGATATATTGAAGGCGTCGCAGGCCGATATGCTCTCGATAAGGGGCAACAAAATATCCATGATTTTCCAGGACCCGATGTCCGCGCTGAACCCCGTCATCACGGTCGGCGAACAGATAGCCGAGGTCATAAGGGAGCATGAGTCTTTGCCGTCCAAAGAGGCGTGGGACAAGGCGCTAAAGATGCTATCGACGGTCGGGATAACGGCGGACAGAGCCGGAGACTATCCGCATCAGTTCTCGGGAGGCATGAAACAGAGAGTCGTCATAGCCATAGCCTTGGCCTGCAACCCGACGGTGTTGATAGCGGACGAGCCCACCACCGCGCTCGACGTGACGATTCAGGCCCAGGTGCTGGAGATGATGGCGGAGCTCAAGAAAAAAACCGATACCGCTACTATCATTATCACTCACGACCTCGGCATAGTGGCCCAGATGTGCGAAAGCGTCGTCGTTCTCTATGCCGGAGAGGTGGTGGAATCCGGACCCGTCAGGGACGTGTTCAAAAAAACGGCGCACCCGTACACGATAGGGCTTCTCGGGGCGATACCCAAAATACACCTCGATGAACACCGCCTGCATCCGATTCACGGACTGATGCCGGACCCCATGGCGCCCCCGGAGGGCTGTTCCTTCCACGAGCGCTGCGACTTCGCGGACGAATCCTGCGCACTCAACCATCCGGAGTTACGGATAATAGGAGACAGTCACAGCGTCCGCTGCCCAAAGGCGGTTTCGCGATGACTGAAGGCGGAGCGATGCAAAAGGGCGACGCGCTATTAGATGTACGCGGACTTAAAAAATATTTTGCTACCCCAAGAGGCCCGCTGCAAGCTGTGGACGACGTATCCTTTTCTATATTAAAAGGAGAAACGCTGGGCGTTGTCGGAGAATCGGGGTGCGGAAAATCGACACTCGGCAGGACGATACTGCGCCTTTATGAGCCTACGGGCGGTGAGATTTTTTTTGACGGCCAAGACATCGCCTCTTACGACAAAAAGCGCCTTAAGAAGCTCCGCACCGAGATGCAGATAATTTTTCAAGACCCATATTCCTCGCTCAATCCGAGAATGACGGTTAGTCAGGCCATAGCCGCTCCGCTCGTGTTGCAGGGAATCTTCAAGAAAAACGACAGACTTGGAATAGACGCGCGAGTTGGCGAACTCATGGATCTCGTGGGTCTTGCGAGGCGTTTCGTCAATTCTTATCCGCATGAATTGGACGGAGGAAGGCGTCAGAGAATAGGCATAGCCCGCGCGCTGTCGCTGAAGCCGAAATTCATCGTCTGCGACGAGCCGGTCTCCGCCCTTGACGTTTCCATACAGGCCCAGATACTCAACCTGATGCAGGACCTTCAGGGCGAGTTTGGACTGACTTACATGTTCATCACGCACGACATGTCGGTCGTCAAACATATCTCGGACGATATTATGGTCATGTACATGGGGCGCGTGGTGGAGAGGGCAAAACCCGGTTCACTCTTCGCCGCGCCCCTCCATCCATATACGAGGGCTCTGCTTTCGGCCATACCGATAGCCGACCCTGACGTCAAAATAAGAAAGGAGATACTGAAAGGAGAAATCAGCTCGCCTGTCAATATGGGGCCGGAGTGCCGATTCATCGGGCGCTGTCCTGATTTCACGCCCGCCTGCATAGACAAGGCGGCGGAGGAGAAAGAGGTAGAACCGGGGCATTTCGTATCATGCGTCAAGTACGACGCTTAAAATTATGCAGGGACGAAGAAAGGACAGTGAGAGAAATGAAAAAGTTTGAGTTTCTTTTAAAAACGGCGGCGGTCTTGGCTGCGGCGCTCCTTATGGGGCAATCGCCGGTATGGGCGGCTGAGCTGAAAGACACCATAGTCTTCTGTCAGGGCAACGACCTCACCACGATGGACATCTCAATAGGTATGCAGGAACGCGCCTGCGCCCTTACCAACAACATGTTCGATTCGCTTTTTACGTTCGACAAGGACATGAACGTCATACCCGACCTGGCCGAGAGTTATAAATGGTTGGACGACCGTACTCTCGAAGTCAAGATACGCAAGGGCGTGAAGTTTCACAACGGCTCGGAGATGACGGCCGAGGACGTGGTCTTCACTATGGATCACATAAACGAGCGCGGCTCGCTTTTCGCCGGAAACTACGAAAAGACCGACATCACGGGCGACAACACAGTCGCGATAAGGCTCAAGTCGCCGAACCCCCCTTTGGTGAACCTTCTGGCCGTCCCCTATGCGGCCGTTCTCCCTAAAGCGGTGTACGTAGCGGACCCGGCGGGCTTCGCGAGAAAACCAATCGGCACGGGACCCTATAAGCTAAAGGAGTTTCAGGAGGGAGATTATTATACGCTTGAGAGATTTGACGATTATTGGAAGACGCCGGCAAAAACTCAATACCTAACGTTACGGATAGTGCCGGAGACGGCGCAGCGTATAATTCTCCTCGAAACTGGCGAGGTCGATGTTTCTTATGAGATACCGGGAAGCAGCGTCGCGCGCATCAAGGGCGACACCAAACTGCAGGTGATAACGCGCGATTCGATGAAGATAATCACGCTCAGCCTCAACTGCGGCTCCAAAGGCCCGCTCGGAAATGCGAACGTCCGCCGCGCGATACAGAAGGCCATCGACAAGCAGACCATAGTCGATTCCTTCCTCTACGGATACGGCAAAGTGTCCAACTCTATAATACCGTCGAGCGCGAAAGAGTTCGCCGAGCAGGAAAATTATAAATTCGACGTCGAGGAAGCCAAAAAACTCATGAAAGAAGCCGGTTACGAGAATGGTTTCAGCACGACGATATGGACCGATTCCAATCAGACTAACACCGAGATAGCTCAGGCGCTTCAGGCTCAGCTCGCTCAGATTGACATCGACCTTTCTATAGTAGTTCAGGACCCCAACACCACGTTTTCGCGGCTCACCGCGGGCGACGACTTCGACATGATCCTCGACTTCTTCAACCTCGTCTCAGCCCACGCGGATCAGGTCTACAAGAGGCTGCTCTACTCTACATCCACCAGCAACTGGTCTAATTACAAGAACCCTGAATACGACAAAGCTTACGACAAATATTCAGGCACAGTCGAGGGGCCGGAGAGAGACGCGCTTCGCGCCGTAGTCAACAACTTCTTTGTAGAGGACGTCCCAGTTATCTCGATTTACAACGAAACGAAAATCATCGGCGCAGGCGCCGGCCTTGAAGGTTTCATAACGAGCCCGATAGGCTCGCACGAATACCAGGAAGCGACCGTAAAAAAGAATTAGCGAGTAAGAACAGAACACAGGGACACGGCGCGCCGTGTCCCTGTGTTCTGTCGACGGGCGGCAGGTTGCCGCCCCTACGGAGTTTTCATTGTTCGCCATTTCCCGCCAGCTATGAGTGTGACTACGCGCCGCGCCGCGATGGTTGCGGCGTCTGATAGGGGAGACCCGAGAACTAAAGATAGCGGCTGAATCCCAATAACCGCTATCTCCATAGAGTTTTCAAAAGGGGCCAGCAAAAACGACAGCGGGACGCCGTGACTTGATTCCAAGATGGCGTCCAATTTATCCAAAGAAATAAGCCCAAACTCTCCGGGTTGAAGCCCCATATCCGTCGCATCCACGATAAGCAGCGTGGATGGCGGATTTTTTTTGAGTGTCGCGATATGATTTTCAGGCGTCGTCCCGCAGTCCGTCGCGCTTATTCCTTGTTTATTCAATAACTTTACAACTTCGCACCCGATGGCGTCGTCTCCCAGAAGAACATTCCCAACACCCCATACCAAAAGTCCGGACAAATCCGAGATAGCAAAATCAGACATGGCAGTTATCCTCCAAATATTTATGTGTCATTACAAAACTTATAGGACATTATATTAAAAATGCATCATTACAAAAATTATAGGACATTATACTGAATTAATGAACTATTACAAACATTATAGGACATTATAAATAACTTACAATATATTATGTATTTATTTTACATTTTATATAGCGATGTAACAAAATAAAACAAAAGGGGACAAGCGCCTATGCAAAAATCTTCGCCGCTTGTGCGTCACGCTCTTCTGATGATGGTCGGGACTTGCGTCAGCCGCGTGCTTGGACTTGCGCGTGAGGTCATAACCGCTGCGTTCTTCGGGGCGTCCGCTCAATTAGACGCTTTCAACGTGGCTTATACCTTGGCGAACTTGGCGCGGCAGCTATTGGCTGAGGGGGCGCTTTCGGCGGCGTTCGTGCCCGTGTTCTCTAGGGCCGAAAACCGGGCTCGAGCGCTCTCCCTCGCAGGGCAAGCCATGGTCGTGCTGATGTTTGCCTCTCTATGTGTGACCGTTTTGGGGATCGTCTTCGCGCCCTTTTTGACCATGATAATAGCGCCGGGCTTTGACGCTGAGCTTTCCGTTTTGGCCACGCGCCTGACGCGCTGGATGTTCCCTTTTTTATTTTTTATCTCACTCGCGGCCTTAGCTATGGGTACGCTTAACAGTTTGGGGTCGTTTTTCTTTCCGGCCCTCGCTCCGGCCTTCAGCAATTTAACCTTCATCATCTCGGCCCCGCTTTTCGTGTCTCAATGGGGAGTTTTGGGATTGACTTTCTCGGTCTTGAGCGGCGGCTTTGCGCATTTCGCCACTCAATGGCTGTGGGGAAGGCATATCGGCGCGACGCTGGTTCCACGACGCCCTGATTTTTCAGACCCGGATTTAAGGCAGATGATGGCTCTTTTTTTGCCGTACGCAGCCGGATTGTCACTCAATCAGCTCAACCCAATCATAAGCAGGATGTTGGGCTCCTTTCTCGAAGAGGGGAGCATATCGGTCTTGAACTACGCCAACAGGGTGATACAGTTGCCTCTTGGGCTTTTCGTCATAGCCATTTCTCAGGCCGTTTTGCCTCAGCTTTCGCGGGCAAAGGATATGGAAGAGTTCCGCGCCACGATAGGCGAGGCCTTGCGCTTCGCGCTCTTTATAGTGCTGCCTGCTACGTTTGGCATGATGATTATATCAGAGGAATTTACGCATATAGTTTTCGTCAGGGGCGCGTTTGGGGAGGCGGCGTGGAAGGCCACGTCATGGGCTCTCTTCTTGAGCCTGATGGGTTTGCCGGGCATGGCCTGCTCAACGGTGGTCATGCGCGGACTGTATGCGCTTTCTATGCCAAAAGAGGCGTTCTTGACGACACTTTTCAGCGTGGCGTCCACGGCTGTTTTGTCCGGTGTTTTGATGTTTCCTTTAGGGTACGGAGGATTGGCCTTAGCGCCAAGCGTGGCTTTCTCGCTTTCGGGATTGCTTGGGCTGTTTTTCATCAATAAAAAAATCAAGCGCGATAAATCGAACCCTGAATCTGCCGTCGCCGAACCTCTCATATCCCTGAAGTGGATAATCAAGAGCGTCTTTGCCGTCGCCCTTATGTCCGCGGCGTTATTTTTTTATCGCGCGTCCGCGCCGTACAATCCGTCTCATTCTCTTATGGTCAGAATTCTTTGGTGTCTATGCGCCATGTTCGCGGGCGGATCAGCGTATATCGCGGCGACGTTGGGCTTGGGGTTTGATGAGTGGCGCTGGATCAGGGGCGCAATTTTGAAAAAATGACCTTGTAGATTTTTTTGGATTAGATGTTACATAAGATACATTATAGGACATTAAGATCCAATATCATATAGAACACCTACACGATAGCGAGGGTAAAAATTGAAAACTAAGGAAAGCCTTATAGAAATCGCGGTGTTGATACCGTGCTATAACGAAGAAGCTACGATTGCTAAAGTGGTCGCCGACTGCCTAAAAGCGTTGCCGCAAGCCGTGATTTATGTGTACGACAACAATTCCACCGATCGTTCGCGTGAAATAACGGAGGGTTTTCGCGTGGGAAAATATGGGCAAGAGCATGTTGTTGTTCGCTCCGAAAAAAGACAGGGCAAGGGGTGGGTGGTTCGCTCAATGCTGCGCGATATTCACGCAAAATGTTACCTCATGCTGGACGCCGACGACACATATTCGGTCGAACACGCTGCGTCTATGTGTGATTTAGTGCTGAACGGAAACGCGGATATGGTGGTCGGAGACCGGTTATCATCGACGTATTTCAAAGAGAACAAACGACGGTTTCACGGGGGCGGAAACAGGCTTGTACGGCGGTTGGTCAATACATTTTTCAACACGAATATCCGTGACGTCATGACGGGGTATCGCGCTATGAGTTATAGGTTCGCAAAAACGTTCCCGGCGCTTGCGAGCGGATTTACGATTGAAACAGAGATGACCGTTCACGCCGCGGACAAAGGGTTGAATATTGAGAACGTAATAGTTGATTACCGCGACAGACCAGAAGGGAGTGTGTCTAAGCTGAACACAATTTCGGACGGGGTAAGCGTTTTGAAAGCCATACTGAAGCTATACAAAAATTATCGTCCCCTGAGTTTTTTTGGGACGATAGCGGCTATATTGCTATTAGCGGCGATAGTGCTATTTTTGCCGGTTTTAGCTACGTATGTTCGAACTGGTTTGGTACCTAAATTTCCTACGTTGATTATAAGCGGTTTTTTGGCTATTTCAGCGATACAGGCGTTTTTCGGCGGGTTGATTTTAGACACAATTGCGGAAAACCATAGGGCTAATTTTGAGATCGAATTAAACAAAGCGACAATGGAATCTGAATAAATACATGACTTGCGAATAGCGCCTATGCGGTGATACAATACATCTCGACCACCTCGCTTGGCATGTGCGCTTTTTGGATCGGCGGCGCGCTACGCGAGCGCGGCATATCATTTTGACAGAGGTGACATGTATGATCCGAAAAGAAAAGAAACAGGCGGTCATCGCCGAGTATCGCACTCACGAGACCGACACCGGTTCGCCGGAGGTTCAGGTCGCTATTTTGACCGAGCGCGTGAGAGAGCTGACGGAGCATCTCAAGGAGCATCCCAAAGATTTTCACTCGCGCAGAGGACTTTTGAAGATGGTCGGAACCCGCCGCCGGCTTTTGCGCTACCTGAAAGAGAAGGACTTCAACCGCTACCGCGACCTCATCGAGCGGCTTGGCCTGAGACACTAAGCGGTGGAGGTGACTGCATAATGAAAAAGGAAATTCATCCCGCTTATCAGGAATGCAAGGTTAGCTGCGCTTGCGGAAACTCCTTCGTTACGAGCTCCACAAGTAAGGAAATTCGAGTGTCCGTTTGTTCTCAGTGTCATCCGTTCTACTCCGGCAAGAGAGGCAGCAGGATTGTGTCCGACGGGCGTCTTGAGAAGTTCCAGAAGAAGTACGCCGGCATGAACTACGGACAGAAAACAGAGGTATAGCCCAAGGAACCGTAAAATGGAGCCGTAAAAGGCTCCTTTTTTTGTAATGTCCTAGTCAATCAAGGGAGAAAACATGTCTTGTAACGTAATACTTTTAGAGCACACTCCGCGAGCAGACAGCCTTGTGGCGGCGGCGGCGCGTCTTTGTTATAGCGGCGGCACGGCCGGTGAATTAGCGGCGCGTTCTTCTGAGGAAACGGACGAAGCGCAGGCGCGTTTTTTGGCCGGGCTTTGGAAGAGCGGGCACCACTCCCCTCTCGAACACGCGTCTTTCACGTTTGGCGTCGACGGTCTTTCCCGCGTTGCCTCTCACCAGCTCGTGCGCCATCGCGTGGCGAGTTACAGCCAACAGAGCCAGCGATACGTCAAGATGGGGCAATCGGGCGCCGCTGTCGTGACGCCCCCTTCGGTGTCGTCGAACCCGCAAGCCCTCTTGATTTTTCAGCGGCAAGCCGAGGCCTCTCTATCCGCTTACGAGGAGCTTTGCGCCCTCGGCGTACCGGCCGAGGACGCGCGGTTTATTTTGCCTCACGGCTGGGAAACGCGGCTTGTCTTCACGATGAACGCCCGCGAGCTTCACCACTTCTTCGCGCTCCGCCTATGCCGCAGGGCGCAGTGGGAGATACAATCCCTTGCTCGCCAAATGCTTAGGTTGGTTCGCGTGACCGCGCCCCTTTTGTTCCGCGTGAGCGGCCCGTCTTGCGTCACCGGGCAATGTTCTGAGGCGCGACCTTGCGGCAAGCCGTATGCCGATATGGAAGACCTATTGGCACAACAATAAAATCCTGAACAGGTGGACGTGAAATATGGATATTGAAAGTAAATTAGAGACAATAGAACGCGATTTTATGGAGATAGACGTAAAGATGGCCGACCCCGTCATATCCATGAACCCAAAGGAAATTCAGGCTCTCGGTAAAAAACGCGCTCAACTCGAGCCCGTGGTGGAGAAATATCGGGAGTACCGCTCGGCCAAAAAGGGGATTATCGAGGCCAGAGAGCTTCAAAAGAGCGGAGACCCAGAGATGGAGAACTTAGCCAACGAGGAGATAGAGCGCTTGGAGCCGCTGATAGAGAGCTTCGAGGGTGAGCTTACGCTTCTTTTGCTGCCGCGCGACCCTAATGACGAAAAAAGCGTAGTTGTCGAGGTCAGGGCTGGCACGGGGGGCGACGAGGCCGCCCTTTTCGCCGGAGATTTATACCGCATGTACAGCCGTTTTTGCGAGCGCCAGAAATGGAAGCCTGAGGTTTTGGACGTCAGCGAAACCGAAATGGGCGGGATAAAAGAGATAATATTCCGCATAGACAACGAGGGCGCGTACAGCAAGCTCAAGTTTGAAAGCGGCGTGCACCGCGTTCAGCGCGTGCCCGTTACGGAGGCCAGCGGACGCATTCACACGTCGGCCGCAACCGTGGCGGTGCTCCCCGAGGCCACGGACGTGGAAGTCAATATACGCCAGGAGGACCTCAAGGTAGACACCTACCGCTCAAGCGGCGCGGGCGGGCAGCACGTCAATATGACCGACTCCGCCGTCAGAATCACGCACATCCCAACAGGCATAGTGGCGACTTGCCAGGACGAGCGCTCTCAGATAAAAAACCGCGCCAAGGCTATGCTCTACCTGAAGACAAGAATCTACAATATGGAGCTTCAGAAGCAAACATCAGAGCAGGCGGCGGAACGCCGCGGCCTTATCGGCAGTGGCGACCGAAGCGAGCGCATACGCACGTACAACTACCCACAAAACCGCATAACCGACCACCGCGTAAACGTCACGCTCTACAAGCTAGACACATATCTCGACGGCGACATCTTCGAGCTTATCGACGCCATGACAATAGCCGAACAAACCGAGCGTCTGCACAATTTAGAATCTTGAACATAAAAGACATAAGAAAGAAACTTTTTTCTGAGTTAAAAAACCAAAAGGAGGCGGATATTATTTTATGCCGCCTCCTCTCTTGCGATTTGGCCTTTCTCTTGGCTCACCCGGAACGCGAAATAACGCGCGAAGATGAAGAAAAAATCTTAAACGCGGCCGAGCGCCGAAAGAACAAAGAGCCGCTTCAATATATTCTTGGGGAGGCGAACTTTTGGGGAAGGGATTTCGAGGTCTCGCCGGGCGTTCTGATTCCGCGCCCCGAGACGGAGCTTTTGGCTGAGCTGGCCTTGGCCGAAATTCCGGCGTCACAGCCTGAGAGCGAATTTATTTTCCTCGACTGGGGGACCGGCAGCGGCTGCATCGCCATAACGCTCTTGTTGGAGAGGCCATTTACCTATGCGCTCATGGCTGAGAAGAACCGGGCGTCCTGTGACACCGCCCGGCGAAACCTTGCGCGTTACAACCTCAAAAATCGCGCCGCAATCTGGCAAAGCACGGAAACGGGCGACATCCCAACGCCCGAAAATAAATTTTCGCTCCTAGTAAGCAATCCGCCCTACATACCCACAAAAGAAATTCAAAACCTGATGCCCGACGTGCGCGACTACGAGCCTCATATGGCGCTCGACGGCGGAGATGACGGATTGGAATGTTACAGGACGCTCTTTCGTTTTGCGCCGCTTTGGTTGAAAAATGACGGGGCGTTTATTTTGGAAATAGGCGGACGCGAACAAGCGGAGGTGTTAAAGTGTATTGCGCCGCAGTGCCTTGTTTTTGAGCGTGAGGTTTTGGATTACGCGGGGATAGTTCGCTGTATGGCGTTTAGGTATCGGGGTTAGGTATTATCCAAAAAGGAAATTCATAATTTTCCCGCCAACCTCTTTGGCCTTATTTGACCCCGCTGCATACCCAACCATGCCGCCTATCTGTCGTTTTTAATGTCACTCGCTCCTATTTCATGAGGACATTATCACAGACGAACGACACCTATCTTAGAGTAAGATTAGAGTAAGATTGACACTTTATCCCTGTGAATCTATAATAATATTCATTGAATGGAATATCATTTCATAGAGTGAAAATAATAAACTGCTATTACAAATCACGTAATTGGCATAACAAATCATTCATCAGCAGAAAGGAGTAAGTTTTATGGTAGAAAGAAAAACACTAAAGAATCGTTTTGAGGGCAAGGCCGCAATAGTCACAGGCGGTTCGACCGGAATCGGTTTCTCCATCCTTGAGGAACTGGCCAAAGAAGGCGCGAAGGTCAGTTTTACCGGCATCAGCAAGTCGGGGTATGATACCGAAAAGAAGTTAAAGACGGCCGGCTTGGAGGTTATGTTTATTTGCGGCGATATGGAGAGCGAGGAATTCTGCAAGCAAGTGGTGGATCAGACCGCTGAGGCTTACGGAACGGTTAATTATCTGGTCAACAACGCATTTTCCTTCTTGGCAAAATCGGACAACGCCACTCACAGGGATTGGGAGCGCAGCTATTTTGTCGGTCCAGTGGGTTACGCGCGCATGACGGCGAACTGCAAGCCCTATATGGAAAAGGTGGGCGGCGGCGCAGTTGTAAATATTTCTAGCGTTTCAGCTAGCATCGCACAGATCAATCGCTGGTCTTATAATATGGCCAAGGGCGCGGTCAATCAACTGACCAAGTGCGCCGCATTGGATTACGCCAAGTACGGCATCCGCGTCAATTCGATCAGCCCGGCATGGATTTGGACGCGAGAAACGGCTAAGGCAGCTGATCTGGATGGCGGTGGCCGGGAAAAATGGGAGCCAATTTGGGGCGAGTATCATATGCTGGGACGCATAGGTGAGCCTGTGGAAGTTGCGGGGCCGACCTTGTTCCTATTGTCGGACGACGCGTCCTTCATCACGGGTACCGATCTGCGCGTGGACGGCGGTTATCTGAGCATGGGGCCGGAAGGCATCGGCAAGACGACGGTTAATGCGGGATCTTATTAAATAACTCAACTTTCACATTCTTCGTTTGAATCATTTCTCGCCGTAGTGCCTGCAACTTTAAAATAAAATATAGGTTGAGGGTGAATAATATGTTGGATTTTGGTATCGTAGATACACATGTGCATTTATGGGATCTGGATAAATTCCGCTATCCGTGGTTAGACGTTATCCCGCATATCAATCGTACCTTACTGCTGGATGATTATAATCGGGTGTGCGGTAATATCAACGTTGAGAAGATCGTCTTTATGCAATGTGAGTGTGAGCCGTCTCAGCATCTTGAGGAGACGGCGTGGATAACCGAGCTCGCGGAAAAAGAAGACCCACGCATAAAAGGAATCATATCCTATGCGCCGCTGGAATTGGGTGCCGCGGTGGAGGAGGAGCTGGCAACGCTTGCTCGGAATCCTTTAGTGAAGGGTATTCGCAGGATTATTCAGTTCGAGCCCGATCTGGAATTTTGCCTGAAGCCGGATTTCATCGCCGGCGTCAAACTGTTGCCTAAGTATGGTTTTACCTTTGAGGTAACCATCGCGTATTACCACAATAAGAACACTCTGAAGTTTTTGGAGCAAATCCCCGAAGTCTCCTGCATCATCGACCATATTGGAAAGCCGGGCATCAAGGACAACCTGCTGGATCCCTGGCGGGACGAAATGAAGAGCTTCTCTCAACTGCCCAATGTCTACATGAAGGTATCCAGTCTCGCGACAGAGGCGGATCATGATAACTGGACCATCGATCAGCTTCGTCCCTATGTAGATTGCGTTTTCGAGAATTTTGGGTTTGAGCGCACTTGTTTTGGCGGCGACTGGCCGGTTTCTTCACTGGCGGCCACGTATTCCACCTGTGTCGATACCCTGATAAAGTTGATTCCTGGCGCTTCCGAGCAGGAACTGCGTCAATTGTTTCGATCCAACGCGGAACGTTTTTATCGTGTATAAACTATGTTTAACCCCGCCAAACTGGCGGGGTTATGTCTATAATTTGTTATGTCTATAATTTACCATAAATAGTGTACTGGATCCTTGATATAGGTTTCGTACACTTTTTTTACGGCGTCCATCTGGTCTGGAGTCAGCGGAGGAACATCCACGACCTTGAGGTTGCGCATGAGCTGACTGGCACGGCTTGCGCCCGGAATAACGCAGCTTACTTCGCCGTGCATGAGAATATATCGCAACGCGTATTCAGCCAAAGGCCTATCTGGGAAGGCTTTTTTGAGTTCTTCGACAGCCTCCAACCCACGGGCAAAGTCAACGCCTGAGAAGGTCTCGCCCTTGTCAAAGCTCTGCCCCTCGCGGTTGTATTGCCGGTGATCCTGCTCACCGAATTTGGTGTCTTTGGTGTAGGTACCGGTCAGAAGGCCGCTGGCAAGCGGTACGCGCACGATGATACCCACGTTACGGGTCGTGGCTTGCTTGAAGAACAGCTCGGCCGGCCTTAGGCGGAACATATTGAAGACGATTTGCACAGTGGCCACGCCCGGGAATTCAATGGCCTTGAGCGCTTCCTCCACACGCTCCACGCTGACGCCGTAGTTTTTAATCATGCCCTTTTTCTTGAAGTTATCCAGCGCCTGAAACACGGCAGGATTGTAAAGAGCGTTGGTTGGCGGGCAGTGCAGTTGAAAAAGGTCGATGCAGTCCACTTGTAGGCGCTTGAGGCTGTTCGCCAGAAAATTTTCTAGATGCTCGGGCGCGAAGCCCTTCACCACGTCCGGGGCAAAACCGCGACCGCCCTTGGTCGCTACAAATATATTTTTGCCGTCGTGTTTTTTCAAGAATGTACCGATGGCCTCTTCACTTTTGCCATTGTTGTAAACATCGGCGGTATCGAAGAAATTCACTCCGTTGTCTATAGCGGTTTGCATGGTCTCGAAAGCGGTGTCTTCGTTGAAGTCCTGTCCCCAGGTACCGCCCAGCTGCCAAGTGCCAAGAGAAATTTCCGATATTTCAAATCCTGTCTTGCCCAGTTTGCGATAATTCATAAGTCATACCCCTTTATATGTTATTTTTTAATTTTACTTTGACAGGCCCACAGGGTTCCTTATTCTTTAGCCTGTGCCAGCCTTCTTGTCCGAGCTTCCTGCTGTCCCCGAACAACATCTATAAATACGGCCGTAATCACCACCAATCCCAATATCATCTGCTGGACGTCCGACTTTGCTCCTAATAAGTTCAAGGAGTTGTTCAACACGGCGATCAAAAGCGCGCCAATTAAAGTCCCGCCAATACTTCCCCGGCCGCCGTTAAAGGACGCCCCGCCAATTACACATGCGGCAATCGCGTTCATCTCGTATCCGCTTCCCGCGTTAGGATATGCCAAACCGACCCGGCCAACCAACACGATTCCAGCCAAGGCAGATAAAACACCCGATAAAGTATATGTAAGATTTAACAGTGGTTTTACTTTAATACCTGACAACCGGGATGCTTCACGGTTCCCGCCAATAGAATAAATATAACGTCCCGTAGCGGTCCGGTTTAAAAATATGGAGGCAAACACCACAACTATGATAACCAACAGGAAAGAAACCGGAAAGCCGCCGATACTAGCATAACCAAGATACATTACTCCATTGGGAAATCCACCGCTCGACGCCGAACCAGTAAGCCAGAGACAAAACCCCCTGATAAACAGCTGTGTGCCGAGGGTGGAAACAAAGGGATGGGGTAGATTTAACTGCGTGAACAAAAGTCCATTAACCAGACCAACGACAACACCGCACAGGATACCGACCAGCAACAACAGAGCGGGATTGGTCAGCCAGTTACTATTTACCAGCATACCCATCATACACCCGGACAAGGCAATGACCGCGCCTACCGACAAATCGATCCCGCCGGTCAGCTCATGCGCAACCTCAAGGTCGTGGATGTTCCTCCGCTGACTCCAGACCAGATGGACGCCGTAAAAAAAGTGTACGAAACCT
>BOCC01000014.1 GCA_026002715.1 Synergistales bacterium
TGCCTCAGCCCTACGACAACAACACGCTCATGGGGCAGCTCCTGAACGACGCCACGAATAAAACCTATGCCTCCAATTCGAGATATAACGACCTCCTTGGGCAGTCTCCTGATATAAACAACCAGATGAATTACGCGCTCGGCCAGGGGCTCGATGCCGTGAACCAGTCGCGGACAATCGGAGACCCGTATTTCAACCGGGCTGATCAGAATTACGCGAACGCACAAAACTACCTCGGACAGGCCGGCGTCGCGGGTGACCCGTGGTATGACAAGGCGGCGGGGGCTTATGGGACGGCTGATAAACTCTTGGGGCAGAGTCAGGACACGCTCTCGCTCGCGCGCGACACCGATAAGTGGTACAGCGACTACGCCAAAGACCAGCTCGGCGGAGCGCGGAACCTGATGAGCACGGGGCAGATACCGAAGCCAATAATGGACGCGCTTAACTCCACCGTGAACCAAGGGCTGAACCAGTCCATGGGCGAGAACCTGAACAGCTTGGCGGCGCGGGGCGTGCTGAACAGCTCCGTCACGAACAAGGGCATGTCCGATATGTCTCAGGCCGCGGGGGACGCGCTGAACAGAGGATACCTCGACGCTTTCAACAGTGTGCTGGGAGGTTACCAGGGGAACGCGAATACCGCGGCGAACGCGGGGCAGGCATTTGTGAACTCCCAGCTCGACATAAACAACGGTCTTCAGAACACGCTGCAATCGGCCATAGGACTCGGCGACAGCTACGGGCGTACCGGATCGCAGAGGGTGAGCGACATGCTCGGCGTGGCGAACGGATACAACACCAACGCCAACTCCCTTATGGACGCCGGAAGTCAAAGGATAGCCGACCAGCTCGGCATAGCTAACGGATACAACGCCTCGGCGGGCGGATACGGAGACATGCAAAAACTCAACCTCGCGGAGAGAGAACAGCTTATGAGCGCCATACCGCAGTACTACAACAACGCGATGTCGCCGATGATGCCGGCGTATGACTTCCTTCAGACAATGCTGACGGACCACGCGAACTCGGACAAAAAAGACACCATCGTTAAACAGGGAAAGTGAGGTAAATAAACATGGCCGTACACTATACAGGCGGGGGCGGCGGGCTTCTGGGGACGATACTCGGGACCGCGGGGATGCTCGTGCCGGGGCTGCAGCCCTTCGCGCCTTTTTTGGGCGCGGCGGGAGCTTTGATGAACGGAAACCCCGGGGGAGCTTTGCAGAGCGCCGCCGGGGGGATGATGGGCAACACTCCCGCTCAGCGGCAGAACCCCATGCTGGCGGCGGCTCAGGGGACGAGCGTAGGACAACCTGTCAACAGGCCTCCGAACTATAACAGCGACCCGGCGACGGGACTTATGCCTATGTACCAGTCCGGGGATATGACGGACTCCATAGCGCGGGAGCAGGGCGGGAAACTGCCGGACTACTGGAAGTATTTTGGGCAGAGGAGAAAAGTGTAGTGTAAAATAGACGGCAGGAGAGGGCGCGGAACATCGCGTAAGCTGTCTTGGGGTTCCCCCCGAAAGGGGGTGATTGCGTGGTAGTTAAGATAACAAAACTCGTATTAGCTCTTGCGGAACTAATACGAGCCATCGCGGAACTTATCCGCATTATCGTAACGCGCAACTTCATCTAACTTCGCTCGGGCGTAAGTCCTGGTGAGGTTAAGGGCCTCATCGGGCGGCCTGTTTCTCTGCCGTTTGACCTCTCCCAAGCGGCTTAATTATATCATATTTCACAGAGACGCATGACATTGCGTCTCTGTGTTTTTGTATGGAAGGGGAATTATAAATGGCCGTATATTTCGAGCCTCAGGGCAAGAGCTGGCTTGACTACGTGGCGCCTATAGCGCAGCAAGCGCTTGGGGGGCTTGTGCAGGGGATGTTCGAGCGGGACAGCAACGCGCGGAATCTGAAGATGGAGGAGCGTAAGGCGGCGGAGGCGAGCGCGAGGAAGCAGCAGGAAGAGGCTATCAGGCAGCAGAGGGCACAGGAGATACTGGGCAATCTCAACCTCACCGACAGGGAGAAGGCCGGGTATAGTTTGGGGCTGTTCAGCCCTGAAATGGCTCCTTTTATCGACAAGATTTCACAGCAGTTTAACCCGCATAAGACGCTTGTTCAGCAGGACCTCGGCGACCGAACTAAGACTATGGGCTTCGATCCGGCGAGCGGGGAATATCTCAACGCCGTCTATGAGCAGCTGGGGATCAACCCGACGCGTCAGTATGAGCAGGACGCGAGCACGAAGCGCGAGGGGATGAGCCAGGGCGGCTATGGCGCGCCGTCGAAGGCTTCGGCTGATCCGAGAACGAAATATATAGTTGACGGATATAATAAGGATATTGCGGCAACCTCCGCGCCCGCTCCGGCAGCCGAGACGCCGCTCGGTCAGGGGTTGACCACGCCGACGGTTCCTGAACCCACGCCGGTACAGAATCAAGAGCTTACGATTGAGGAAATGGAGACGCAGGCGGCTGAACTGCTGAAAAGAGCCAAGGATAAAAGACGACTCGAGCCGCAAAAAATGACCAAGGAACAATACGACAATCTGCTGTCTATATTTGGCAAAGAAGCCCTTGACAAGAAAGCTATCACGGATGGGATGTTGCTGCCTTGGGATTAATGGTAGAATATACGCCATAAGGGGGCGATGCCATGTCTGCCGCGACAGTGAGGAGTGAGGACGTTATGACGGATTTTCAGTTCAAGGCGCTGATAAAGATGGTGTTGAGTATTCTTGATAGTAACAGTAACGAAGACGCCAAGAAAATACTCAAAGATTTGGTTGGAGTAAAAACCGGCGCTAAAGATACGATCGACGACGAATAAAAACACCAACGAAAGACCTCCGCAAGGGGGTCTTTTTGATACCCCTCTTGACTGAACAAAATAATACTTGACGTCAAATATTCTATATGCTAATATCATCATCGAAAGGTGGTGATGGCGATTGAAACTAAGAGAAGGTCAAATATCCCTGTAAGGCTTCCTGAGCAAATGGCGCGAGAATTTAAGTCGGCCTGTGCTCTTGAGGGGGTAACGGCGCAATCAGTTTTATTTAAGGCGGTTTCAGATTTTCTGGAAGAGCGCAAAAAGAAAGCCGAATAACCACTACCCACGAAGATGTTGGTTATCCGGCCCAAGCAAAGGGTAAACCCTCTACATGCGAAATTATAACATGTAGAGGCCCCCTTTGGTATGGACAAAGGAGGTCTTTTTTATGTGCAAAAACATGGAATGCAAAAGTTGCACGAACGAACGCATCAAAAATAACGTAGACGACATGTTTCAGCGCTTCGCCAAAACCCCGCACTTTGAGATGATCGCGCTGTTGGTCAGAGGCGAATGCGAGCGCATGAACGACGCTATACACGAGAAGCGCCGCGAGTTGGGATTTTATCGCAATAGAGACGTGAGCTCTTGGCCAACATTTACGGACTTGAGTTCTTATGAAAAAATTATGGCGGCGCAGGAGGAGAAGGTCGTGCCGGAACCTAAAGCGTTGCGTGTTTTCAGCTTTGAGGGGAAGGAAACGCGGGTTGTCGATGTGAACGGCGAGCCGTGGTGGGTGGCGAGCGAAGTGTGCGACGTATTGGGGTTGAATGACGTAAGCAAGGCTACGAAACGCCTCGATGTGGATGAAAAGCTGATACGAAAAATTTTCGTATCAGGTCAGAACCGAGATGTCATAACGGTTTCCGAGTCCGGCGTCTATGCCCTCATCATGCGCTCGAATAAGCCCGAGGCTAAACGCTTCCGTAAATGGGTAACATCGGAAGTTCTACCGGCCATCCGCAAGACCGGCGGCTACTCCGCGCCCGCGTTGGCTGTGTCGCCCCATCAGGAGCTACGCGACCTCATCGAACAGAACCGCGGCGTTATTGGCAAGGTGGCTTTGGGGAAACTTGTTCTGATGTTGGCGGCCTCGATTCAGGCCGACGCGACGAAAGCGTAAATCAAATTTAACCGAAGGGCTCCCGTAAGGGGGCCTTTATTGATGAAGAAACTAAGCGACCGACACGACGCAAAAAGCGCGTCGGTCGTCTGCTTATACAGCGTTCACCGGCGGGTCTCTCCATGACCGCAGGCAGGAAGCGGAGGCCGTCGGTGAGGGGGCGATGTTCCCGAACGTTGTAGATCCGCTCAGGGCGGGAGCGGCCGACGTTGTGACCGCGCCCGCGCCTATTTTGGCTTTGCCGGGCGAGGGGATGCCTGTACCTCCGGTTGCGCGGCAGGGGCCGGAACCTCCGGCGATGGTGGCGGCGACGCAAGACGGGCGACAGGAAATTAAAGACGGGCGACCGGAAATTAAAGACGGGCGACCGGAAATTAAAGACGGGCGACCGGAAATTAAAGACGGGCGACCGGAAATTAAAGACGGGCGACCGGGGGCGGTCGCCCCTACACCCCGAGTTGAGGACCCGCTTGCCTCCGGTTCTACGGCAAATATATCACCGTCAACACCCAACGTCAACTTCAAAACCGTCTACGACCGCGCCGCCGCGAAGCTGGGACGGACTGGCCACATCACCATGAAGGCCCTGCGGGAGTCGGCGGCTGAGGCAGGCGTCACGGACAAGGCGGAGTTTGACGCGCTTGTGGCTAAGGCGCGGGACGCGGGGCTTATTGACCTCGGGGCTGACTTCGTGACCGGGGAACACGCCGATTCTGTCTATAGAGAATCCAAGCCCGGCGCGGAGAACGACGGGGACAGCTATAGATTTGGGTCTGTGACGTGGAGGGACGACGCGCCGGCGACACAGGCGGGGTCTGTGCGGTTGAAGACAGGGGAAACGATAAGCCTCACCACGAGACGCGTGGAGCCGGCGGCCACAGAAAACAGGGCGACTCCTACGAGCGAAGGCAAAAACATCTCGCGCGTCAGGACGGCGGCGGGGACTGAGGTGGAGACGCGGTATAAAGTCGTGCCCGCGGACTCTCTTATCACTTCTCATAAGACGAACTATGAACCGGACGGGAGATATTTGCAGGACGTGCAGCCGCGCGACAGAAGCAGAACCTCGGACGTCCAGCAGGTGGAGAAGATTATATCCGCGCTTGACCCTACGCTATTGGGTGACAGCCGCCTCGCGTCTGACGGCGCGCCTATCGTGGGCTCTGACGGTATCGTTGAAAGCGGCAACGGGCGCACTATCGCGCTCAAGGCTATCTATGAGCGGGGGCAGTCCACGAGCGTTAACGCGCATAAATATGTGAAGTACCTTCAAGATCACGCCGAGGAGTTTGGGTACAGCAAGGGCGAGATGGCCAGCATCATAAAGAACACCAAGCACCCTGTTTTGGTGAGGGAGCGCGTGAGCGACATCGACCGCGTGAAGTTCGCGCGGGAGGCAAACGAGTCTAACGTATCCGCGATGAGCTCTTCAGAGACGGCTTTGAGCGACGCGAAGAGGCTCACGCCGGAGATACTCTATGCGTTCAACCCTGAGCGAGAAATCAGGAGCAACAGCGGCTTCTTGCGGGAGTTCCTGAACACTATACCCCAAAACGAGCGGGGGAACTTTATCGACAACAGGGGGCAAATATCTCAGGACGGCTTAAGGCGCGTGCAGAACGCTCTTTTTGCCAAGGCCTACGGCGACAGTTCCGCCTTGTCAAGAATGAGCGAGAGCATGGACGACAGCACTAAAACCATATCAAGCGCGCTGCTCGCGGCGGCTCCGCGCGTCGCGGCTCTTGAAAACAACATAGAAAAAGGACTGACCGCGCAGGAGCTGTCCATCAGAAAAGACATAGCCGAAGCCGCCAACAAGCTGAACGAAGTGAGAGAGACAGGACAGAAACTTGACGAGTATCTGTCTCAGATTGTCATGGACCCCGCTCTTGAAACTCGTCCGGAGGTAGCCGAAATAATGCGCTTTATGGACGCCAACAAGCGAAGCGGGAAGAAGATAGCGGCCTTTTTGAACGCCTACGCCGACAGCGCCATGAGTCAGGCCGCGCCGAACCAAGGGGCGCTTTTTGACGTTGAGTCCGTGAATAAGATGGACTTAATAAGGGGAGCGGAGGAGAGGGCGGAGAACCCAAGTCAGCAGGGTAAGTTGGAGTTTTTGAGGGATAGCGGAAAATCCACAGCGGCAAAAGCGCAATCTGTGACGCCGGAAGAGAACATCAGGCGCGGCAATGAAGCTATGGATAAAGTTATAGCTGAGCATACTGATGTCAGGGACGCTATGTACAGAGATGATGTGGGCGGAATTTCTTTTTTGTGGGGTGAATCGGGAGACGCGTCCCGTAAATATGATAATGGTTCCGGCATATCTCATATACTCGCGAAACGCGCTTCTGACGGAATGGACTCCGAACAGTTTCTATATGACCTTGTGGATGTCTTGGCTACGGGTAAAGTTGGCGACATGTACACAACCCGAGGGGGACGACAGCGCAGAAATATCACAAAGGGTTCGATAACGGCTACTTTAGGAATGGTACGACATAATAACGGAACAAGGGAAGAAATAACATGGGTGGTTACAGGTTGGGATGAGAATGTAAAAAAACCTTCTCGCGGTAACACAGCCGAGGCACATGGCTCCTCTGTGTCTACGCTCTCCGAAACTACGCCGTCCGTAACGGAGAGGGAGCGCGATAAGGTTTCTACGCAAACTATAACACCCGGCAATCCGAACGTCAACAGCGCCGACGACCAATACCTCACCTCAACCGCCCGCCGCGACTTCGAGCCGGACATGCCGGCGCGCGGCCCGCGCGAGAACGTACCGCGCGTCACGGTGGAAGATGTCAAGGCGGCGGTGCGGAGAATCGTGCCGCTCAGAGAGGGACGGACAGGACGCGGGGCGCTTGGCTTGTACAAGGCGGGGACGGAAGTGGCGCGGACGAAGTACCGCAACGACATACCGGCGGCCATGCACGAGCTGGGACACTATCTCGACAGCGCGCTGCATCTGAGGGATCAGACTACGCCCGACATGGAACAGGAGCTCGCGGACGCGGGGCGCGTGGCGTCCGCCGACGACTATACGCCTGAGCAGTTGAGGAACGAGGGCATAGCTCAGTTCATGACGCGCTACTCCATAAATGACGAGCAGGCGCAGAAGGAGTTTCCGGAGTTTTACAGGGCATTTACGGAGGCCTTAGCGAAGAGCCCGTCGTTGACGCAAAGAGTGAACGAAGTCAGAAGGCTTGCGTCGAGTTATTACAAGCAGAACCCGCGAGAACGGCTTGACGCCGCCATTGTCAGGGGTGACGAGCCGAGGCGCGGGGGAATGATAGAGCGCGCCCGGAGGTTTGGGCAGCAGGCATATGACATGGGCGTCGATTCGCTCGCTCCGTTGCGCAGACTATCGGACTCGATAAGAGAGGAGCTTGGGCCGGAAAATTTGGTGAATGGTCAATATCTGCCGGACTCTTTGAACATCTACGCCCGCTCTCGTACATCTGCCGGGTATAGAGGAAGAGCGGATCAGGACGTAGCGCCCTTCCTGGATGTGCTGCGCGGGCTTGGGCGGGACGGACGGGGCGAAGAGAATCACAGGATGCTCACGGACTACCTCGCGGCCGCGAGGTCTCAGGACTACAGAAACAACGGAATGAACCCGGGGCTATCCACGAGCGCGGAAGAAGAAGCACGGATAATAGACAGCGCTCCGCAATATATCAAGGACGCCGCCGACAGAATACGGGAAATCTATGCCGATATGGTACACAAGACGCTTGTACAGACCGGAATAATGACGCAGGAGCAGTTTGACTTCCTGAGAAAGAAATGGCCAAACTATGTGCCGTTTTTTAGAGTGGGGAGCGACAGCGAATTTGAGAACGACCTGCACGCATTTTTGAGAGGACGCGGCCGGTCTCTCGTCAACCTCGGCGACCCCATACGCGCGGCGCGGGGCGTGAAGGACGAAGCGGAGGTCATGCGAATAAGGGACCCCATAGAAGCCATGCTCAGGAATATGATGGCGTATCACGCGCTCGCCGCGCGCAACGAAGTGGGTCAAACCATGATAAACGTTTCGCAGCTTGATGGCATGGGGCGCCTGGCCGAGCCTGTGAGCGGGCCCGGCGAACGGGGCGAGTATGTCTTTCATGTATGGCAGGGCGGGCAAAAGCGATACTTCGCCACCGACCCGGACATCTATAGCGCGCTGACGGCTATGGGCGAGGCGGGGCCAACGGGCGGAATGAAGTTTGTGGCCGACGCGCTGGCCTTGCCGGCCGACATTTTCAGGCAGGGAACCACGCAGAAGAACCCGGCTTTTTTGGTGATGAATTTTTTGAGGGACAGCGTGAGCGCGTCCATAAACTCCGAGGGCTGGGCGCTGCCTATCTATAACACTATAAGGGGACTGATGATAAGGTTCTCCGCCAACCCCGAAATGAGGGCGCTCTTTGACGAGGCGGTGGATGAGGGGCTGCTGTACTCCGGCATAACGGAGATACGGGGAAACTCTCCGCGCGTGCTGGCGCGTGAGATAGGTCGGGCGTTTGATGACGGGGGAATGACGAGGGGCGTTGTAAACGGCATCAGAAACATATGGGAATACCTCATTGAAAACCCCAACCGATTCATCGAGACGGCGCCGAAGCTGTATGAGTATTACCTCCTGAGACAAAAGGGTATGCCAAAGCAGGAGGCGGCGATGAGAGCGCGGGAAGTGAATATAGACTTTCAGCGCGCGGGGAGCGTGGGGCGGACGATCAACAGATCCGTCGCGTTTATGAACGCCAACATACAGGGCGTGGACAAGATGATAAGGACGGCCGTCGCGCGGCCGGTACAGACTATGAGCAAGCTCGTTATGTACTCCGTCATACCGTCGCTGATAGCTTGGGGGCTTGGGATGTTTGGGGGTGGAGACGAGGACAGGGACGAATATCAGGCGCTCTCGAAGGGCGTGAAGGACAGATACTGGCACGTTAAGATGGGTGACCAATGGGTGAAGATACCGAAGCCGCAGGATTACGGAGTGTTCGGGAGTCTGACAGAGAGGGTTTTGGACAGGGCGTTCGCGCGCGACCCGGCGGCGTTTAGAGGTTTCGACCATACGCTGTGGGAGCTTGGGCTTCCTCCGCTGCTGCCGAACCTCGCTGCTACTCTCACGGAAGGGTATTTCAACTATGACACTTACGCCGGACACAACATCGTGCCGCGTAAATATGAGAACCTGCCCGAGAGCATGCAGCACGGGCCCGGTACTTCGGGGACCGCTAAGCTAATCGGTGAATGGACGGGCATATCGCCGTTCAAGATAGATCACGTGATACGCGGGACGACCGGAGGCGTCGGGCAGATGGTCAGCAGCTACGTCGGCTCCGGGATAGACGTACTACGCGGTACGGAGTCCGGGCGCGAGGCGCGGCGCTGGTCTGAAGCGCCGGTGATACAGAGATTCACGGCTGACCCTTATAAGAACAATGAATATGTTGACCAGTTCTACGAGCTATCTGACTGGATAACCAAGACGGTGAACGGGGCAAAGAAGGGGGGAGAGTACGAGAAGAGGGATGCGGCAAACGCAAAACGTTTCTCTGACGCACAGAGGAACATCAGCGGGCTGAACAGGGAGCGGGCAGCTATACAGGCGAGGAACGACACGCCGGAGAATAAGCGAAGGAGGATGGACAACATAGACAGACAGGTAGCGAGTATAGCGCGGCGGGCGGTGGAGGCGTATTGGAAGGGAGATAATTGAGGAATGGAGAAAATGGGAGATTTAACGGCGAATTTTTCGCGGCATGAGTTCGCTTGTAAGTGCGGGTGCGGGCTTGATAACATTAATCCTGTAATCGTCGCGATGTGTCAAGACTTGCGCGAGGCTATGGGCGAGCCGATAAGAATCAATTCAGGCTGCCGCTGTCCTGCGCGCAACAAAGCTGCCGGAAGTACGTCCACAAACCACGTTAATGGCAACGCCGCCGATTTGTCATGCAAGTCCGGGCATGCAGCCTTATACAAAAAGGCAAAAGAAATATACGCCAAAGGGAAACTGCGAGGGCTCGACCTTTGTCTCTTAGAGGGGGCATGGGTCCATATCGACTGCAACGGCAAACGCCGGAATGGGGTGTTCCAGACATTATGAACTGGATAAGGAAGTTCCCCCTCCGCAAGGCAATCGCCGGGGTCGCGACTTTGTGGGCGCTAATCCTTTGTTCCTTTGCATGGAGGTATGATCGCGATCTGGGGACCGGAGTGACCGGCGTATTACAGGCCCTTGTCGTCACGGCCATAGGCGGATACACGGGCAGCTCGGCGTGGGAAGCCGTCAAGAACGGAAGGGAGGATAAAAAGGAATGAAGTACGCTTGGGCCGGTCTTGTGATTGCGGCAATAATAGGGGCGTCGGTCTTTTGCGGCGTTATGATGGCGACGCTCGGAGTG
The DNA here is from genome assembly GCA_026002715.1 of Synergistales bacterium. Taxonomy (GTDB): domain Bacteria; phylum Synergistota; class Synergistia; order Synergistales; family Aminobacteriaceae; genus BNVG01. The sequence continues at coordinate 10,373 of BOCC01000014.1, forward strand.
GACGGCAGCGAAGAGGTTACGAAAACCGACGCCGCCGTCCATGCCCCGCGCGATACCGTGGCCGATATACGGGCAATAATGGACGCGCAGGACGCGCAAGTTAAGACGGAAATACGATATATCGACAGGGAGGTGAGGAAAAATGTCCAAGCGCTGCCTGACGATGATCTTGCTCGTTTTATTAACGACGAGCTCAGCTTATGGCGGGGAGGTGATCCGCGTCCCGCAAGGGTGGCAAGCGCCGACCGAAGGTTACTTTATGGACCGCTCGGCGGCCGAGGAAGTGGGAATCGCGTTACAAGAGCGCCGGTTGAAAATGTGGACGTTCGAGGCGGCTCACCAAGACCTTAGGGCCGAGCTTATCCCTAAGGTCGAAATGCTTGAGCAACAACTTAAAGACATCGCCGGTCGGTTGAATAATGAGCGGGCGGTTTGGAAAAAAGAAGTCGCCAGAAGTAAGACAAGCAATATTTTGTGGATAATCGCGGCTGGGGCGGCCGGATACGCGGTAGGGAGGTGAACAGGATGGAGAACTACGAGAAACTTGAAATAAAGCTTGATACCATGAACGAGACTATGCGTTCTATGTTGGATCTGAACCGTCAGACTCTGACAGAGATAAAGAAGCAGAATGACGTGTTCGGGCTGAAGCTCGAAATCTTGGAGAAGAATATAAACAAAATAGCCGCGGACCTCTATGAGCATATCAAAGGCGATACTTCATTTACCGAGATATTCGGCAAGTGGAGTATGCGCGTTATCGTCGTGGCGACCGGATTAGCGGCAATGTATTTGCTGTCGAGGCTGCCGCAGATTATAGACGCTTTGGAGAGGTGAGGCATGGGCGGGGAGAAATCCTCGCCCGGTTTTATTTTGTTACAAGGGCGTTACAAGGGGATTAAAAAAGAGCTCAGGCTAAATCCCCTGAACCCTTGATTTTACTGGAGCGGACAACGAGATTCGAACTCGCGACCCTTAGCTTGGGAAGCTAATGCTCTACCAGCTGAGCTATATCCGCACGCTTTCAAAACAACCTAAATAATTATACAAAGAGCTTTGCGCTTTTGCAAGCTTTTTTAGTTTTTCTCAGTTTTTCTTTTCGGCCGCCCTTTCTGTTTCATCCGCGTGCAGTGGAGACTGCAAGCCCACCACGTCGAGGACTGGGACGGAGAAAGTAACGGCCTCAGGTGGGGTACCAGCGCCGGCTTGTTCGGATATACTCAGCATTACAGCCTCTCTTGTATCGCCAGAGGTCAGGATGAGGATTATCTCTTTTTCAGGCTGGATGGTCACGCCGAAAAACTTCTCGGTCCCGCCGGTCGCAAACCCCTTGGCGTTGATAATAGTACCACCTCGCGCCCCGGCTGCCTGCGCCGCGTCCATGACCTCCTGATTGTATCCCCGGTTTGCCACAACTAAAACCAGCTCATAATCAAACGTAAACCCCACGTTCTCACCTTCTTTATTTTTTTCTTCAGCCCCCTGCGCGCCGTAGTCGAGAAAGGACTTTAGCCCAACCAAAGGCTTTACCTCATTTTTCCAGCAGGCGTTCTCAAGCGGCACGATAAAAGCTATTCCATGTCCCGGTTTTCCGATATCGAGCGTCCAGTCTAACTGTGATAGTACGCTCATAGCCTCCCTTGTTGGTAAGACACTGAACATTATGGTTTTCTCGGTCTGCCCGAGACCCAGATAGTTCAAAATCTTGGAGTTGGCCGTACCCTTCCCCAAGCTCAAAAAATTTATCTTGGCGTCATGGTTAGCGTAAAGCTCCGCTATCTTTGCGCCCTTTCCTCTGTCGCATATGGCTATGAGAAGCGCCAATGACAACGAAGGTTTGTGAGGTCCCTCGACGTTTTCTGTTTCTAAGCTCATAGTGACATCTCCTTTCTTAAACGAGTTAGAGCAGCTCGTCCAACTTCTCGTGAATACTTGCGACCGGCTTCGTCTGCGCGCGTTTTGCGTTCCTGACCTTGAGGTTGTACAGTACGCCCACAATTTGAATGGTTATAGGCGGCATCATCGAGATCATCCCGACGACGCCGAACGCGTCGATCATAATATTGCCTCCGACGGACTCGCACACGCCAAGCGTAAATGGCAAAACAAACGCGGCGCTCATAGCGCCCGCCGCTACGCCGCCAGAGTCAAAGCCGATGCCCACAAAGATAGACGGCACAAAAAACGTCAGAATAACCGCTAGCAAATACCCAGGCAACAGTATCCACCAAATGGATACCCCAAGCAACATGCGCGTCGTGGCCAAACCCAAGGCGAGACCGACACCAGCCGCCATACCCCAGAGGAGCGTTTTTTTGGATATGGCGCCGTTGGTTATCTCCTCGACTTGCCGCGTCAGGACGTGAACCGCCGGCTCCGCCACCACGACGCAAGCGCCTATGACAAGAGAGATGGGTATGACAACCCAATTATAGGTGAGTTTGCCCATGCTTTCACCCAAAAATCTCCCCGCCGGCAGAAAGCCCTCGCTCACACCCGTAAGGAAAATAGTCAAGCCGACCACAAGATAGAAAATACCGACGCCTATCTTTACAAGTTCGGTACGGGAGAGTTTGAGGTGAGTGAGCTGAAAAATCCCGAACATACCCACTATGGGGACTATAACCATCAACACGTCAAGAAACGCGTGCCTCAAGCCAATGAAAAAAATACGTAACAACTCACTAAACGACTCCACAGCCGCGCTTGTCTCCGCGGCGAAGCCCGAACTGCTGGAGTCGAAAAAGAGCCCGGTTATCAAGACGGCCAATATGGGGCCTATCGAGCATACGGCGCATATGCCGAAGTTGTCCTCTTCTGAGCCCTTACCGCCGTTAATCCCGGCCACTCCGGCGCCGAGGGCCAACAAAAACGGAACGGTTATAGGGCCGGTTGTAACGGCTGAGGCGTCGAAGGCCACGGCTAAGTAATCCGACGAAAAAACCGCTAAGGCAAACGTGAACGCGTACATCACGATAAGCATGTGGGCGAGTTTTAAGCGAAAGAGGACGCGCACTATGGCTACGACCAAAAACAACCCGACACCGGCGGCCACTCCCGCAAGCAGGATAAAATTCGGCACGGACGGCACCTGTGTGCTCATAACCTGCAAATCCGGCTCCGCAACTGTCACGATAAAGCCAAAAATGAAACACCCGCCTATCAGAAGCGCCAAGTTTTTCGACTTTAGCAAGGCCGAGCCTATGTGTGCGCCCATAGGCATCATGGCCATCTCAGTGCCGAGCGAGAAAAGCGTAAGCCCTATAATGAGCGTCGCCATGCCGAAGATCATCAATGCGACTGTTCCAAGCGGCATCGGCACGATGGTGAAGTGGAGAAGCAATATGATACTACCTATCGGCAAAACCGCTTGCAGAGATTCTTTGAGCTTTTCAAGCAAGACCTTCTTCAATATACGCGCCCCCTTAAGGTCTGAATTTTTTATATAATACAATGAAAATCCAAAAAATGTTAATGTTTCCTCTCTTTTAGCTCCTCTCTTTTAGCTTTGCCAACATTCTTATGGCGTTCCCGCTCTGAAAAGAATCGATCGTTTCCTTGCGCAAGCCACAGGAGCGCAACATTTTATCGTATCGCGTGGAGTCTAATATGGGATAGTCCGTGCCAAACAAGAACTTATCGGCTAATCCCCCGGCCTCTATCATCTTCAAAACGTCGGCGCTGTAGAGCCAAGGCAGAGCCGCGAGGTCGTACATCGCGTTTGAGAGGTACAGCTTCATTTCAGGCATAAGTTCGTATAGCCAAAGACCGCCGCCCAAGTGCGCGAATACAACCCGTGTTTCGGGGTGATTAACGCAGAAAGCGGCGGCCTCTCTGGGCCCAACGTTGCCCTTACCAACGTAGTTGTGGCCAACCGGCTCGGCCGTGTGCACAAGCGCGAACATACCGGTGTCGCTAAGCGCGCCCGCGAGTCTCCAAGTTTGAGAGATGTCCGCTATGTCTATGCCCTGCCCCTCCGGAAAAAGCTCGCCGACGCCTATTAGACCGGCATCGGCGCAGCGCGTTATCTCCTCGTCAAAGCCTCGCGCTAAGGGCGGGACTGCACAGATGCCGTCTAACTTGTCAGGATACCGTTTAACGCATTCAATGATATAGTCGTTGCAAACACGGCAAAGCCCCAAATCTCGAAAGGCGAAGCCGCCAACGACAGCGCGAGCGACGTTGTCGCGCTCCATGCGCGGCAGGAGGTCTTCGAGCGTAGCCCACTTGTGCACGTTGTTACTTGTAAGCGCGGCAAAATATGGTTCGCTTTCCGCTATTATCGAGGCGTCGCGTATAACGTCCGGCGGGTAGAGATGAATATGAAAATCTATTGACCCCCGGCTCTCGCCGGGGGTTGCGTGCTGATTAATCAAACTCGTAAGCCACCACGCGCACGGGGCAGCCGCTCGCGCCCGAGAGTTTTATAGGGAAGGCCGTGACGAAGCGCTTCTTACCGTCCATGACAGCTTCGGGGTAGTTTATCTCCTCAATGATGACTATGTCCTTCTTGAGCAGGGTCTGGTGGCACGGGCCGCCTTTTTCGGACGACCCCCAGCCGCCGAGGCTCAGCGTGTCCGTACCCACGGCGCGTACTCCCGCCTCAACCAAAAGCGCCGCGCCCGAGCCGTCGAGATACGGCCACTGCTGAAGGTACTCGGCGTTGAAGCCGCGTTTGGCCCCCCAGCCGGTGTTCATCAAAAATATATCACCCGGCTCTACCTTTGACATAAAGGGCTTCAGCATATCCGCGTCTATCGGAGAGTCGAGTTTAGCCTTGCCGCGAAGATCGGCAAAGAAAGCGGGGCCCGCGAAATGGTCGAGGCTCAGTTGGTCCACCGGGCTTCCGTCGCTGTAAAAATGAAACGGCGCGTCAAGGTGAGTGCATGTGTGGGTGTTGAGCGTAATGGTCTCGGCATTGTAGCCGTGCAGGCACTGACGATATGTAACATCTACGATGTTCGGCGCGTGACTCGGCCAGCCGGGGCAGTTGTGGTAGAGGGTATGGGTGAGGTCGTAATACTTAACCTTTTCAGGCGTCATAACAATGTCTCCTTTCGGGTTGAGAAACTCAGTCAATTTTTATAACTATCTTCACGACGTCTCTCTTGTTGTCGATGTTGACATCGAAAGCCTTGGCTATGTCGTCGAAAGAGAATTCGTTTGTGACAATGCCGGACACGTTGATTCTCCCGCTCTCGATGGCTTTTATGGCAACGGGGTATTGATTCTTGTATCGGAAGATCGTCCTTATCTCGGCGACTTGGCCCATCAGCTTGGCGAAGTTGAACGATATAATGTCCTCGGGCGGCATACCCACCAAGACTATGACGCCGCCGCGTTTTACGAGGAATGGCGTCTGTTGCGTGGTCGGCGCAGCGCCAGCCGTCTCCATCACGACATCCGCGCCCTGTCCTCCTGTGGCCTCCAACACGGCCTTCGTGGAGTCGGTCTTTGACGCGTCTATAACCCTTGTGGCTCCAAGCTCCAAAGCCTTCTCCAACCTCTTGGGGATGACATCCACAACCGTGACGTCTCCCGCGCCGCGCGCTTTTGACGCCAGCAGCGACATGAGGCCGATGCAGCCCGCACCCAAGATGACGACCGAGCTTCCTAATTTGACGCCCGCCACGTCGGCGGCCTCAAGCCCTACCGCCAAGGGCTCTATCAGCGCGCCCTCTTTCGACGAGATGGAGCTCGGCAGCTTGAACGCGAGGCTCGCCGGGAAGGCTATATAGTTCTCGAAGCATCCGTGATAAGGCGGCGTGGCTAAAAACTCCACGTCCGGGCATAGGTTATAACGCCCTGTCGCGCAGTATTCGCAGTGTCCGCACGTAGCGCCCGGCTCGAGCGCCACACGGTCGCCGGCCTTCAGGTGCTTCACATTTTGCCCAGCCTCGACGACTTTGCCGGCGCACTCGTGTCCGAGGATAAAATCGCCGTTTACGATGTAGTCCCCTATGCGGCCATGCTCTAGGTAGTGAACATCCGACCCGCATATGCCGACATATTCGAGTTTTACGATAACTTGATCTTCTTTGGCTTTCGGCATCGGGACTTCTCTGATTTCAAGTTTGCGTATTCCCGTCATAAACGCGGCTCTGTTTTGCATGTTTTCCTCCTGTTATAAAATCCGGGCGGGCAAATTACCGCCCCTACCATGTGTTTGTAGGGGCGGTAATTTGCCCGCCCGTTACTTACGTCAGATTGCCCTTAAAGCGCGCCGGCGGCCTTCAGGATTTTCACGAAGTCCTCGACGTTGTCCTTAGTGATCAGCGGGTTGCCGATGTCCGTGTCTATTTGTTTTTCCTTGCCCGTGAGCAGAGAATCGGCGCTCTTCAGAAGAAGCTCGGCCAAGTCGTAAGCGGACTGCATACAGGTGGATGTCATGCGCCCCTCCTGAATCAGCAGGACAGCCTCGGCCGTGCCGTCGACGCCGTAGGCCAATATGTTGGCGAACTTGGCGTTGCCCTTCACGACCTCAAGAGCGCCGGCCGCCATGTTGTCGTTCATCGAGACGATGGCGTCGATGGTCTCGTTAGACTGAACCCAGTCCTCCATGAAAGTCATGGCCTCGTCTTTGTTCCAGTGGGCTATCTGCTCGCCCACAATTTTGACGTCGGGGCGCTTTGCGAAGAACTCCGCGCCCCAGGCCTTGCGGCGCTCGTCGGCGTGGAAGTTGCCGGGAGGTCCGTTCAGGACGACGACTTTGGCGTTCTGCGGAACCTGCTTGAGCGCCAGATCGCAGTTGACCTTCGCCTGCAAATACGGGTCGGCGTCAACGGTGGACGAACCCGGTATGCCGGCGATACGCGCGTTTGTGGTGATGGCGATGATGCCGGCCTTCACGATGCTCTCGACGTAGGGGCGCTGAGCCTCGCCGTTGTTCGGCTGCACTATGATGCAGTCGAACTTGTTCGTGATGGCGTTCTCGATCATCGCGTTTTCCTTCTCGTCGTTGGCCTCGCCGTCAAAGACGGCCAACTCGATGTTGGGATACTTGGCGGCCTCCGCCTTCACGGCGTTCGCCAACCAAGCCGCGAACGAGTCGGCCTGCGCGCGCGCTATGTAAGCCACGCGGAACTTCTTTTCCGCCGCCGTACCTACGCCGCATGAAAGAACAAGCGCGGCAATAAGCAGGGCAAGCAACGCTGTTACCTTAAAACCCTTCATACTTTACTCCTCCTTATAAAATTTATTTATCCATAACGCGACTATAAGCCGCTTTACGCCGCTTGTTTGGCGTCTTTCTTTTCGATGTCGCCGAGGCTGCTGCGTGTGCGCCGCCGCGACTTCGCCATGATGTCGTAAATAACGGCCAAGGCTATTATAGCGCCCCGCACTATCTGTTGAATATAGCTGTCCACGCCCGTCAGGTTCATTATATTGTCGAGAAAACCCACGATAAAAGCGCCCGCCAGTGTACCGCTGGCTGTGCCTATGCCGCCTGAGAAGCTCGTGCCTCCGATGATGGCCGCCGTCAGGGCCTGAAACTCGAAGTTTATGGCGCCGTTGGGAAGCCCGGCGTTTACGCGGCTCATAAAGAGCACGCCCGCTATGCCTACAAATATACCGTTGAACAAAAATGCCTTGTATTTTATGCGGCTTACGTTTATGCCACTCGCCACGGCCGCCTCCTCGTTGCCGCCTATGGCATAGATAGAGCGGCCGAACCTAGTATGCCGCAGGACGTACCACGTGACCGCGAAAAGGACGGCCAAGAATATTATAGGCGTCGGTATGCCGGCGATGTTCCCTTGGCCGAACACCGTAAATTCGCCAAGACGCAATATGTTCTGTCCCTTTGTATAAAGAAGCGCCGCGCCGCGCGCCATCGTCTGCATGGCGAGAGTGGCTATAAACGGCGGGACGCGAAAATTCGTTATCATAAGGGCGTTCAGCATGGCGCAGGCTACACCCACGATGACGCCTACGCTAAAAGCGGCCGCCAGTGAATCAGTGGCCTTGAACGTCGCCACGGCCAGCACGCCGGACAGAGCCACCACCGACCCGGCGGAGAGGTCTATCATCCCGCTGATAATCAGTATAGTCTCGCCAAAGGCCAAAATAGTCGTCACCGAAAGCTGACGCGATATATTTGAAAGGTTGTTGACAGAGAGAAAGTTAGGGTTGGCGAAAGAGCAGACCACAAAAAGCGCGCCCAGCACCAAAAATATGCTGTATTTTTGTTTGATAACTCCCCATACCTCACCTACGCTACGCTGCCGGCTCATTTTCATACACTCTCTTTCCGTCTTTATCAATAAAACCCGTTGCGTATCTCATAATAAGCTCCTGCGAAAATTCTGAACGGGAAAGCTCTCCCGTAATGGTCCCCTGACACATGACATATATGCGGTCGCACATACCGAGAAGCTCAGGCATTTCAGAGGAGACCATGACGACGGCTTTGCCCCCCTGCACAAGCTCCGTCATAAGTCGGTATATCTCGTACTTCGCGCCCACGTCTATGCCGCGCGTCGGCTCGTCGAGTATCAGAATCTCCGGGTTTCGGAGCATCCACTTGGCCAAAAGCACCTTTTGCTGGTTGCCGCCCGACAGTGACGCTATGGGAGTGTCAAAAGAAGGTGTTTTTACGCGCATACGTTCAAATATCTTGCCGACTATGTCGTTTTCTACGCGCGCGTGTAAGTGCCCGCCGTGGATAATGCGCTCGAGCGAAGATATGGAGCAGTTTTCTTTCACGCTCCGCACGGGGAAAATGCCGTAGCGCCTCCTGTCCTCCGAAAGCATCGCAATTCCGCCCTTGACGGCGTCCGAGACCTTGCGGATACGGAACTCCTTGCCTATTCGTTTCACGGTGCCGGTCTTTATAGGATCAAGCCCGAACATCGCTCTCATAACCTCCGTGCGCCCCGCGCCCATAAGGCCGGCAAACCCCACTATCTCACCCCGCCTGACGTAAAAATTAACATCCCGGAACGCCATACCCGACAGCGCTGAGGCCTCGATCAATTTTTCGCCCACCGGTACCGTCTCCTTGGGGTAACTGTTCTCCAACTTGCGGCCGACCATCATGGATATAACCTTATCTATATCAAGCTCGCTCGCTGGGTGAGATTCCACGACCTTGCCGTCGCGGAAGACGGTTATCTCGTCCGCTATCTGAAAAATCTCGTCAAGTTTGTGTGAGATATAAATGACGCTGACGCCGCGAGCTTTGAGCGCCCGCACTTTGTCAAAGAGCGCCGCCACTTCTTTTTGTGTTATTGCGCTTGTCGGCTCGTCCATGATTATTATCTTGCAGTTTTGCGAGACAGCCTTTGATATTTCAAGCATTTGAATATCAGACACTGACAACTCTCCGAGCTTTGTGTCAGGGGAATACGGAAGCCCCTCGCTCTCTAAAAGTTTGATCGTATGGTCACGTATGGTTTTCCAGTCGATTTTACCAAAAGAATTCACGGGCCAGCTGCCCAAAAAGATATTTTCGGCGACGGTCATTTCAGGGACAAAGTTGAGCTCTTGGAAAATCATGGACACACCAAGACGGCGCGCGTCGGTCGGGTTGTGTATCTTTACGGGAACGTCGTCTATAAAAATCTGTCCCTCGTCGGCCTGGTACACGCCGTTTATTATCTTCATCAATGTGGATTTCCCCGCGCCGTTTTCTCCGCAAAGGACGTGAACTGTACCTTCTTTTACGGCAAAATCTATCTTGTCAAGCGCCACAACGCCCGGGAAAAGTTTGGTCACATTTGAGACTCTGAGCCTGTTTTGTATAGCCATATCAGACATTCGCACACCTCCGCTGTTGTATGGGTTATGGAGCGCACTTTCTTGTGAAAACAGAATCTTAGTATCAAATTTCTACGCGATTTATGCAAGTTTACCATAAAAAATATTTTCGGCAAGTAGCTACGCAAAACCCTGTCACTCATACAACCCCTCTGATTTCCGATACGTTCTTGATGCCCTGCGCGTCGAGATAGGTTTTCATCCCGTCGATAATGTGGTTCGGCAAACGCATAAAAAATCACGCTCAGATCTTGAACTTATAGAAAAGAAGTGATAAAAATAGAACTATTCCATAAAAAGAAAGGGGTAGCTCTATACATTCAACAGAGTCTTGGCTGTTTGCTAAGCTTTGTCAGGTCGGGACTCTCACCCGACTATATTACGCGCACCGAACTGGCGCACCCTCTTAACTTTTTTGACCGATTGTACCATGTTTATGCCGGTTGCAGAAGATATTAAACAGGTTCTAAAATTCAATATCTCTGTAAACCACGTCGCCGTCTTTAACGGTCATCATCGCCTTCAACAGGTGATTCCCTGTTAGAATTTCCCCGATTCTGTCACCGAACTCAGTTGGGTGATCAATTTCTTTGAGAATTGCGATATCGGCCCTGAGACCGATGGCGAGAGCGCCTATTTCTTTTTCAAGACCGAGTAATTTCGCGGGCTTCCATGTACACCGTTCCAAAATTTCCATGAGGCTTAACCCCATATTGTAGTATTTGGACAAAACATGCAGCATATTGAATACGGCAGGTCGTTTGTAAAGACTGCGTATGGTCAGGTCGGTACTGATTGTGTCAGGTAAAAAACCCTCCGCAATTGCGGCGCGAGCAACCGCAAAAGAAAAATGAATGTTGGCGTTCGCGGTATCGAAAATGACGCCGCGTTTGCGAGCCAACCGCGCTTCCTTCGATACACGTCCGGATTCATCCAAAATCGTGCTGCCGCGATCCTGAAACGCATGCGTGAGGATATCGCCTGAGCGAAGCAGACGAAGGATTTCATCCATAGGACAAGGCGGGTTGGAGCAATGTACCATTACTGGCACATTCATTTCTTCCGCTAATTCTATCGTCGCTTTCAGCGGTTCCAAGCCAAGCGATCCAACGATTTCAGCTCCTTGTCGAATTTTGAGTCCAAGCAGCTCATTTGGGTAATCAGTGAAGCAACGCTTGATTTTATTTTTGTCATAATAGACAGGATCCGGATTTTCCAAATAACGGCCTGTCGCCAGTCCGGCGGAGCATACATGAAGAAAACATTTGACGCGAAGTTTTCCGCCGCATAAAAAGGCGCGATGTCCTCCATAAGTGGCACAACCGGCGCTGCCGCAATCCACCGCTGTAGTTACGCCGGAAGCGAAGCAGACTGGCTCGCCCGAAACGCCGATTTCCGCTAAGGGCGCGAGGTGCAAATGAAAATCAATAAGGCCGGGCGTTACAAATGTGTTCGAAGCGTCGATCGTCTGCTCGGCGGACGCGTTTGCCAAAGCCCCTATTTGGACGATTCTGCCATCTTTTATCGCAATGTCGGCCTTATCGCACATATGCGTAGCGGGATCCACAACAGTTCCATCGCGAATCACTAGATCATACATAGGTTATCCCCTTCCTGAATTCAGAACGGGCGACCAAGGAAGGTCGCCCCTGCTTTATTCAAAATTGCCACTGTGACTTGTCTATGCGGACGCGGCTTTGTAAGATTCCCAATGTTTTTTCAATGAAATGAACATGGATATCGCCGCGATCGCCAAAAATACCGCGGAAATTGGACGGGTTATAAATACGGACCAATCGCCTCCGCTGGCCATTAGGGCGCGCCGCAGATTTTCCTCCGCCATAGGTCCAAGAATAACACCTATGATCAATGGCGTCGTAGGGATTTGAAACATCTTGAAGAACATACCGGCCATTCCGAACGCAACAACGCACCAAACGTCAAAAATACGGCTAGCCGCAGAAAAGGAACCAACGATACATAACACCATAATAATGGGCAAAAGCAAGTGTTTGGGAATATCTAACAACTTAACGAACCATCTCAGACAGGCAGTTTCGAAAATTATCATGAAGATGTTAGCCACAATCAAAGCGGTGAAGATGCCGTACATTATGGCCCCGCTTTTGACAAAAATCAGGGGTCCAGGCGAGATACCGTGAATAATGAGACCGCCGAGAAATATAGCGGTAACGGTGTTCCCAGGTATTCCCATTGTAAGAAGCGGAATCAATGAACCGCCGATGACCGCATTATTCGCCGTCTCTGACGCAATGACGCCATCCACAACACCGGTACCAAATTTTTCCGGATATTTTGACGCATTTTTTGTAGCGGTATACGCCAAGAGTCCCGCTGTCGAGCCGCCAATGCCAGGCAGAATACCTATGCCAATCCCAATCAGCGAGGAGCGAATCAAATTGCCAAATTGTTGTTTGAACTCCAGCCATGAGATACCAAATCCATTGAGCTTGAATTCTTTCTTCTCCATTTTTTCCGCCAGGGTCCTTCGTCCGAAACCCGAAAGGATAATATCCGTGACGGCAAACACGCCTATGAGAATAACCACGATGTCAAAGCCGGACAAAAGCTGATAATAACCAAATGTAAAGCGTGTAAAACTATCCAGCGGCGCCATGCCCACCATGGAAAGCGCTATGCCCAAAACACCGCTTAATAGTCCCTTCAACAGCGATTTTCCGGAAAGGCTGGCGATAATGGTCAGTGAAAAAATCGCGATGGCGAAGTACTCCGCCGGAGCGAACTTTAGGGTGAGCTTTGCCAGATAGGGAGATATAAATATCAAGGCCAGAATACTGATGAGCCCTCCCAAAAAAGAGTAAAGGATACCAACTCCCAGCGCTTTTCCTGCCTCGCCGTTATCGGCCATAGGTCCACCGTCGAATACCGTAGCTATTGAAGATGGCGTGCCGGGGATTTTTAACAATATCGCGGTGATGAGACCACCGGAAATGGCGCCCAAATAAAGCCCGACCAACAGCGCGATACCGTTCATTGGCTGCATACCGAAAGACATGGGGAGAAATAAAACGACAGCCATCGTGGCCGAGAGCCCAGGCATTGCGCCAAAGACGATACCGACCAAAACGCCAAGCAGAATCAAGCCCAAACATACGGGATTGAATATCAGAAGAATTCCTTCTAAAATCATAGCGGCACCCCTTTAGAATGGCAATATGCCGGCGGGCAATATGAGATCAAAGCCCTTTACAAACAAGAAGTATATAATCGTCGGAGTTACGACGGAAATGACACAAAACAGAGGCAACCTTCGGTTTTTTGCGTCGCTTAAAATCGTTATCTGCACAAATAAATAGAGCGCCGTAGAGAGGAGGAATCCCAGACCGTCAAACAGGAATACGTAAGCGATGAGAGCTAATATCGTCAACACACCGCCCTTGATGTCTTCGTTCGTTTTTGCCGCCGCGACCTTTCTTTCTTTTAGCAAGGTCAATACGAGCAACAGCATGGATAGACTCATAAAAACGGCTGCGACTATTTTAGGGACAAAGCCGGAACCAACTTCTTTCGCAATAATAGGGGAAATATTTCGCGATTGAAAAAACATAGCACCTCCAAACGCAAAGAAAATAATCCCGCATAATAAATCTCGCGTTTTATCGTTCATATCCAAATCCTCCTCGCAAACTCAAAAGGCGCTAAGGCTGACTCATTAAGGCGCGAATTTCCTCTATTTCGGCTAAATCCTCTTTTCCGGTCTGCTCTGGCGAGCGGTAGAACGCCTGGGCGTGGAATTTCTCGATTTCCGCCTGAAATTCGACACTGCCAACAATTTCTTTCAAAGTCGTGGTCAGTTTTTCAACAATGGCCGCGTCCGTCCCTTTCGGGAACTTCATCTCGTACAGCTTACGGTTGCTGACTTGATATCCCTGCTGAATGAAAGTCGGAATGTTCGGGATAGAGGGAACCGGTTCGAGCGCGCAAATGCCCAAAGCTATAAAGTCCCCATTTTCTATGTAGTCTTTCACGTTAATGTAATTTGCGACGAGCAAATCGACTTGTCCGCCCATAAAAGCGACAGTACGGTCAGCCGCCGCGGAACCGACGTCGATTTTATTCATCTCGATGCCCATCGTTTTTTCCATTTGCGAAGAGACGAGATGAGTGGCGCTGCCGTAGACTTGAGAATAGGTTACTTTACCCGGGTTAGCCTTCGCGTAAGCGATCATCTCTTCTAAGTTCTTCCATCCCGCATCTTTCCGGCAGACAAGGGTATAGGTAGAATCCAGAGCGACGGTACCAACATTATCGAAGTCGTTGGTATAGGAAAAATCAGCGACGCCGGTTACCTCTTGCACAAGAGAAGCGGTGTGATTGAAAAGAATGTTGTAGCCGTCTGGCTTCTGGGCCATAATATGTTTAGACGCTATAACACCGCTGCCGCCGGGCATATTGACGACTATAAAGGTTTTTCCAAGTTTTTCACTCAGCTTTTTCGCCACAAGTCTCGCGTATATATCAGTGTCTCCGCCGGCGTTGTAGGGCAGGGTCAGAGTGACGGTCTTTTGAGGCCAATCCGTTGTTGAAGCGGCGGCCTCCTTAAAAGAACAAATAGATATACAGGAAATCATCAGCGCTAAGGACAAACAAAACAACATGGCTCTACTTTTCATGTTTCAACACTCCTTCTTTCAAATGGCCGTTTAAATAGCCGCTCAACGAAAATTTTATTCCAGGCGCGAATTGCTCTATATAACCGTTATTTTCCTTCCGCCATTTCTCGCCTCCTTTTTATGGCCTGTAAATATCGTCAATAATTTCAAAGCCTTTTTCCGCAAGCGCTTTTTCTACCCAAGAGCGATTGGCGGTTCCATTTTTGGCGGCCTCTAATTTTGACTCGTCCGCTTCTCTGAATTTGCGGGCATCTTCCAGAACGCGCGCCGCGTCTTTGCGGGGAATCACAATGACGCCATCGGGGTCTCCAACAACGATGTCACCGGGAGTTACGCTGATCTCCCCACAGGAGACAGGTACATTTATCTCGCCGGGACCTTCTTTGTACGGCCCTCCTGGGGTTGTGCCTGTGGCATAGACCGGGAAATCCCATTTTCCAATTTCATCGATATCACGTATGGGACCGTCTATAACTATACCCGCAACCTTTTTTGTATGGCATAGATAGGCCATCATGATTTCTCCGATCAGGGAACGCGAATTGTCCGCTTCGTTGGATACGATGATGTAGTCACCTTCCTGAGCCATATTCAGCGCCTTGTGTAGCAGCAAATTATCCCCGGCGCGAGCCTTCACGGTAAACGCCGCTCCTGACGTAACTTGTGCCTTCGGGCTGCTCAGCAAACGAATGCGAGGATTCATTGCGCAGGAGCGCTCCATTACATCAGCAATGTTTGAGGCTGGAATCTGCTGAAAAGCTCTTATCAATGCCGGATCCGGCAACTCTCGTTTAAGATAAATACGTTTTCCTACAGACATAATTTCTCCTCCTGTCAAATTTATCAAACTTATCTTGCGCGCATCTTTTGAATAATTTCACTCCATCTGGCCGGTTTGGCTTGAGTAAACTGATCAGCGAAGCGATATTCGCCAATCAATTCATGTTTGCGCATTGCCGCCACTGACATCGACGCGTCTAAGTCGCATTCTTCCAGCATCTTCACAGATCCCTTCAATTCGGCGGCCCTGCGAACGGCGTGAATGGATGTCCCTGTGACCAAACGGTTCAGATGCTCTGTAAAGGGTATACCGTCTAAAGATTTTGCCGTGGAAGCTATCACTTCATCACATACACCGTAAGCATCAGCTCCTTGCAACATCTCGTACATGCAAGCGGCGATTCCTTTCATGAAAATGCTGCGTACCAGCTTGATGGCGGAGGCCGCGCCCGGTCTGTCTCCGGCAAGCGTAATCCGCATTCCCAGAGGAGTCATGACGTCGAAAAACGCCTGCGCACCATTGCCGCTTGCCGTGATAGGAACCCTATGCCGGTCTTGCGGAAGTGAGCCTAGCATAGCGGCATCCACAAAGAGAATGCCTTTTGGTTCCAACATGGACCATATTTGTTCCTTCGTTGCCGGAGTGGAGGCGCTGACATCCGCGTAAATCTGCCCCTTTTGCAGAGAATCCAAGACTTCCTTGCATACATCGAGCGTATAACTGGATGGCACTGACGCGATAAGCACACTTACGTTTCTTGCCACGTCACCGGCGCTTGCCAGTAGTGTTACTCCGCTTTCCTTAGCGCGCTTTTTTATCACGCCGCCTTGTGTGGGATTAGACTCCATAGCGTCATAGGCGCATATATTTATCGCGTTCTGCTCCTGAAACCCTTTGGAAATACAATAAGCTGCTTCTCCAAATCCGATGAACCCAATATTCATTTCGACATATTCATCTCCTCGTATATATAGCAATATCCAGATTTCTACGATAACTTTTTTTGTTTGTTTTGAGACGCCAGAATAGCTCCCCATTCGTCCAGAAGATTCTCGTATTGAATAAGATGCTTTTCCCCTGTCTGCCCAAGAATTACGTTTATCTTTATTATCAATACATTGAGGACGGATAGCGGTGCAACCATAGAATTAAAAAAACTCAACGAGTCATACGGCGCGTACAAAATCACTTTTGAATAAGGAGCTAAAGGAGAAGAAGGACTATCCGTCAAAGAAACAACGCTTCCGCCTCTTTTGCATGTTTCCTGCGCGGCTTCTACCGTATATTTCGTATAGCGCGGAAAAGTAGCGGCAAACAAAACGCTATCTCTGTCCATCTCTGGAAAATGTTCTATTAAAGACGTGCTGCTGGCATCTAAGTTGCAAACATACGAACGTATTTTCGCGAGTCCGTAAAAGAAAAAGGAGCTCAATGTAGAAGCCGTGCGTATCCCCAGCACATAAACTCTTGAGGCTTTCGCAATCAAAGAGGCCGCTTCATTGAAAGCGTGCTCTGGATTTAGATTCGAAGCCTGCACGACGTTTTCAATATCATGCCGAAACGATTCATTAGGCATCACCTGCTCCGAAATTTTGGGAGCTTTCAGCCCCATGCGCGCCGAAGGAGAAAGGCGCGGTTTGATAGATGTCCACACTTGTTTTTGAAAATCTGGAAAACCATGAAATCCCAATTCAGCCGTCGTTCGTGTGATTGTAGAGAGACTTACTTTGATCTTCAAGGAAACATCCTCAAGAGTCAGAACGGGGATGTCGTCGAAGTTAGTGAGAAGGAACTTCGCGACGAGATGTTTTGCCCCCTTCGTTTTTGTGAGGTATTCGCGCAATGCGTCTTGCAGATCCAATAGAGTCACCTCTCTCTTATTTAATAAAAAAATTTTATCATAAAATTATATATAATGCAAATTTTTTTTTATTTATATTTAGATAAAAACTTCTTGATGTAGATCTGATGTAGATCTATGGTTATATCCGGACGCAGTGACATTGCCAAACCGTGCGGTAAGAAGTTGGAAGGACTTTATCCAAATTCAAAATTAAAAAATTGAAATTAAAAATGATTTATTACTTGAAACGCAAATGTCATATGGTGTATTATTAAAATTTAGAAATTCTCCAGTCATTCTTTATTTTTTATTTTCACAAACTTAAAGAAGGGATGCGGATACCGTCAAGAAGCCAAACGTATGAACCTCAGTCACATCGCGCTATGCTTGTTTCTTGAGCGTTTTGTTTTTCGTCCGACAGCAGGAGGAGGGTTATTCGTGGCAAGAAAAGATGGAGCAGAGCAGTCTTACATACCGCTTGGCATATTTAAACTTCGCATTCCTTTCATTCATTACAGATTTGAGACTCCGGAGGCCATTCAGGCCATATTCATGTGCGCTACGTGTCTCGGCGCCATTCCCGTTCTGACGGAATATCTGGGCGTCCCATACGAGATAGCCTGGTCTATGGTTATCATCAACGGCACTCTTTATTTCCTTCACGCGCTTTTGGGCGACCCGGTCGTGCCCGGATGGGTAACGCCGGCCATCCCGATAGTGCTGGCCTATCTCGGCAACTACCAAATAGGTCCGGATAGAATCAAGGCGCTGGTGGCGCTGCAGCTGATAGTCGGCCTTATCTTCTTTATAATGGGCGTAACCGGCGCGGCCAACAAACTGATGAAGGCCATCCCTGCCTCTATCCAGTCAGGTATTTTGCTTGGCGCGGCTATCGCGGCCGTCGAAGGCGAGTTTAGAGTCGGCGCCCGCTTTGGCCTATATCCCATCTCCGTCTGTATAAGCGGACTTCTGGCTTATTTCCTTCTCTTTTCGTCGACCTTTCAGGCTATGCGCAGAAAAAACGCCGTCATAGACGCCATAGGCAAGTACGGCATGCTGCCGGCCATTATCCTCGGCATAATCCTTGGGCCTCTGTTCAAGGAAATATCCATGCCCAACATCGAGATAGGAACTTTCATATTCATACCCAAAATTGACGACGTCCTGAACGCCGTCAGCCCGCTTCGCTTGGGCTTCCCCGACGTGTCGCTCTATATCGCCGCGATTCCGACGGCGATAGCGGCCTATATCATCGCCTTCGGCGACTTCATCACCACAGACGCCCTTATCGGCGAGGCCAGCAAATCGCGCCCCGACGAGACGGTCGATTTCAACGCCAATCGCTCAAACCTCATAAGCTCGTTCCGCAACTTCATCATGGCTATCGTGGCTCCCTACACTCAGCTTTGCGGCCCCTTATGGGCGGCGGTCACCGTCTCCACGGCTCAGCGCTACAAGGAGGGCCGTTCGGCCATGGACTCCATATTCAGCGGAGTTGGAACGTTCCGGCTTGTGACGGCTATCAGCGTGGCCATTATCCCGGTCGCGTCATTGGTAAGGCCCGTTTTGCCGATAGCCCTTTCGATAACGCTTTTGGTTCAGGGCTACGCCTGCACCACTCTTGCCATGAAGATGTGCAAGAGTGATACGGACATGGGTATAGCGGGCGTCATGGGCGCCGTCCTCGCGACAAAGGGCGCGGCTTGGGGCTTGGCGGTCGGCATCATTCTGCACTTCCTGCTCAGCTTCAACTTTGAAAAGCGCGCCGGGGCAAAGTAGACTCGGCATTTCTTGAATACGTACACCATCATATAGGAGGTAAGCAAGCTATGGCATTGATGACAGGCGAGCAGTATATCGAGAGTATCCGCAAGATCAAGATGGAAGTTTATCTGATGGGGAAAAAGGTCGACGTACCGGTCGACGATCCAATTCTGCGCCCCTCTCTCAACTCCGTAAGAATGACCTACGACCTCGCGCAAAAGCCGGAGTACAAAGACCTGATGACGGTCAAAGACCCCGAAACAGGCAAGGAAATCAACCGCTTCAACAACATCCACCGCAGCACCGACGACCTGATCAAAAAGGTCAAGATGCAGCGTCTCCTCGGTCAGCAGACAGCCGCCTGCTTCCAGCGCTGCGTCGGTATGGACGCCTTCAACGCCCTCTGGAGCACCACTTACGACACGGACAAAAAATACGGCACTTCTTATTTCAAGAACTTCAAGAAGTTCTTGGACTACGTCAAAGAAAACGACCTGACGGTAGACGGCGCGATGACCGACCCTAAGGGCGACCGCTCTCTGGCTCCGCACCAGCAGGCCGACCCCGATATGTACGTTCACGTCGTCGAGCGCCGTCCGGACGGTATCGTCGTGCGGGGCGCTAAGGCTCACCAGACGGGCGCTCTCAACTCTCACGAGATGATAGTCATGCCCACCATCGCGATGTCGCCCGAGGATAAGGACTACGCCGTTTCGTTTGTCGTGCCGCTCGACACAAAGGGTCTTTTCATGATAATCGGGCGTCAGTCCTGCGATACCAGAAAACTCGAGGGCGGCAATATCGACGTGGGCAACGCCGAATTTGGCGGCGTCGAGGCTCTTGTGGTGTTCGACAACGTGTTTGTGCCAAACGACAGAATCTTCCTCAACGGCGAGACAGATTTTGCCGGGGCGCTGGTGGAGCGCTTCGCGGGATACCACCGTCAGAGCTACGGCGGATGCAAAGTCGGCGTGGGCGACGTACTTATCGGCGCGGCGGCTCTTGCGGCCGACTACAACGGCGCGGCAAAAGCCTCTCACGTCAAGGACAAACTTATAGAGATGACGCACCTCAACGAGACGCTCTACTGTTGCGGCATAGCCTGTTCCGCCGAGGGTACGCCCACGGAGTCGGGCAACTACATCATCAACCTTCTCTTAGCCAACGTCTGCAAGCAGAACGTCACGCGTTTCCCATACGAAATCGTGCGTCTGGCCGAGGACATCGCCGGCGGAATCATGGTCACGGCTCCATCTGAAAAAGACCTCTTTGACCCCAAACTCGGGCCCTATGTCGAGAAGTACCTCAAGGCCGCGCCCGGCGTCAAAACGGAAAACCGCCTTCGCATCCTGCGCCTGATAGAGAACCTCTCGCTCGGCACGGCGGCGGTGGGCTATCGCACTGAGTCTATGCACGGCGCCGGTTCGCCTCAGGCGCAGAGGATAATGATCGCGCGTCAGGGCAACATTCCGGCGAAGAAAGAACTTGCCAAAAAGATAGCCGGCGTTAAGGAATAAGGGACTGAAAGGGCAGTGCGGCTTGCCTGATTCGTATAGTTCATCGGTCTTGGATTCTATAGAGCGCGTTCTTGACGACCTTGTACGCCCGGCTCTCGCTCGGCATGGCGGCGGCGTTGACGTTGTATCGTTCGGCGGCGGCGTCCTGAGGGTGAAAATGCGCGGCGGCTGCGTCAACTGCCCGTCCGCCACGTTCGACATCGAGCAAATAGCGGCTGACGAGCTTAAAGAGGCGATACCCGAAGTGAAGAGCGTCGTATTGGAGACCGGCGTATCGGATGAACTTTTAGATATGGCGAAGGACCTTATGCGGAGCCGCGGCTCCGCA
The DNA here is from genome assembly GCA_026002715.1 of Synergistales bacterium. Lineage (GTDB taxonomy): Bacteria > Synergistota > Synergistia > Synergistales > Aminobacteriaceae > BNVG01. Next base: position 31,020 of record BOCC01000014.1, read on the forward strand.
TAAGGCCGATAGTCAGTAGCGGCGGCTCTGAGAAGGGCCGCTTAATTAATAACGGCTTGCCAATAGCAAAGGAGCGAATACTCATGAGCTGGAAAGACGAATACGACAAGAAACTTTGCAGCCTGAAAGAGGCGGTTTCACATATAAAAAGCGGCGACAGGGTCGTGGTCACTCACGCCGTCGGAGAGCCTTCGGCCCTGCTTGACGCGATGGTCGAAAACGCCGAATCTTACAAGGACGTCGAGATTATCCACATGGTAGCTATGGGCTCGGCGAAATACTGTCAGCCTGAAATGGCCGGGCATTTCCGTCACAACAGCCTGTTCCTCGGCGGAAGTACGAGAAAGGCCATAGAGGAAGGGCGAGGCGATTTCACGCCCGTCTATTTCTCCGAGGTTCCGAATCTTCTGAGAACGACTCTGCGCCCCAACGTCGTTTTGATGCACGTTACGCCGCCGGACGAACACGGATATTGCAGCTTAGGCGTGTCCGTTGACTACACCAAGCCGGCTTCCGAGGTGGCGGACATCCGCATAGCGCAGGTCAACAAGAACATGCCCCGCACTATGGGGGAATCGTTTATCCATGTCAGCCGACTCGATTACATAGCAGAGCATGACGCGCCGATAATCGAGCTTCAACCCCCCGCAATCTCCGAAGTGGAACAGGCTATAGGCAAAAACTGCGCCTCCCTCATCAACGACGGGGACACGCTGCAGCTTGGTATAGGCGCTATACCGGACGCGGTCCTGCTGTTCCTGAAGAACAAGAAGGACCTCGGCATTCACTCCGAGATGTTCTCTGACGGCGTTGTGGAGCTTGTGGAGGCCGGCGTCATAACAAACAGGCGCAAAAATCTCCATCCCGGCAAGAGCGTAGTCACTTTCCTCATGGGCACCAAGAGATTATACGACTACGCAAACAACAACCCGGAGGTCCATATGATGCCCGTGGACTACGTCAACAACCCCTCCGTCATCGCCCAGAACGACAATCTCGTGTCCATAAATTCTTGCGTACAGGTCGACTTGCTCGGACAGGTGGTTTCCGCGTCCGTCGGCCTGAAGCAGATAAGCGGCGTAGGCGGGCAGGTGGATTTTGTAAGGGGCGCGAACCTGAGCAAAAACGGCCGCACCATAATGGCCATGCCGTCCACGGCGCAGGGCGGTAAGGTGTCCAAGATAGTATCCCTGATAGACACCGGCGCGGCCGTCACGACGTCACGCTACGACGTGAACTACGTCGTCACCGAATACGGCGTGGCGAAGCTCAAGTACAAGACCCTGCGCGAGCGCGCGCGCGAGCTTATCGGCATAGCGCACCCCGACTTTAGGCCAAACCTGACGGAGGAGTACGAAAAACGCTTCAAAAGCAAGTTTTGAAATTGAAATTGAAATTGAGGACGCCGGCAAACGCCGCTTCTTTGAGTTCGTGATAATGTCTGCCAATGGTTAGCTGTGCTGTGTAGCTGCTGCATATTGCGCTTTTATTATACCCCCTAAATTTTAACGCGGGAGAGTCATCTCCCGCGTTTTTGTGGTGCGTTGCTTTGTGCTTATGCGTTGCGTTACTTTGTACGCCGCTATACTGGTCTCAAGTTTTCGGACACAAAAAATGAAATCCTTAATGGAGTGACGTGAAATAGAGTCGGTTAAATAGTCGAAGAGAAGTCACTTTATGGCAAAGCGGTAAAATAAGAGCTCATCCATAAACTTCAAAAAGCCCTTCTTTGTCTTCTACTCGCACTTCGTTACTTCTTTCGCTGATTAAGCCTGCCGCCACATCCAGAGCCGCAAATAAATTCAAAGTCCCATTACGTTTGTACGTACTTTCCAATCCTTGAATCAGTTTACTATCCGAGCTGACAGCATATCCTGTTAATCGTTCCAATGCCTGAATATTTGGCTTTTCATCAATACATAAAACTATGGCGTTTTCCGGTGAACTCAGATAAAGGGCGACTACATCAGCCGCCTTGTTCGTCGTTCTATGAGAGGCCGCCACGCTCAAATCACCTTCTCCTTTGGAGGTGCGCTTGAAAAAATGGGGAAGCTCAAAGGTTTTTAGAGGTGACCACATGAAGGCGATATTGGGGAAAATATTACGGTCGTTCCATAGCGTTGCAGAGAGTGTTCATTGATGATAGAGAAGAAAATCATTGATGATGCGGCTTTACAAATCTTGGAGTAAATATGGAGTAAAAAAATAAAAAGGACTCAGAAGAAAACTCCTGAGTCCTTGCCATTACTGGAGCCGACTCCCGGACTCGAACCGGGGACCCCATCCTTACCATGGATGTGCTCTACCTACTGAGCTAAGTCGGCATAAAAACAAACAATGCTCCAAATAAATGGTGGTAGAGGTTGGGTTCGAACCAACGTAGGCTTCCGCCGACAGATTTACAGTCTGTTGCCTTTGACCACTCGGCCACTCTACCACTTTTGCCTATGGAGCCGGCGATCCGATTTGAACGGACGACCTGCTGATTACAAGTCAGCTGCTCTACCAACTGAGCTACACCGGCAGATAAACAAAACAGGTGACTCCCACGGCACGATTTCACATTCTAAGAGAAAAAATTGAATCTGTCAATCCCCCGCGGCAGGGCAAACGCATAAAACCCTCGTTTCGCGGTTACTGTCCAGCGGGAACGCTACAGGGCAAACGCATAAAAAACCACGCTCAGATCTTGAACTTATAGAAAAGAAGTGATAAAAATAGAACTATTCCATAGAAAAGAAAGGGGTAGCTCTATATGTCTTTAAAAGCCACAAGCATTCACG
>BOCC01000015.1 GCA_026002715.1 Synergistales bacterium
GGCCTTGAGGACGCGGAGAAGATCTGCGCCGATAAAGGGTTTTCCCCCATCGAAATAGTGAAGGGCATTCAGCCTATCGCCTTTGACAACGCGGGCTGGGCTTACACCGCCGGCGCGGCTATAGCCGTCAAAAAGGGCAGCGTAAAAGCCGCCGACGCGGCCGAGGCCATAGGTATAGGACTTCAGGCTTTCTGCATCCCCGGCTCCGTCGCCGACGACCGCAAGGTGGGCTTGGGTCACGGGAACCTCGGCGCTATGCTCCTTCGCGACGAGACGAAGTGCTTCGCTTTCTTGGCCGGGCATGAGTCCTTCGCGGCGGCCGAGGGCGCCATAGGCATAGTCCGTAACGCCAACAAAAGCCGCAAAGAGGCTCTGCGCGTCATCCTGAACGGCCTCGGCAAGGACGCGGCCCAGATAATCTCGCGCATAAACGGCTTCACTTACGTGCAGACCCAGTTTGACTACGCCACCGGCGCTCTGGGTATCGTAAAAGAGATAGCCTACTCGAACGGCGAGCGCAAAAACGTCCGCTGTTACGGCGCTGACGACGTGCGCGAGGGCGTCGCCGTCATGCACAAAGAGGGCGTGGACGTATCTATCACGGGCAACTCCACCAACCCCACGCGCTTTCAGCACCCTGTCGCGGGCACGTACAAAAAGGAATGTATCGAGCAGGGCAAAAAATACTTCTCCGTGGCCTCGGGCGGCGGCACGGGGCGCACGCTTCACCCGGACAACATGGGCGCGGGGCCCGCTTCCTACGGCATGACCGACACTATGGGCAGAATGCACTCAGACGCTCAGTTTGCCGGGTCGTCCTCCGTCCCCGCCCACGTGGAGATGATGGGCTTCCTCGGCATGGGCAACAACCCGATGGTAGGCGCGACCGTGGCCGTCGCCGTGGCCGTCGAGCAGGGTCTGAAGAAATAGAGTGCAGGGGCCGATAAATCGCGCTCTACGGGAAAACAGAAAGGGAGGTCTTTTGATATGAAACGTATTTCCGTGTTATTAGTCGCTTTGGCTGTTGTGGTCGCGCTCTCGTCTCCGGCTTACGCGGATTATTTCAAGAAGGACAACCTCATCACGCTCGACAAGGAGAAGGCCGGTGGGGGAGTGGGAATACTATACGGCAAGTACGCCTTTACCCGCGACCAGCCGCCGGAGGCCAACCCCGTCCGCGAGATAGGCTGGCTGACGCTGAAGCCCGGCGACGCCATCGGCTTTCATAAGCACGAGGTCAACGAGGACGTCTACATTATTATATCGGGGACCGGCGTTTTCACCAACGACGACGGGTCCGAACACGAAGTAGCGGCCGGAGACATCACGATAGCCCGCCTCGGCCAGTCTCACGCGCTCAAGAACACCGGCGGCGAAGAACTGAGGATAATATCGGTCATCGCCGGGAAGACGAAATAAACGAAAAACGAGTGCAGGGGCGTGCCGCCGCGGCGCGCCCGTTTTTGTATGTTCGCCCTTTGATGAATAAGGAGATGTTTTCATGGGTAAAAATATTTTGATTCTTTCGGGCTCCCCGCGTAAAGGGGCCACGACGGACAGTTTGGTAGGCGCGTTCATCGAGGGCGCGAGGTCAGCCGGAAACACCGTCACCAACGTTCGCGTGGCGGGCTTGAAGATAGGCGGGTGCTTAGGGTGCAACCACTGCTTTGAGGACGAGAGTCAATGTGTGCAAAAGGACGATATGGCTCAGATAATCGACAAGCTGAAAGAGTCCGACGCGCTTGTTTTCGCGTCTCCCATATACTTTTTCGGACTTACCGCGCAGATCAAGCTCGCTATAGACCGCACCTACGCGTTGCTGCGCGAGGGGACGCCCGTGAAACGCGCGGCGCTGCTGCTCACCTGCGGCGCGGATTCTCCCGACGTTACGGAGCCTGCCATAGCCATGTTCAGGGCTATGGCTAATTATCAGCAGTGGGCCGAGGCGGGCGTGGTCGTCGCTCACGGCCTTCATAAACCGGACGATTTAAAGGGGCGTCCGGAGCTTGAACAGGCCAGACAACTTGGGGTAAATATCTAATTAAAACCTCGGTCAGAGTGGCTCTGATCGAGGTTTTTCCGTCGAAAAACGGCTTCAAAAAATGTACGCGCCATCTATTGGCGCGCCAAAGACAAGCTACACCCCAGCGCTGTACCGCCCCGGGCCTGACGATACGACTAAACCATAAGCCGAAAGCGTTGCGAGGCCGCTTTGAGCCTCCACAAAACTCAAATCCCCCTCCGCCATTATATCGTCTACCGTCCGATTCCCTTGTTTTCGCAAAATCTCTAAAACAGCCTTTTCGTCGTTCGACAAGGCCGGCGCGTCCGCGGGCTCGCCGCCGCTTGGAAAATCCAAGAACAGTTGCCCGTAGTGGCCTGATATTTTTTCGGCAAAATCCTCTATGTCGCAGAGGACGTTTGCGCCGTCGCGGATAAGGGCGTTCGCGCCGCGCGACGGCGCGTCGGACAAACGTCCCGGCACAGCCCATATCTCGCGGCCCATATCCAAGGCCAAACGAGCCGTTATCATAGCTCCCCCATCTTCAGGAGACTCAACCACAACCACTCGCCCGGCAAGCCCAACTATAATGCGGTTGCGCAGCGGAAAATGCCAGGACTCGCCGCCTATGCCCATCGGATACTCAGACACCAGCGCGCCGCGTTCCGCTATTTCGTGAAACAGATCTCGGTTTTCAGCCGGGTAAACTCTGTTGATGGCCGTTCCGAACACGACGGTGGTAACGCCGAGCGCGGACAGACAAGCGCGGTGCCCGGCCGTATCTATCCCGGCGGCGCCTCCGCTTACCACCTGAAAACCGACGTTTACCACAGCGCGGCCAAGCGCGTCGGCCACGGACTTTCCGTATTGACTGCACCTCCTTGTGCCGACAATGGCCACGCTTGGTTTTATCTCGTTTAGATTGCCCTTGATATATAGACCTATGGGCGGTTTTTGCAGGTCTTTCAGGCGCGCCGGGTACTCATCGTCATCCACCGTCACAAATCGCGCGCCGAAGGCCTGAACCCTCTCCATCTCACGTTCCGGCCAATCGCGCTCCGCGCGTAATTTTGAAAGCAGCGTAAGCGACGACGGGCGCATAGAAAGTTTTTCGGAAAGTTTTCCGGAAAGTTTTCCGTCTGAGCGCGAACCATTGAGAAGTTCATCCGGGTCGCCTGATATGGCCTCCCAAGCGGACAGGGGCGCAAGGCAAGCGTTCAGAAGGAGTTTGGCCTTTAGGGAGCTGTCCATTTGCCCAAACTATCCAAACTATCCAAACTATCCAAGAGAGCTTTCACGGCTTTGGCGCGGTGGGAAATTTTATTTTTGATCTCCATAGGGAGCTCGGCAAAAGATATATTGAAACCATCGGGAATAAAAAGCGGGTCATAACCAAACCCTCCCTCGCCGGCCTCGGCTTCCGAAATACGCCCGTCGCATACGCCCTCGCATACCAAAGTCCATTCCGGCATAGCCAAGGCCACATCCGCCACAAAAGACGCGCGCCGCGCCGCTTTTTCATATAGTTCCGACAAAAGCCAGCGGTTGCGATCCGAGTCAGCGCCCGCAGCCGCGCGCGCGGAAAAGAGCCCCGGCCGCCAGCCGAGGGCCTCCACTTCAAGGCCGCTGTCGTCGGCCAGCGCGGGAAGCCCGGAGGCGGCAGCCCAAGCCCGAGCCTTGAGGACCGCGTTAGACGCGTAGGTGGCGCCGTTTTCTTCTACGTCAAGCGGCGCCGCGTCCGGCGCAAACAGGAGCTTACGGGCCAGAACGCCCGTCAAAATCTCCGAAAATTCTCTGTATTTGCCTCGGTTTGTGGTAGCAAGCAATATGACATCAAACATCACGGCATTATATAGGCGACATTTATTTAGGCAATTGCCATGTCGCCGTCAAGTCAATGGGCGCGCCCGAAGTCGCGATCTTAGAATCCACAAGAAAGCGAACTTTATCTATGGGCTGAAAATTATCCCGCATAGTGCGCACGATGCCGGTGACGAGAAGCGCGCTCACCTTAGCTCCGCTTGCTGAAAGCGACTGCAAAAACGGCGCGGAGAAGTCTATATAAACGGTATCGACGTTTCTGAAAACGTGCTTTATATAGACGTCCTTGCCAAAAAAGCCGCTTCGCTCTAAAAGTTTCAGGACTATCTCCTGAATATTGTCCTCACGGGTCTGCGCTATCACGTCTAATTTTTCTTCCAAGAGAGTTCCGTCCTTGGGATAGTAAATAGTCACAGTTGTTTTTTGCATGTCGGCGCCGGAGTCTCTGGCAAGCTCGGTGTTATCGGAGCTCAAAAAAGCCGCGGCGCCGCCCCGAGCGTTTCGCTCCGTCCGTTCTTCGTCCTCGCCATTGAAGACGTCGGGCTTGAGAAGGCTCTGTTTATCCATTAGAAGCAACACATAGGACGTCCCCATATAACCCACGACAAAACAAAACAGCACAACGCCGCACCAGGCCAGAAGACGCAGCATCATCGGGACTTTCCGCTTCATGGGTTCAGCGCCTCTGCTGAGCCTTGGATCGTCGTCATAATCGTCATAGAGAGGAGTCCGGGTACGGCGGCGGGTTTCTCTCTGTTTTGCGGCCCTTTCCTCAAGGTCTTTTTCGAACTCCCTTTTAAGCTCTTTTTCAATATCTCTAATATCTCTAATATCTCTATCTCTGTCGGCATTTTTAGACACGCGCTTAGCGTCACCACTAAGGCGGCCTTTGGCAGAACGTTCATTTTCACGACGAAACATCGTATTCACTCCATTTATTGTGTAAGGTAACTGTAAACGCCATTGCTCATCGCGTCGGCTATTCTTTGCTGATATCCGGGGTGAGCCAAGAGTTTTGCCTCATTTGCGTTGGTTATAAATCCGGTTTCCAATAAAACAGCCGGCATTGCGCTTCCTCTTAAAACGAAAAACGGGGCTTGCGCGACGCGTTTCATTGGCAACTCCATTTTGGAGCCCTCGCTGAACAGACGTTCAGCGGCGACGGTGCTTTCGTTTATTTTGTTATTTTGCTGCATGTCGCCCAGAATTTTCAGCAACAACTCGGTTTTGCGGTCTGACGCCGTGTCGCCCTTGTCCTCCACATATTCACGATTTTCTATTTTGGCCAAAGCCAGCGCGTCTTTGTCCGTGGGAAGCGCCATCAGGTAAATCTCAAAACCGGCGGAGTTCTTCCCCGGCGGCAGGGCGTTTACGTGAACGCTGACGAACATGTCCGCGTTCGCTTTGTTGGCTATGTCCGTGCGCTCCTGCAGCTTCAGATAGACGTCCGTCCTCCGGGTCAGCTTCACGTCAAAGCCTTTGGCTTGCAGGGTCTTTTCCATTTTTAGGGCTATGGCGAGGTTTATGTCTTTTTCTTTTATTCCGTTTCCTATAGCGCCGGGGTCGTTCCCCCCATGCCCTGCGTCTATAACAACGAGCATTTTGCCATTCTTCTTGGGCGCGTTCTCTCGGCCGCCGCCGCTCGCCGCTGTGACCGCGGCCGCGGCGCTGCCGTTGTTGGTTGGCTTGGCCGGTTCTTTGGCCACTACAGGAGTGTTAAATATAAAATCCAAAACTATCCTTCGCGGATTGTCCAGCACTAATTTTTCTACCCGCACCCCGGCTGCCGAGAACAGCAGCGCGTAAGAGGAGTCCTTATTTTTAACAAGTTCAGCCCTTACCTCGTCATAAGGCGAAGGAACACCCTGAATGCCGCTTTGCGCGCTCGAAAAACCCAAGGCGACTTTGCCGGACTGAATTTTTATGTCCGGGTTTGTCCCCTCGCTGCAGTCCATGACGGCGCGAATCTGTTCTTTTGACGTACTCCATCTGACGGCGCGAAGCTCTCCCGGTTTTTCGGGTGCGGGCGCCGGTTTTGGGTTCGCGGGAGTCGACACGACCGTGACTCGCTGCGGGGGTTGCTGCTGTGGTGTTCGGTTTGTTTCCGGTTTGGCCGTTTCGGGTTCTGTCGTTTTCGGTTGATTTATTTTTGGTTGAGCCGGTTGGGTTTGCCGAGCTGTTTGGGTTTTTGAGGCCCCGCCTTCAATTCTAAGTTTTTCGTTAGTTTTGACGACGCGCTGAAAAAGACTCAGCGCGGAGTGGGCATCAAGCCACCATCGCCCATTTTGCACATTCGAGGCGGTCAAAAGCGGGATTATCTGATTGTTGTGCCATGCCGCGACGGCGTTCAGCACGATTCTCAGTTTGTCATTTTTTTTGGACAAAATCAGCTCCTCACCTACGACTTCGGCATTCATGCCAAGAAGCGCCCCAGTGTCGGCCAAGGAAACGGAAAGTCCGTCCGTGCCATTTACGGCTGGGATATCGCCAAGCGAGGATTTTCCCATAAAAAGCGTGGCGGCGCTCACGGGCGTCGCTATTAAAATCGTTAATATAAACGATAAAAGCGCCCTTTTGAGCGCGCCGCCCCGCGCCTTGATTTTCATCCGAGCTTCTGATACTCCCCGACTATAACAGAAGCCGCGGTCTCCGCCTGTTCGCGGCTAACGTCAAGGTGAGTGGCAAGCCTGAATGTATAGGGGTCGGTTTTGTTGAATATCACCTCGCGCGCCCTGCAGGCGGCCAACAATTTATCGGCCTCCGCCTCGTTTTTGGCGCTGAAATAAATCATATTTGTCGGGCGTCCGACTTCCGAAACGCGAAGCCCGCCTTTTTGGAGCGCGTCTTTTATCAGGGCCGCGTTGTCGTGGTCATCTTTAAGACGCGCTACGTTGTGCTCGAGGGCATACAACCCCGCCGCCGCGACTATGCCGGCCTGCCGAAGCCCGCCGCCCAATTTTTTCCGCCAATACCGCGCGCGGTCCACAAAATCGCCCGACGAGCATATAAGGCTCCCCATAGGAGCGCCAAGCCCCTTGGACAGGCAAATCTGCACGCTGTCCACACCCTTGACCATCTCAGAAGGTGTGACGCCAATCGCCGCGGTCGCGTTAAACAGGCGCGCGCCGTCCATATGAACGGACAGTCCGTTTTTGTGCGCCCATTCTACGCGCGCATACACCTCCTGCGGCTTAGAAGCGTGTCCGCCTCCGCGATTGTGCGTGTTTTCTATACAAAGCAACTTTGCCTGAGCGAAATGGACGTTGCCCTTTGCCGGTATAGCGCGTTCTAACTCTTCAATAGACGGCAAACTCTTCGCGTCGTCTACCTGAAGCGGCGCAATTCCGCCCAAGACGGCTAAACCGTAGCCCTCGTAGTTCAGGATGTGGCAATCTTTTCCGACCAAAGCTCCGTCGCCCTTGGCGCAGTGAGTGAGCAAGGAGACAAGGTTGCCCTGGGTACCCGACGTGACGTAGAGCGCGGCTTCCTTGCCCAAGAGCTTCGCCGCGGTGCGCTCGAGAAGCGCCACTGTCGGGTCTTCGCCGTATACGTCGTCTCCGACCTCGGCCTCGCTCATTATCTTGCGCATGGCCGCGCTTGGCTTAGTGACGGTATCGCTTTTCAAGTCTATAGGAAAAACATTAGAAGCAGACAAAAACACACCTCCAAATTAAATGTCTGAATTAAATGCCTGAATTAAATATCTGAATAATAAGCCTCAAAGCCCTCCGCAAAGAACGGCCCAAGGCAAGAGGTCTTCATTTACAGCAACGCCCACATGCTTGCCGGCGTGTCTGTCTCCATGAAAATCAGATCCTGCCGTGGGGCGGAGCTCAAACTCCCGCGCAAGCCCGAGGCAACGATAAACAACGCTCGGCGACGCCCCGGGGAACCAGCACTCCATACCCCAAAGTCCGGCGTCTTTAAGACGGCGCAAGACGGGAGGCAAATCATCCAAGTCGGGCGTCGTCTGGAGCGGATGAGCCAGCACGGGAAGGCCTCCGGCAAGACGCAAGACGCCTATACAATCCTCCGGCGGCAAAAGAAGACGCGGCACATAAGCCGCCGCGCCGCGTTTTAAATATCGCTCGAAAGCGGAGCTTATGCTATGGACATATCCTTTGTTCACCATAGCTAAAGCCACATGCGGGCGCCCGATAAGATCGGAACCCGCATAAGTTCTCACTTCTTCAAGAGTTATATCGAGCCCGAGTTCTCGCAGCCGCTCGCATATACGTAAATTACGGTCTAAGCGCGCGGAGCGGTTTTTTTTGAGGGCATCTTGCAAAGCCTTGTTTTCAAGGCCAAAACGGTATCCGGTGATGTGCAGAACGCCGCCGTAAGCCGCCGAAATCTCCACACCCGACATGCTTTTTATGGCCGCCGACCGGCAACGAGCCAAAAACAATTCAACCCCATTAGTGGTGTCATGGTCCGTCAGCGCCGCGACAGAAACACCACATTTTTTCAGAGACAAAACCAACTCCGGCACAGAGAGTTCGCCGTCTGAAAAAGCGCTGTGCAGATGAAGGTCTATTTTAATCATGGGCAAGCCTCAGTATGGAACAAGCCCGGGCAAAGAATAAAATCAGACTATGCCTTGCCCGAGTCTTCGAGAAGAATCTGGTCCAATTCAAACAGCGACGAAATATCCAAAAGCAGAATCAGACGGCCGTCAGCCGGCTTGGCCACCCACATGACATATCGCTTATCCATAGCCGTCGACAGTTTTGTGGCCGACTCGAGCTGCACGTCGTAGATAGTCCTGACCTCGCGCACCGAGTTTACTATAATGCCGAACATTACGTCACTCACCGACAATACCACTATGCGAGCCTCGTCCGTCAGGGGCGTAGACGGCATCCCGATCTTGAGCTCCATATCGAAAACCGGCACGATGGTTCCACGCAGATTTATGACGCCCCTGATATAGTCAGGCGCGTTCGGCACCCTGGTGATAAAGGGCGGCACCCTTACTATCTCTCTTACGATATTGACGTCGACTCCAAAATTTTCGCTGCCAAGCGCGAAAACAAGATTGATATGCTCCTGACCCATAGACTCTACATTAATATCTTTTTGCGAGGCGTTTGTAACGGCCTCTTCGACTTGCGTAGCCAAGTTTCACTCGACCTCCTCTATAAATTTCCTTTTTGCGCAAATTAATTTTCAAAAAATCTCTTTTACTTTCAGCTTATTATAACAGGATAATAAATGATTTGATAAAGAGATTTGATAAAGCCTCTTTTCGCGTTTAGGAAGCCGTTATTAAAGCGTTTGACGCGCGTTCTATGACCGCAAGCATTGCCTCACGGGTATATTTAGTGACACCTATGCGCTCAAAGGGAACCGCGCGCATATGACGGCACCACAGCTCCATATCCGTGAGACAGGAAACTGTGCCGTTACCAGTGCCTCCCGCCGCCGCAACTAAATTGACCTTCTTTCCCGCCAAGATACTTTCATCACCCTTGCGGGCCTCACAGCGGCGCAGGCGGTCACAAAAATACTTGAGCCTCTCGGACTGTTGCCCCCAGTAGACAGGAGTTATCAGCACTAATCCCTCTATGTCTTTGAGGCGCGTTTGTAATGCGGTGAACCCGTCTTCGATAACGCAGCGGTGTTCGTCTAAACAAGACCCCCAGCCATTTCCGCAGACAAGACATGCCTGAATCTTATTGGCGCACAGGTCGAAGATTTCTCCTGTTTTTCCAGCTTGCTCTATTCCGCGCAGCGCGGCGCGTCCGCACGCCGCCGTGAGTCCGTCCGTGTTTGGACTCGATGTAATGATAAGGTACATTTGGCGTTCCTCCTCATAAGTATATTTCTCCATTTTTCACATCACTCGAATTCGACTTCAAGCGCCTTGTCTTGAAACAGCTTTTTACCGTGACGGGCGATTTTGTTTCGGTCTCTTTGCGGGATTTTATGAAACGGCGTCACCGTCAGCTTGTTGCCGCTCTTTTTCCATTTTGCCTGTATACGTCCGTTCAATAATATCGTCGGATGAACTATGCCTGTATTAGTGGTCACGTCGCGTTTATATTGTTCGTCCATCATCCGGCTCCGAGAGCGATACCCCATAAGCAGCTGATCAAATCCGGATAGAAAGATGCAATCAGGGATTTCGCCAATGTCGGGCATATCCGTGAAGAAATATTCGCGCGCCTCGCACAGGACGGGATTCAGTTGGATACCGTGTTTTTCTATGACGCTTTGAATCTCCCGTTTCTTCCACCCTGTAAAATAGGCGCAATCCTCCATCGTTGCGGGGCCAAAACTCTTGAAATAGCGTCGCAGTAAAACAGCGCGGGCCTCGTCTTGTTCCATCCGCTTCACATCCCGGCACAGCACAAAATTCTTGGCCGTTCCGGGGGCGTAGGCTATCATTCCCCGCCGGTTCATCTCATAGATAAGACCGCCCCAACCGTGGAATACGTTTTGCTCTTCCTCGCGAACCATGCCTTTCTCTCTGCATTTAGCTTTCAAAGCCTCGCGCCCATAGACGCCCCCCGCTATCATATCCAGTAAAAACTCCGACCAATACGCCATGCGGTTACTTTCTATATTCCACCCGTCGCGCCAGCCGTCCGGGACGCCTCTTGCCGAGAGAAAAAGCCCTATTTCACTTTGCAAAACGGTGTGCAGAGTTTTGCGGAACGACCAGATTTTAACGAGTCCTTCTTCCCACGTGGTTTCGCTGAAGTCGCTTCCCCGAATACGCAGGGCGTACTTAGGGTTGTTCGCGAACTGAGCCTGTAACCCGCACAGTTCTGACACAACGGTGAGGCATGGCGCTTTTGTTAGAAGATGTTGGTTATATAGGGACGCAAACAACAAACCTGTGCGGTCGATTTCCATATATACCTCGTAATCCCCGCGTCAGGGTAGATATGCTATTTAGAGCCGGGGATGCCTGAAGCGCAAGGGACGCCCGTCTGACAAAACCCACAGGCAGGGGTGGCGAAGCCGAAGCGTTCTTTTGTGTAAACTTTGGCCGTGTCATTCAGATACGCGGCGCATTTACGCTTGTCGTGTCCGTTTTCCGAGACGGCTCCGGCCGGGCAGCGTTTTATGCAGACGCCGCAGAGTTTTTTGGTCTTATAGATACAGTATTCGTCATATCGTGTGTATGGCCTTGGCGTAGGTGAGAGCCGCGCGCGCAAGGCCACTGAGCCGAACCGCGCCGCCTTGCCCACGGGCGTAATCAGCCCGTCGCAGAGGGCAAACGTTCCAAGCCCGCAGGCGTGGGCTATATGACGTTCCGACCAGTTGGAGAAGATGACGAAGCGCCCGGATTCGACCCGCTTCCAATCTTTCAGGTCAACCGGAGACACGGTATCAACTCCGTTCTTGTTCAAAAACTCCGCTATATGAAGCCTAAGTTTTGTGTTGGCCTCCTCGCCGAAAAACCGCGCTCTCGCCCAGCGTTCAGATGGGGTGGTCGTCTCTTTAGCGTTGTCGTCCTTCGTGGCTTTGGTCTGAGGCAGCACCCAAGATATGACTGAGACTTCGTCGGGCTTTGCGGCAAATCCTCCAGAGGCGAGGGCTTCATGCGGCAGCCAGTGCGCGGCGTCCACAAACTCGTGAAAGGTCTCAAATATGGGGTCGTCTCCGCGAGCCGCGCCTATCAGCGGCTCGCCCCATATACGCTCCGCCGCGTCAAATGGCGAATGTCCTTTCCCGTCAGCTTCACCAGTGTCCATTCTGTTGCATGGGTCCTCGGACAGGAAACGTTTTATTTCGTTGACGATTTCGCTAAAAAGATCGTTCATGTTAAATTCTCCTTTTTTGAACTTGTTTTTATTCAAGTGACATATTATTAATCGCTTTCAAGTCGCTTTCATTTACTTGAATTATAACCTGACTTTAACACCTGCACAACAACTCAAAGAGGCACAATCCAGCCGTGCTCTTGGCAAGTTGCCGGAATGGAAATCGGACAATTAGGTTGGGTTAAAACAAATTAGAGGAAATTTAGGTTACAATAACAGGCGGCCGAATTAGCGCCAGAGGGCAGGCCATAAAATTCAGATAAGAGGGGATCTCCTTGAGAACACGCTTTAGTAACGCTTCTTCAGCGAAATACGCATACGGAATGCTGCGACGTAAAATTTTCAATCGAGAATTCGAGCCCGGCGAGCACCTCCCGGAAATCGCTATCGCCAATGAATTTCAGGTCAGCAGAACTCCCATACGAGAGGCTTTTCGTTGGCTGGCGAATGAGGGATTGATTAACATTTTCCCCCATGAAGGGGCGAGTGTTATCAATCCTTCAAAAGAAGAGCGCCGTGATACTTTCGAGGTCAGAGCTTATTTAGAATGTCTCGCTTTTAAAAGGGCCGCGACTCGTATAACGCCTTTGCAGCTTTGCATGCTGGAGGAGGAAATAGCCAAAGAAGAAATTAGCTTTGCCGAGCAAAATCTTGAAACTTATTTGGAAATCAATAACTCTTTTCATAAAATTATCGCGCAAGCAAGCGGCAATGTGGCATTGTATGAATTGATCGCGAATATCTTGTCCCGTACCCTAATTTACCTTGTCCTGTTCGAGTCTTTTTTTGATTTCGATTCTAACCCAAGCCTTGACGAACATAGAGAGCTCGTGAAATTTTTAAAAACTAAAGACGAAGTCAGAGGTATAGCCCTGATTAAAAAACATATAACATCCTAAGCTCCCGAAATTATAGCGTGTTGCGGGGTTACTAAGAGCCTATCCAATCTACAACCCATCGGCGAGGTTTGAAATTCAGAAAGGTTATCATCTTCCTCCTGCGCCGGGAAAAATCGCAAATTTAGGCTGAAGGCGCTTGTTTTGCCGCAAAACGACCTCAGCCCCAGGTTTTTACGCCGTCAAGGTACGTGCTTTTCACCTTGACGTTTAGCAGTTCTCGCGGGTCTTGATTGAAAGGATTGCTTTCAAGGATGACGAAATCGGCTGTCGCCCCCAAAGCGATGACGCCGCAGTCCTGCCAGCCTAAAGCTCTGTAGGGATTCTTCGTATAAATCGTCAGCGCCTCGTCCAAGGTTAAGGCCTCGCGCGGGTCAAAGCTCTTTAACGGAGTTCCGTCAAATTCCGTCCGACTGACGGCGGCCCATATTCCGACCCAAGGGTTTACGTCCTCGATTGGGCCGTCGCTGGAACCTGTCACTATGCACGCGCGATAAAGACTGCGGAACGGGTACGCATGTCCGAGTCTCTTTGGGCCCAGCCTCAAAGGAGCCATGAGCCTGTCGGTGTGAACCTGGATGGGTTGAATGTCTACCACGACCCCTAACGCGGCCAAGGCCTCTATCTGGTCGGGCGGGCTGACGATAACGTGATTGAAACGAAGCGGCAGCCGCGGTTTCGATCCTATGCGCTCATACAATCTGCGAGCTACCCTCACGGCCTGATCCGTCGCCGCGTCCCCTATCATGTGCATCTGTACCTGAATGCCGCGCTTCGAAGCCTCTAATAATAGCGAGAACAAATCATCATCGGTATAAATGAGTTGTCCTCTCGAACCGGGTTTGTCTGAAAAATCCTCCCTCATAGCAGCCGTCCAGCCTCCCAGCGTTCCGTCCAAAAACAGCTTGAGGCCGGCGTAACCCACGAGGCGATCCCCCATACCGCTGCGGAAGTCCAGATTAGGCAGGGCATCGTGATAGGTCATGACGCGCACAGGCAGAAGGCCTTCGTCGCGAAGCTCTTGGAAAATCGAGACGTACTCCGACAGGCCGTAGAGAACCACGTCGCACGCATGAACCATTGTTAATCCTAAAGAAGCTAACCTCTTGAAGCCCTCGATGGCAAGTTTTTTGATGATTTCTCTCGTTTCATGGGCTTCTGTGATTTTTTGCAGAACAGGGGCTGCTTCGCTGTCGTACAGCAGGCCGGCCGCTTTTTCGATTTCGGGACCCCACAATCCAGACTCCTCCAGCGCTCTCCTGCCAGCCACATGCATATGCCCGCCGTAGTGTGAGAGCACTACCGCGTGGTCCCCGGCCACGGAGTCCACCATTTCCATCGTGGGGACGACGGGCTTCCTCCACAAATTCTCGTTGTAACCCATGGCCCTCAGCCAGTGAACGTCTGGATGGTTATCTACGTAAGCCTTTAAAAGGGACAGCAGTTCGTCAATAGAAGAAGCGGCGGAGAGATCTAAGTCAAGCTCCCGTTTGCAGTACGGCGTGAGGTGCATATGGGCGTCGCTCATCCCTGGAACCACTAAGGACTTCTCAACGTTAATCCTGTCAACGTCACAACCTAAGGCCGCGCTTTCGACTTCTTCTAAACTTCCGACGGCGGCGAACCTACCGTCTTTCACTAAAAAAGCGTCTGCCGTCGGCCGGCTTCCATCTCCAAGTTCTACTCCTGTCCACACCTGCCCCCCATGAACCAGAAGGGCCTCTTTTTTCTTGAGTTTCATTTCTATGCCTCTCCGTTTGTTTGTTTGTTTGTTTTAATTCACGCGACACTGAAAACACTTTCGAAAATATAAATTGCCGTCCCCTCCTGAGCGGTGATGGTGCGACGCGGCGAGTGATTCGTGGTTAGTGAGCCTGTCACTCGGCGGAGGGGATCGGTCAATTTTCATATTCTTACGAGTACAATCCGGCCGTCTCGCCTCCGTCAAGCCGTATGTCGGCTCCGGTGAAGTACCTCGCGTCGTCGGAGGCTAAGAACGCGTACAGCGCGCCTATCTCCTCCGGCTCGGCGTGACGCTTCATCGGAATGCCCTCGTTCGTCGCGGCCAGCATCTCGTCCGTGTACTCGGCCCTCTGCATGGGCGTGAGTACGTAGCCCGGACAAACGCAGTTCACCCGCACATCGGGGGCGAGTTCAAGGGCCATCGTCTTCATCAGCAGAATGACGCCGGCTTTCGAGGCGTTGTAGTCGGCGTACCACCTGTGCCCCTCGGTGCCGTTCGAGGAGGCGGTCATAAGAATGACGCCTGCCTTCTGCTTCTTCATGCGAATAGCCGCTTCCCTCGACGTGAGAAACATGCCGCCCAGGTTGATGTCCATCACGCGCTTCCATTGTTCGTATGTGATGTCGACGAAGTTGCTTCTCACGCTGATGCCAGCGTTCGAGACGAGCACGTCGATACCGCCCAGAAGTCCGTCCATCGCGGCGAACGAGGCCTTGACATCGCCCTCGGACGCGACGTCGGCCACGAACGAGCCCTTAAAGCCGGGGTGCTTCCCCTTGGCCGCCGAGAGCGCCGCGCCGTCGCGATCCACAAGGAACACGTGAGCCCCCTCGTTTGCGAAACGCTCCGCCGTAGCATACCCGATTCCGCTCGCGGCACCGGTCACCATCACGCGTTTCGCCGCAAGTTCAGGAAATTTCGCCATTCTATAATATCCTCCTTAGGAATTTTTCTTCAGACGCACGTTTGGCTCCGAGGGTATCTTGAATAAGGGAATGAACCTGTCCCATCCGGTATAGGTGAGCAGAAGCAGCGATATCACGGAGAACCACGCGAAGTAGTTGTACTGGATCATAGTGAGCGGCGTGATGAGTCCCTCGGCGATGGGATACACCGAGACGCTGATGCCGACGAAAAATCCGACGTAGGTATGCCACGGGATAAGCTGCGAGCCGACGACGGCCATAGCGTCCGAGTATGTCGCGTTCCTCAGGGCCAGAACGTATCTATCCTCCGGGCTGGCCTCCACGTTTTTGTCCGTGATGTCCTTGATGATCGGGCCGATGGTGACGATCTGGGCCATCTCGTCCGCTAAGGCCGCGTTGCCGAAGAGGCAGAGAAGCGCGTTGCAGAACATGAGCTGACGGACGTTTTTGGCGACCTTGGCGATGGCATCCGCGATGCCCTTAAAGGCGTCCATTTTGTTCATTACGCCCCCAAACGCCCCGACCCAGAGCATCATAGCTATCGACCAGCCTCCCGCTTCGGAGAAGCCCGTGTAGCAGTTAGCCAGAAAATCGCTCAGGCTTGTGACGGTGCCCGAGAAATAGCCGAAAATGAGGGACGCGACGATTCCGCTCGCGAGGCACATCAGGGTGTTCACCCCCGCCACGGCCATACCCAGAACAACAAAGAAGGGAACGATCATAACGATAGGAACCCCGGCCTGCACCTGTCTGAGCAGCGTGACGGCCGACGCCCTCTTCTCGGTAAGCGCCGCCCACACCTCATCCGGAACCTGAGCGATGGCCTCGGCGGCGCTTACTGACGTGTCGGGCAAGCCCATGGAGCTTCCCACGACGTAGAAAATGACCGCCGACACCGCGACGCAGAGCAGCGACCAAGCGCCCTGATGCCGCACCCTCCTGATGATCTCGACCTCCTGTATGCCGGAGCTGACCACGGTCGTGTCGGAGATCAGGCCGATGTTGTCGCCGAAGCACGAACCGCCCGCGATAGCTCCGATGGTGAGCAGAATACTGCCGCCCGTTATATGGTTGAGCCACAGGAAGATCGGCGCGCAGGCGGCGAACGTCCCCCACGACGTGCCGGTGGCGACGGAAAGCAGGCAGGTCGTTATGAACCCCACCATGGACACCGTGCTGGCTTTTACGCCGAAAGAAAGCGCCAGGTTGATCGCGGCGGCCGCGACGCCCGTGGACATAAAGGTCTCCGCGACGGCGTAAGCCAGTTGCAGTATCAGAAAGACGATGATGAAAAATTTGAGGTTATTGATAGCCGCGTCGAGCAGCTCCTGAAACGTAAAGCGTTCCATCACCATGGCGACCACCACGGCGTAGGCGAAAGAAATTGGGGCGGCTACCAAAATATCCATGCCCGATATCATAAAACTGGCCAACAAAATCACCGGAGTCAGTTTCCAAGCGCTTCGCATGGCAATACCTCCATAGTTTGAATTTTTTCCTATCGTGTCCGTCAGGACGGGGTCTTCAAATTCAGATCGCGGGACAGGAAATCTTTCCCGTTTTCATCCCTTCTGTATATCCCCACCCCCAAATAGCCCAGAAGAAGGGCCACGAGGACGTTGAGCCAGTTCAGCACCGCGTAGGGGGCGTACTGAAGAGTAGGAACTCCCAACACGCCGGCCGCGTAGCCGCCGCACACGTTCCACGGGATCAAAACCGACGTGAGGGTTCCGGAGTCCTCCAAAGTCCTCGACAACAGCTTCGGCGCGAGGCCGTTTTCCTCGTACTTGCTCTTGAACATCCGTCCGGGAATGATAATCGCAAGATATTGGCTGCCCGTGAGGAAATTAGCGACGATGCAAGCCCCGAGGGTGGCTCCGATCAGGCCTCCCACCTTGCGGATGCCGGCCGTGAGGGCGTTGAGAAGCACCTTCAGTATTTGAGACACCTCAAGGAAGCCGCCCATCGCCATGGCCGCGATGGCGAGCGACACGGACCACATCATGGGTTGCATACCGCCCCGTCCGACGAGGCGGGAGATCATTCGGGCGACGTCTTGAGCGATGTCCGGCGCAAGCGAGATGTTCTTCGCGGAGAGCAGGGCTTGAACCGCTCCGGTGTCAGCAGCCGCGACGATCTGGGCGCTGAAGTCAGGCTTGTAGCCCCACTGCGTTATAGCCCAAATATTGCCCCAACTGCTGCCGTAGGTGAAACACATCGCCATGCCGGCCACGATGCCGACGCAGATGCCCGGCATAGCCGGCACCTTCAGTATCGACAGCAAAATGACGAGAAGGGGAGGGACTATGCACCACGGAGATATCTCGAACTCCCCGGCTATGACGGATCGAATCGCCTCGATCCTTTGCGTGTCGAGCGCGCCGCCGGCGTATTTGGAGCCCATCAGGGCGAGAAACACCATGAATATCACGTATGTAGGACCGGTCGTCCACATCATGGCCTTGATATGGTCGAACAGCTCGCCGCCCGAGACCGCGGGGGCTAAGTTCGTGGTGTCCGATAGAGGGGACATCTTGTCCCCGAAGTACGCGCCGGAGACGACAATCCCCGCCGTCATGGCCGGAGGCAGCCCCAAGCCGCTTCCTATCCCCATCATGGCGACGCCGATCGTGGCCTCTGTTGACCACGAGGAGCCGGTCGACAGGGAGATGATCGAACAGATTATCAATGTCACCAAGGGGAAAACGCTCGGGTTGATGATGCCAAGCCCGTAATAGATCAACCCGGGGATGACGCCGCCGCGCATCCAAACGCTGACCAACATGCCGACCAGCATCAGGATGATGCAGGAGGGCATGGCCGTCATCACTCCGTCGAGAGCGGCCGACATAAGTTTCTCGTAGCTGATCTTCAGGTAAAAATAGGCTATCAGGGCAATAATCACCGCGAGCATGACAATGGGCGCGTGAACATCCACGTCATAGTAAAGGGTGGCCATCGACACCGTAAAAGTGATAAACGCTATAACGCCAATTGCAAGTCCAAGACTGGGAATACGTGCTTCTTTTTCCTCAGAATTACCCATCAGTACTCAACTCACTTTCCGCAATTTTGTTTCAACTCAAGAGTTTCAAATCGAGAGTTTCAACTCAAGAATTTTGTTTCAACTCAAGCACTCGCGAGAACGTGACTTTGAACGTGTGGCTTTCATCCTCCCTCCCTTTTGGACAGGCCATTATCCCCTTCGTACTTTGTACAAAGTATATTGGCCGTAGCCGCTAATCACCCGGACGTATCCCTCCAGTTCGAGGTCCAGCGAGCCGTCTCCCGTGTCAACCAGAAGGGGCGCGCCGCCAAGGGCCAGAAATTTGGCGGGGGTCGAAACCGGCACAATATTTTTTACACCCGCCCGCCTTATGACCTCGGGACTGAATTGTTGGTTGCCGCGACCGAAGATAAAACCTTGTCCTCCTATGGGCGTCACCACGATCTTTGTCGCGTTTGACGGGTGCTCCTCCATGAGGCGCAGCAGGTCGCGCTCTGCTAAGTCGGTTCCCACAAGCTGCCCGTCGAACCAAGCGTCCACCCCCAGAAGCGTCCCCTGAACGCCCAGCGACGTCAAAATTGCTCTGGTGGTGGTTCCCGCTCCTATGAAAAAAAGTGTGGTTTTTTCCGCCCTAAGGATAGCCGCCGCTTCCTCGCCGATGGCAGATTGAGCCTCGGCGTCCGACGACGGACTGCCAGATTTGAGGCCTTGAACTCTTCCCCGCTTCCAGGGAGTTTTCAAATACCCATGAAGGACGGCTTTTAAGAGGTTTTTTCTGTAGGCGTCCTCGTCGATGTCCATGACCTCGGATAGCTTTTCCGTCAGGTGCCCGCCGGAAACGAACTCTGCCGCCAACCTCCCCGCTTCCCCAGGGGAGCTGGCGAACACCGCGGAGTGTATCTTCACTCCGGCAGGTATTCCCAAAGCCAAGGTTTTTTCCCCTACCGCCGCGCAGACGTTCCTCGCGGTGCCGTCTCCGCCGGCAAAGAGAAGCAGGTCAACGTCGGACATACGAGCTGCGATAGCCTCGGTATCCCCAGCCGACGTGACATCTTTCTGTTCGCCCACAAGCGACGGAGCGAAACCGACCCTGCGAGCCGCCTCTTCTCCCATGTTTCCCGCTCCGGTCCATAGGTCGAATTGATCGCGGCAAGATAAAAGCTCTCGAAGGCAGTCCTCTGCCCGAAGGCCCGCCAAGGGAATTGCGCCCCGTTCGCGGGCTAGGACAACGGCCTCTCCGTCGGTTCCCTTGAGCCCCACGCGTCCCCCCATGCCCGCTATCGGGTTGACAATGAGGCCCAGCCGGACTTTTGTCATCATAGCCAGGCTCACCGGGGCTCGAAGTATCCCTTGTACTTTTTACGATACGCGCGCCACGTTATCGCCCATCGCTTCGGGTCTTCCAATATGTCGTGGTCCGTGTGATGAACCGCGCTCTTGTGGGGCGCGTGCTTCACCACCTCTGGAGTCTCGTAACATTCTTTAAGCACCTGTTCGAGCACCGCCAAGTACTCGTCCATCTCCGCCTTCGAGTAGCTTTCCGTTGGCTCCACCGTGAAGGGCTCAGGGACAAGCCAAGGCTCGTGGCTCGTCCACAAATGCATGCCGTAGTCAAACATCCTGTTGATGAATTCGCTCACGCTAATGCCTGTCTCGTCCTTCAGCTTCTGCATCGAGTAGCGAACCTGCTCCATACGAAATTCGCCACTGGCATAAGGCGCGCCGACACCTCGCATCGCCATGATCTTCTTGAACATGTAGTTGTTGTTGAGTACCGCGACTCGCGAGACCTCTCTCAGCCAATGGGGCCCCAAGGCCTTCATCCAGGCGTAGCCGCGCGTTATGGCCGGCAAAACGCCGTAAAAATCCTTGATTCTGGAAATTTTCGACGGGCTTTCGTAGTCCAGAAAATAACGATCTTTCTCCTCGTCGTAGCTCACTAACGGGGCCGGAAGGTATTTTACCAAGTTCTCCCGAACGCCCACCGCTCCGCAGCCTGGGCCTCCGCAACCGTGAGGCGCGGAAAACGTCTTATGAATGTTAAAGAAGCACAAATCAAAGCCAGACTCCCGCGCCCGCGCAATCCCCAGCAGAGCGTTGGCATTGGCCTGATCGTAGCTGCACAGGCCGCCCACGTCGTGTACCATTTGGGTAAATTCCCGGATTCGCGAGTTATAGATTCCCAAATCTTCTGGATTGGTGACTAAAAAAGCCGCCGTTCTGTCAGACACGGCGGCCTTCATGGCCTCGAAGTCAGGGCGCCCCTCCTCATCCGGGTAAACCGTTATCAACTTAAAGCCTTTGATAGCGGCGCATGCCGGATTCGAGGGGTGCGAGAAAATCGTCGTGATAATTTCGTCCTTTTTATCCGCCAATCCTTGCTCGTCAACCCAGGCTCGCACTATAGTGGCAATTACCAGCAAGGCTTGAGACCCGCCGCCAGCCTGAAGGCAGAAGCGGTCTAACCCGGAAACGGCCTTCAGCATCTGCTCGGTCTTGTAGATAATTTCAAGAGATCCCTGAACCGTGCTCTCGTCCTGACGCGGATGAACGTCCGCCAAGTCGGGCAAGTTCGCCAATCTGTCGTTGATCTTTGGGCTGTACTTCATCGTGCAGGTTCCCTGACCAATGTCCACGGTCTCATCCGCGCCTAAGTTCTCTTGGCTGAGGTGCAGATAGTGCTTCAAAACCCGCATCTGAGATATCTCAGGCAGATTAGGCGGGCTTTTCCTCGCCATGGGCCCTAGGTCGGAGATTATCCGTGAACCAGCGGCGGCTACCTCAGGCTCCGCCTCTGGAAGCAAAATGCCCCGCTCTCCCGGCTGAGACAGCTGAAAAATAATGGGTTCGTCCCATCGAGCCTGATGGTACGAGCGGTATTTTTTGTCGAAATCCTTGAGTCCGTATTCAATGCTCATTGCAACGACCCCCCTGCCCCTTTCATTATCTCCGACAGGGCTTTAGTCAAAGTGTCCATGTCGGCCTTTGTCATGGTTTCGTTTACGCAGTACAGCGCCGAGTTCTGTAATGTCGGATAGTTGGATGACAGGTCGTGTCCGCCGTAGATGCCTCGCGACAAAAGCTCCATATTGATGTCCGATACGCTCCGGCCTTGGAACGTCACGGGAAATTCCTTAAAAAACGGCGCCGTCGCGGCGATTTTGACGCCGGGTATCTGGGCCATCTGGCGAGACAGATAGGCCGAGCGCTGCAAGATCCCTGTCCCTAAGTCTGCCATACCCTTCGGGCCCATAGTGGCCAAGTAGACGCCTGCCGTGATTCCCCACAGCGCGGCGGCCGTGCCGACAAATTCTTTGGCGGCCTCGCGGCTCGCGAAGGATGTCCGCTCCCAAGCCACGTCGCCGAACCCCCATTCGCCGTGGGTTGTGGCGGATATTCCAAACAGGCGCGAGGGAAATTCGGACACAAATTTCTTCTCGTCTTTGGACGCGATATATCCTCCCCTGCCGCCGCCGAAGTGCATGCGAACCCCCAAGGGCTGGATGTCCCCGCAAGCGATATCCGCGCCATAACAGGAAGGCGGGGTCAGAACTCCCAAGGACGATGGGTCGGCCCAAACAACCAGCAGCGCGCCCTTGCCGTGGGCTAATTCGGCAATTTCTCCCCCGCTGGGCTCGATAACACCCAAAAAGGTCGGATTTTCGAGAAAAACAGCCGCGACGCTGTCGTCCAATTTGCTCCTGAGATCGTTCAGATCCAGCGTCAACGCCGCGGGATCGGCCTTGACCCTCACAACTTCGATTTGAGGATGAAGGTAGGTCTCTATGATCTTGAGGCGCTCCGGCCCGGCCAGTTCCGGAACCAACACCCTGTGCCTGTCGGTTATTCGGCAGGCCATCCGAAGAGCGGTCCCCGCGGCCTGGGAGCCGTCGTAGGTGGGAACGTTCACCACGTCCATTTCAAGAAGCTCGGCCATAAGGCTCTCGTACTCGAAAAGCGCCTGAAAACGGCCATGGTCCTCGTAGGGGTCGCCGGCGTAGGCTGTCAAGAACTCCGACCTTCCGTTGATCTCGTCACAAGAAGCCGGAACGTAGTGATTCCAGCAGCCTCCTCCCAAGAAAGAGAGTACCCGGTTTACGCTCCTGTTTTTGGACGCTATTTCTTCTACGTGGCGTCTGAGGCCGGCTTCAGATAAAGTCGGCTCTGACATCTGAAGAGCTTCATGGTATTTGATGTCGTCCGGAATACATTTGAAAAATTCGTCGACGCTCTTCGCCCCGATCTCTCGAAGCATTTCCTCCTGTACGGAGGGCACCGAGTTGGGAATGTAGGGATGCGACTCGAAAGAATTCATTATGCCGTTCCTCCTCCGTCTACAACAAAAATTGAGCCGCTAACCCAAGGTGACAGGTCGCTCATGAAGAAATAAACAGCCTTGCCGATATCCAGCGGAGTGCCAAGTCTATGGATAGGGCGATCCGCGCTCTCCGCGAGCCACTTGTCCAAGTCATATCCTAATTGTCGCGCCTCATCGCGCAGTAAAGGAGTGTCCACGTCTCCGGGGCAGACGCAGTTGACTCGGATATTCTTGGCTCCGTGGTCAATAGCCATCGCCCGCGTCATATTGACGACACCCCCCTTTGCCGCGCAGTAGGCCACCGCCTTTGGCCCTCCCTTGATACCCCAGCCGGAACCTACGTTGACGATACTTCCGCCGCCGCCTTTTTCGAGTTCCGGAATCAGGTGTTTTGAGACAAGGTACGTTCCCTTGAGCCCTACGTCTAAAACGATGTCCCAGTCCTTCTCTTCTAGTTCCACGGTATTTTTGCGGCGGATAACTCCGGCGGCGTTCAAGACACCCCATATGGAGTTGAAATGGGCCACCGTTTTACGCGCCGCGTTTTCGCACGCTTCGTTGGATCTAACGTCGCACTCCACGAACAGAGCGTCTTCTCCGATTTCGCGACTGGCCATCTCTCCGACTTCTTTGTTGATATCCCACAGCGCCACGCGCGCGCCGGCTTTTGCGAGAAACTCCGCGCAGCCCAACCCTATGCCCGAGGCGCCTCCCGTTACGACGATAACCTTGCCGTTAAGCCCGAACGTGTTCTTCCACCAATTCAAGTCCACTATCTCACTCCCACTTTCTGTTTTTAGATTTAACCGCGCGATGTCGTACCAGAGTGGATTGTATACATTGTACCTAATGAATACATAAATTTTATTACGCTTTTTATTCCATGTCAACACGGCGCTTGACCCAAATCCGCAAGACGCTCTCCGAAAATCCGTGTCATTCCGCATTATTCAAGGGAATAGCAATTTTTTCTCCTTCACCATTTGGCGAAAAAGAAAAAACGGCTTATCTATACTCATTTGCCTTCAGATTTACCAGACAGTCAATTAGGCGGCAGAACTTATCTCTTTGGATTCTGGCAAATTATTCAGCATTTAGGTATAAATCCCTATAGATCGCGGATTGGTATTAGACGCCAAGCGTTATGGATGTGGGCGACCAAAATTAAAGACGGGCGACCGGGGGTATATAGTCCTCACGGCCGTCTCATAAAAAATCTCAGGCTTAACAAGAATGTACAAGAATGTACAAAAGGGAAGCCTCCCGCGTTCCGCGAGTTTGCGCTTCCCTTTTTGCTGTTTTGCAATGCTTTAGGCTGTTTAGCCGTCTTGTTTACTATCGAGGAACTAATGTTTGGAGCTTATCTATCGGCAATTCGGCAATCTCGGCAACTTCCATCAACGTCATGCCGCGCGCCAGCATTTTCCGAGCCATATCAAAAGCCTTTTCGACTTTACCTTCAGCTTTGCCTTCAGCTCTGCCCTCAGCTTTACCTTCGGCTTTACCTTCAGCTTTACCTTTTAGTTCCGCTTCTTCCGAATATGTCAAAATTCTATCCTGCAACATCACATCCCCCTCCTTGAACTCCGCGTATTGAGCAAACAGTTCTCTGTACAATCGCTCCATATGCTCCAGCACTATACGCTTGTCAGCTTCGCTCACTAAGCCGGACTCCTCGGCGCGGTCCGCCATCATCACAAGTTCATCCACAATTTCTTTCATCTCTACGGCTAATTCCGCGCGGCGCTTGGATGTTTGGGCCGACACTGTTTGCTTGCGTAATTTTAACACATAGAACGGCAATAGAATAGCGAGTTTACGCTCCTCAAGCTCTTTTATACCATGCTCAAGAAATTTGAACGACTTCACTTTGTAATTATATTGTTCACCGTCGGAAAATTCTAAAGAAAGCGTTACGTTGATGAATTGAATGACCGTTGCGCTTGACAATCGTATCAACTGCTTCAAGATTAAGTCGAAGATCTGCGCCGTGTCGCGTTCTTGTTTTTTGCCTAACTCTTTCGCCACTGTACGACATCCTCCCGCTTCACTTAGCCATGCTACTATTCTACAGCGAAAAGCGAAACACCTCAACAAGACATTTTTAACGATGTGTTCTTGATGCAGTGTTGCTCGAAAAGGCGAGTGCCGTTTGGAAAGTAAAAGTTTATGAAACGGACCTGACCACATACTCTCTAATTGTTGACGTTGCTATTTTATCTGCCCCGCCAACCTCGGTATCCAAAGCGAAATAGGCTCGATATAGGTTATTAGCAACAGGGCTATAATGTTGGCTACTATGAAGGGAAACGCGGCTTTAGTTATCTGCTCTATGGTCAGCCTTTCCCCGGCGCGCTGGCTGATGCCGCAGGCCACGAAGAGGTTGACGCCCAAGGGGGGCGTACTCATACCTATGGCCAAGTTCGTTATGATGATTATGCCGAAATGAACGGGATTCACGCCAAGCTGAGTGACTATGGGCAGGAGAATCGGCGTCAGGATGATTATTGCGGCGTTTGTCTCCATCACGCAGCCGGTTATGAGCAATAGCATGTTTATTATCATAAGAATGGAGAATTTGCTGTTTGTCCATGAAAGAACGGCTTTGGCTATGGCGTCCGGAATGCGCGAGCTGGTCATAAGCCAGCCGAACACCTGAGCTGTGCAGACTATGAGCATTATCATGGCCGTCGTAACGGCGGAGTCCACCAGAATCCTGTAGACGGCCGCGAAGTCAAGCTCGCGGTACACGAAGAGCCCGATGAAAAAAGCGTAGACCACGGCCACGCCGGCCGCTTCCGTTGGCGTAAATATGCTTCCGTAGATGCCGCCCAAAATAATGACGGGCATGAGCAAAGCCCAGATAGCCTGTCCAAAAGCCTTGCTCACCTCATGAAGCGAGAATTTTTGCTTCTCCCCGCCGTAGCCTCTGTCCTTGGCTATCCACCAAGCCGTGACCATAAGGCTCAGGCCAACGACGACGCCGGGGCCGAAGCCCGACGTGAAGAGGGTTTTTACGGAGACGCTCGCCACGATGGCGTAAGTGACCATAGGTATGCTCGGCGGAATGATTATGCCTATGGCGCCGGCCAAAGACATGACGGCGGAGGAATAGCCCCTGTCATACCCGGCCTTCACCATATAGGGTATCATTATCCCGCCTATGGCCGCTACCGTTGCCGGCCCCGATCCTGATATGGCCGCAAAGAACATACAGGTCAGTATGCCGACCAAGGCAAGCCCGCCCGTGAAGCTCCCGACCAATTTGATGGCCAAGTTGATGAGGCGCTTGGATATTCCGCCCGAGTCCATAAGGGAACCGGCTATCATAAAAAGCGGAATGGCGAGCATTGGGAAGGAATCCGCCGCCGTGAACATCCTTTGGGCGACGACTGTGAGCGGCAGATTGCTTCCGAAGAATATGGCCGTCACCGAGGACATGCCAAGCACTATGGCTATAGGCGCGCCTATGACGACAAGAATGGCAAAACTTATACCAAGAAAAAATCCCATCCCGATTAGTCCTCCAATCCCATGATTACCCGGTCTTTGTCAAATTCTTTGAACGAGCGGATTATCACCTGTATATAGCGGACGGACATGAGGACGGAGCCGACGGGCAGCGCGGCGTAGGCGTACCACATCGGCATTTGCATCGCTGGGGTTATCTGGTGGTTGACCATTTGAAGCCTGATAATCAGAGACGAAAAGTACACGACAATGACGCAGAAAGCGAGGCAAACTAAGAGAGACAAGATATTGACGAGCTTTCTCAGCTTCGTCGGCAGGATCAGCGTAAAAACCTCCACCCCGACGTGCGAAGCCCTCTTGACCCCCTCGGAAGCGCCTATCATGGTTATCCAGACCAAAAGATAGCGGGTAAACTCCTCCGACCATGGCAGGGAATGCCCGATCTGGCGGTACACCACCTGAACAAACACCACTACCGTAATGGCGGCCATAAAGGCCGCCAAGAGATAGTGCTCTAAATGATTAAACAGATATTTACCTGATTTCATTTTTCCTAACTCGCCCGGCAAGCTCACTTGAAGTTTTTGACCCGCTCGATAAGGTCGGCCGGGATTTTGCCGGTGTACTGCTCGTAAATGGGCTGTACGGCCTTAATGAAGGGAGCCTTGTCGACTGTGTTTATCTTCATGCCCCTCTTGGCGAGCGTGTCGAGCAGGGAGGCGTTCATATCGTCGAGAAGTTGGCGCTCGTATGCGCGGGCCTCGACCAAAGATTCGTGGACGGCGGCCTGAATATCGGCTGGAAGGGAATCGTAATAGGCTTTGGCCATGAGCACGGGGGCCGGGGAGTAGAAATGCTCGGTCAGAGAGAGGAATTCCTGCACTTCGTAGAAAGCCGACGTATCGATGATGGCCAATGGGTTCTCCTGTCCGTCTATAGTCTTCTGCTGCAAGGCTACGAACAGCTCGCCAAACGCCATAGGCGTCGGATCGGCTTTCATAATGCGGAAGCTGTCCATGTGGATGGGGTTCTCCATCGTGCGGATTTTGATTCCGGCCAAGTCCTCGGGCTTCGTAATGGGTCTTTTGGAATTAGTGACGCTGCGGAAGCCGTTCTCGTAGAAGTACAGCCCTTTGATGCCCTGACTCGCGAGCTGGTCGAGCATCTTCTGCCCTATGTCGCTGTCCACGCAAGCGCGGGCCGTCTTTACGTCGGCAAAGATGAAAGGAAGGTCGAACACCAAAAAGTCGGCCGTGAAGCCGGCCAGCGGCGCCGTAGAAATGATCGTCATCTCGACCGTGCCAAGCTGAAGCCCCTCAATAAGGTCGCGTTCACTGCCAAGCTGGGAGCTGTGGAACACCTCAACGTTGACTTTACCGTCGGTTTTTTTGGAAACAAGCTCTCCGAAACGCACCATGCCAAGGTTGTAAGGATGCGTAGGCGCCAGAGTGTGCCCTACGCGGACGGTATAAGCGGGTTCAGCGGCAGCGGCAACACCAACTAAACCGACCAACAACGACAACACCAATGCAAGCGCAAAAATACAGTGCTTTTTCATTCAAAGTCCCTCCTCTTTCGATTTTCCCGCGCGCAGGCACGCGAGATTCTTAAGTGAAGTATACAAGCTCAAGCCGTATACTTCAATCTTCAATATAATAGCAAAGTTTCAGTCAGATTTTTCAGATTTTTGGCTTTACGCGCCACAGTAGGCGGCAGTCTTTCACGAAGGGCTCTATCTTGTCCCGCTCCGCGAGATATGTCAGGTGGGCGTTGACGCTCGCCAAGTTCAACAGCAGGTGCGCCGCGTCCATATCAAGCCCCTCCGCCACGCCGATTTTAGAAAGCGCGTCCTCCCGCGAAACCCCATCGACCCCCTCGGCTTCCTCGACCGCCCGATAGACCCGCTCAGTTATCCAAGCCTGCCCAGCCCTGTTCTGCGCGACGAGCTCGCGAATATCGTTTGTCACAGGCGCGTGGCAAGGCACAAACCAAGACGCGCAAGTATTTTCTATCATGTCAAATGTTTTATAGGCGCTGTCTATATCGAGCATGACGGAAAAGCGATATTTTTTCAGGATTTTGGGGTCGAAAAGAGAGTCGGCCAAGAAGAATACATTATCCGGAGTGGTGACGCCTATCATGTCGAGATAATGCCCGGGGAGCGGCACGGCTTTGAGAGATGTGTCCATTATCCGCCCCTCGGATTCTATATAAGTGACCTTGGAGGGCTTGGCCTCTATAAATTTGCCGCGTATCTGTTTGAACGGCCAGGCCGCCCAGAGCAGGAGCGGCTCGAGCGAAGGGCGCTCGGTCATTACGCCCTCTATGCGCGTCGCCCACACAGCGCAGTTTGTGCGCTTTTGTATGAACGCGTTAGCCCCGATGTGGTCGGCGTTTGAGTGGGTGTTGACAACGGCGCGAAGAGGCGCGCCGCGATTCTCGGACAGAAGCTTGAGTATCTTGCGCCCCTGGTCGTCGTCAAGCCCTGTGTCTATGAGGTATCCCTTCCCGTTTTCCTCGTAATAACCGATATTGACAGACCCCGGAATAACCCAGGTGTTTTCTCCAAGCTGCTTCAGTTCCAATTTTTCACCTAAGCCTTTTCTAATAAAACGACCGTCTCAATGTGAAGCGTCTGGGGGAACATATCGAAGGCTTTGACGGATTTCAGATTATATCCGCCCTCTATTAAAACTTTAACGTCTCGCGCCAACGTCGAGGGGTTGCAGGAAACGTAAACGACGCACCGGGGCGAAAGTTTCAGAATGCCGTCAAGGACAGCGTGTTCACAACCGGCGCGCGGCGGATCGAGAATAATCATGTCATAAGCCGTATTCCGCTCAAGTTCCATAGTCTGAATGACGTTCTCGGCCTTGCCCGGCTCTATATCTACGCTCGTTATGCCGTTTCTGTCCAAGTTATCCTCCATAAGCACAACGGCCGGGGTCCAATCCTCGACGGCCAAAAGATGCGGATGAGGCATGTTTTTACCATGCAGAAAGCACGTCAGAGAACCCACTCCGCTATAAAGTTCGAGAATATTGCCGGCGTTGTTTTCCCGAGCCAAGCCGGCTGCGTAGCGATACAGTTGAACGGCCTGCTTTGTGTTTATCTGAAAAAATGACGTCGTGTCGTAGACGAGCGCGAACGCGTCAAGGCGCTCTTCGATCATGCCGTCTCCGCAAAGAATCTCGGTGCGGTCTCCGTGTATGGTGTTGCCGGGGCGCGAGTTGTGGTTTAGGGTGAGGGTGGTCAGCTCTTTTCGCAATAGATAGCCGAGAGATGTGATATTCTTCATTTTTTGCGCGTCCAAACGCCCCGCCACCACAAAAGACAAAAGAGTCTGTCCGGTGTTCATTCCGCTTCTCAGAATAAGGTGCCGCAATCCGCTCGCCCGCTTGGAACTTCCGTTGTCTCTTTCGATTCGTTCGTCATAAGCGTCGATATTGAGACTTGGCATTTCGCGCTGCACCGTCTCGAAAAGTCTGTTTATAGGTTCGGCGTTTACGGGGCAAGTTCGGATAGGGATCAAGTAGTGGCTGTTTTCGGCGTAATAACCCGCTGTAGGCCGTCCATTTATCTTGCGGATGGGGAACGAGGCTTTGTTGCGATAACCCCATCGCTCAGGGCTCGGCACGCACTCTATACGAGGCAAATCCGCCAAATCGACGCCCCCGATGCGAGTCATAGCGTCCTTCAATATGTCCTTCTTGATCTCGATCTGAAGGTCATAAGAAGCGTGCTGGAGCTGACAGCCGCCGCAGGAACGTTCCCCGCCGGCGCTGAATATACGGCACCGCGGCGCGACTCTCTTTGGGTTCGGCGTTTTTATGTTGGCGACCCGCGCGACCGAGTAATCTTTTTTGCGCAAGAACACCTCGGCTTCCACGACTTCGCCCGGCAGCGCCCCGCGGACAAATATCACACCGTCATTCGTGCGGGCGATGCCGCTTCCGTCGCTCGATATTTTTTCAATAGTCAGCTCCATTACGCAAATAGGTTCTTGCGAGAGCGTTCTTTCCGTATTGTTAAACATTGTCGTACAATTCGCGGCTATATAGCTATAGTTTCGTTCATGCTGCCCATGCGATAGCCTAAGATGTCCAAAGAGACATAGGTAAACCCTATTTCTTTAAAGCGCTTGTAAGCGTCCTCTCTGATACCCCTGTCGGCAAACTTCGCAAAGCCGTTCTCGTCGGTCTCTATGCGCGCCACGTCCCCATGGTGACGTACTCTGAATTGCCTCAGCCCCATATCCAAGAGGTATTGCTCCGCCTGATCTACCATTATGAGCTTCTCCGCCGATATTTCCTCCCCATACGGAAAACGTGACGACAAGCAGGCGAAGGACTGTTTGTCCCAAGTAGGCAGGCCAAGCTCCTTGGACAACTCGCGTATCTCGGACTTGAAAAGACCCGCGCAGCGCAAGGGGCTCTTGACGCCAAGCTCTTTCACCGCTATGAGCCCGGGGCGATAGTCGCCGTTGTCATCCATGTTAGAGCCTTCGGCGACGTTGGATAGACCGCGCTCTTTGGCTATAGCTCCTATTTTGGTGAACAGCTCCGTCTTGCAAAGGTAGCAGCGATTTTTGGGGTTATGAGAAAATCCCTCGATATCCAGCTCTTCAGAGTCGCATATTACATGGGTTATTTTTTCACGCTCACAAAACGCCACCGCCTCGTTCAGCTCCCGAACAGGGAAAGAACAGGAGCGAGCCGTTACGGCAATTGCGTTTCGCCCGAGAACGTCATGCGCCGTCTTCAATAAAAATGTCGAGTCAACTCCGCTCGAAAATGCCACAGCCACGCTTTCAAGCGTAGTGAGATAATGTTTTAGTTTTTCGTATTTCTGATGAATGTCCATATTAAAGCCCTCCAAATTTTATGTGCATAAACCGCTCGTGATGGTTCCGCCTCCGACAACTTCGTCACCTTTATATAGCACGACGGCCTGTCCGGCGGCAACAGCGCGTTGCGGCTCGTCAAACTCCACCAGCGTGTAGCCGTTCTCCAAACATTCCGCCGTTGCCGATTGTTCCGCTTGCCTGTAGCGCGTCTTGGCCGCAACTCTTATCGGGGCCTCGGGCGCGGGCATAATCCAATTAAAATCGTTCGCCATCAAAGACTTTGAGTATAATTCCTGTTCGGTGCCAAGCGTAACGGTATTTTCCTCCGCGCTTTTTCGGATGACGTACATCGGGCGCGGGAACGATATGCCAAACCCCTTACGCTGCCCTATGGTGTAACATGCCTGCCCTTTGTGCCGTCCAAGCACTTTTCCCGTGCCGTCCACGAAGTCCCCCCGCTTAAATGCCTCTCCTCTGAAGCGCTCTAAAAACTCAATATAATCCCCGCTTGGCACAAAACAAATATCCTGACTCTCGCTTTTTTGCGCGTTCAAAAACCCGTTACGGGCGGCTATCTCTCTGACCTCCGTCTTACGCAGCTCGCCTACGGGAAACAAGACATGCGCCAACTGTTTTTGGGTCAAAGAGTACAGAAAATAACTCTGGTCTTTTGCGGCGTCTTTTGCTTTTTTCAGAGAAAAACGATGCTCAGCCTCGTTCCATTCAATTATAGCGTAATGCCCTGTGACGACAAAATCATACTCCATCTGCAATGCGCGCGACAAAAGACGCTCAAACTTGAGATATTTATTGCAGTCGATACAAGGGTTTGGGGTTTCGCCTCTTTGATAGGACTCCGCAAAACGCTTTATGACGCGCCTGTCAAAGTCGTCCTGAAAGTTGAAAACATAGTGAGGTATTCCTATATTCCAAGCCACGCCCCGCGCGTCGTCGGTGTCCTTCAGTGAGCAGCATGTCGATTCGTCAGAGCCGATTTTGTCGTTTGAGAACAACTTCATCGTGACGCCCACGCAGTAAAGCCCGCGCTCCTTCATAAGAAGCGCGGCTACCGAACTGTCAACTCCGCCGCTCATAGCTATCATGGCTTTTTGCATTTGTCTTTATGAGATCGTCAACTATTTAGAAGGGCGTATCCCTTATGAGGATACGCCCCGAAAGTGTGCATGTATTCCGAGTCCGTTAGAACTTCGGAACTTTCAGACCCTTTTCGGTGAAATACTTCGCCGCGCCGGGGTGAACAGTTATAGCCGCGCCGTCGAGCGCCTTTTCGAGTGAGATGAGCTTGGCTTTATCATGAACGGGGCGCAGCTCATTAAGATTGTCAAAAATGGCTTTGGTGATGTCATAGACAACGGCCTCCGAAATATCGGCGTCACAGACCAACACGGCGATAACGGCGGGGGTCAGAGTGTCATGGTCGATACCTGTATATGTGCCGGCCGGGATGACGTCTTTAGTAAAGAACGGATTAGACTTGATAAGTTTGTCCAACATAGCGTCGTCAAAGGCAACAAGATCTATGTCTCTCTGGGCCGCGAGAGCCATGACGGCGGCCGTCGGATAACCGGCAAGAACAAATCCGGCGTCGAGCTGTCCGTCCTGAATGCGCTCAGCCGTGTTGGCAAAGTCGAGGAAGTCGGCGTTTATGTCGGTGTATTTAATTTCTGCAACGTTGAGAATAGGACCCACGCTGTCATTCACACCGGAACCGGGCGCTCCGACGGAGACGCGCTTACCCTTGAGGTCGTTAAGGGTCTTGATACCTTTGCCCTTGACCGTGATGCACTGCACATGCTCGGGATAAAGTGACGCTATCATGCGGAGGTTTTTAACCGGCTCCTTGAATGGCTTGACGCCTTTAACGGCACGAGCCGCAACGTCGTTCTGAACCAATGCCATCTGCACTTCGTGCCCCGCTATGAGGTTGATGTTCGCCGCGGAGGCGTTGCCGGCCTCGGCCGTCACTTCAATGTCTTTAAGATGGCTGCTGAGAACCTGAGCCAACCCGCCGCCTAAAGGATAATAGACTCCGGCCACTCCGCCCGTGGCTATCGACAAAAACTCCTTGGCGTCGGCGCCTACGCAGCCAACACCGACAAACAGCGCCACTAACAACAAAATCCACGTTTTCCTCATGATAAAACCTCCTATT
Source organism: Synergistales bacterium (assembly GCA_026002715.1). Lineage (GTDB taxonomy): Bacteria > Synergistota > Synergistia > Synergistales > Aminobacteriaceae > BNVG01. Next base: position 32,980 of record BOCC01000015.1, read on the forward strand.
TTAAATTTTTGTTTCTGAAAGCAAAACATTCAAGCCGTATTACTATGATATATTACTCA
>BOCC01000016.1 GCA_026002715.1 Synergistales bacterium
GGTTGTTCCAAGAGCAGATAAACGGCGGCTTGAAAGAGTGCTGCGACGCGCTTATCCCCACTAAAGAGGGCAACCTTGTGACGTGGAACGGCGCGGCGAATCACGCGGCCAAAATCAACGCTGGGCTGGAAATCATAGAGACGCTGGCCGAGCATTGGGGCGTTTCCGTCCCGGTCTGGTTTGACGGAGCGGAGAGTGTGACCCGGCTTCTGCCTATCAAACAACAGGTCATAACCCTCGCTGTGCGTGAGGGTGAAAACACATTACGCTTAGAAAGGGAGTAAAACCATGTCAAATGAAATCGCAACCCGGAGCCATGAGAGCGGCATGAGTATTTTCACCGACGCTAAAATCTTTGCGGAGGTCGGGAATATCGCAAAGGTTCTTTCTCAGTCGAGCATTATCCCCAAAGAGTATCAAGGCAATATTCCGAACATTCTCATTGCGCTTGATATGGCTATCCGCATGAAAACCAGTCCCATGCAGGTCATGCAGAATCTTTACGTCGTCAACGGACGGCCAGCATGGAGCAGTCAGTACATCATCGCGGTTATCAACGCCAGCGGCAAATACAAGCACGAATTGAAGTTTGAATTCACGGGCAAGGGCGACACCCTCTCCTGCTATGCTTGGACGACGACACAAGACGGCGAACGATTAGAGGGGCCAGTTATATCAATGGTGATGGCAAAGGCCGAGGGCTGGGTAGACCGCAACGGTTCCAAGTGGAAGACCATGCCGGAAGTGATGATTCGCTACCGCGCCGCGTCGTTTTTCGGGCGCCTCTACTGCTCCGAAATGATTATGGGTATCTACGCGGAGGAAGAAGCCGAACCCATGAACTTCTGTCAGTCCGTGGAAGCCGTCGAGCAGGAAGCGCAGGCGGAAATCGCCGCTCACGCAAATTCTGTGATTATTGAAGCCCCCAAATGTGACGCGCACCCCGAAGCGTTTGAAGAGGAGCAGGGACAAGGAGAAATCGACTTTTAGAGGTGATAGCCCGTGTGGATTAACACGAAAAGCGGCTCCGTCGTCGCGGGGAACGTGACGAAAGACCCCGAATACAAGCGTGTCGGTAACAATAATACGCCACTGTTCAAGCTCTCCATTGCCATCGGAGAAGACGACGACGGCAAGAAAAAATACGCCGACATTGCTGCTTGGGGCAGATTAGCTGACAAGCTGTCCACGCTTGGTATTCAGAAAGCGGACTCAATCGCCGCGTTCGGCATTTGGGTAAAAAAGGACAGCAATGGTAAGACCTATTGGACGCTGAAAGCCGATTTTGTCATGGCGTTTAACAACAGGGCGGTTGCGCCGAATGAGGCTTCGTCCGGCGGCGCGCAGGAACATGACCCGGACGACATGGACTTCGGTGATTTGCCTGATTTTATGAAATAGGGAGGCGAAAGTAATGCTCAACGAAAAGCAAAGGGCCAGTATTCTCGACATGGCAAGGGGCGCAATCATCGAGCGCGTGGACTACGAAATGGGGCGGATAATTCAAAACATACTCGACCCAAACACCGACCCGCGCAAGACGCGGAAAATCACCGTGGAACTCACGTTTGTCCCATCTGCCGACAGGTCGTTTATCCAAGTAGGAGCTACGGCGAAGTCTAAGCTGGAATCGACGACTATGATTCAAACGAGCCTGTCAACCTACACGCCGATGGACGGAGTGACGCAGTTTATCGAAAACACGTCACAGAGTCCCGGACAGCTAACTTTTGACGGCGAAGAAGCTCCTGCGCCGAAAGTCCTGCAATTTAAACGGATAGCCTAAGGAGGAAAATGTAATGATTCAGAAAGCCCTTGAGTACCTTGTCGGTCTGCACGATAATAAGACCTACATCATTGACGGACACAATTATTCCGACAATCCTTTGTACGAGGTCAAAAAGCCTAAGCCCGCGCCAGAGTCCATCACCGTGGCGACGCTTTCCAGCGTGGCTGAGCTTATCAGGCGCGAGGAAAAACACTTTGTTACCCCGACGTTCATCGAAATACTTAGTGCCCGTGAACTGCTCGTATACTCTACCTACGACGTGAAGGACGAATTTAACCGTCGCACCTATTACAACGTTAAGTGCGGCGCGCCTATGTTCATCCCCGGCTGGTACGAACGCGAGGACATCATCATTAAACTGATGAGCCTGTTTGACAAGACTCCCGACCTTGATTACGTCCTCGACCTTATCAGCAAAATCAGTCAGAACAGCAGCGTCGAAACCGCTGACAACGGCATTACCCAAAAGGTGACGGCGCGACAGGGCGTAGAGTTAAAGGAAACTACGGCCATCAAGCCCATTGTGTCGCTGAAACCATTCCGTACTTTCCTTGAAGTGGAACAGCCGGAGAGCAAATTTCTCCTGCGCGTGGGCGAACATGTGAAAATCGGTCTAATTGAAGCCGACGGCGGCAAGTGGACGCTGAACGCAAAACAGAATATCGCGGACTACTTCGCCGCGAATCTGAAAGACCTCATCGAAACTGGCAGTATCGTCGTAGTGTTCTAATGGACATTCGGGTGCTTGCGTCGAGCAGTAAGGGGAATGCCTACACCTTCTGCTTGACGCTGGTGTCCCGGCGGACGAGGAGGTGATGAAATCGTGAGAATTGACGTTTTTGCAAGCGGCAGTAGGGGGAATTGCTATCGGATAAGCGACAGAGCAAATTCTATCCTGATAGAAGCTGGTATTCCTCGTAAACAAATCGTTTCATCTTGCGGTTATGCGATGGGTGATATTGGAGGTTGCTTTGTTAGTCATTCTCACCTCTGACCTTGACCACAGCAGAGCCGCCGCCGACCTGATGAAGCAGGGCATAGACGTGTTCGCAAGTGCCGACACTGCTAAGTCCCGCGCCTTGACCGGACACAGGCTACACACGATAGAGCCGTTTCGCAGTGTAAGGATTGACGGCTTTGAAGTCACGCCGTTTGACGTTCAGCACGACGTTCCGAATCTCGGCTTTATAATCTCGACCGCCAGCGGGGAGCGGCTGCTGTATGCGACGGACACCTACTACGTCAAGTACGTTTTCCCAGCACTCACTTGTATTATGCTCGAATGCAACTTCGACGGCGAAACCTTAAAACGTAACGTAAACGACGGGCGCGTCCCGCCGGAACTGGCGAAGCGGCTTTATAAGAGCCACATGAGCCTTGAAACCGTCGCGCGGACTCTAAGCGCGTGGGATTTGAGCAAACTCCGGCAAGTGTACCTGATTCATCTGTCGGACGACAATAGCAACGAGGAATGCATGAGGCGCACGATACAAGCCTTAACTGGTGCGGAGGTATATATATGGCATGGATTAAGTCACATTCCGAACTCATGACCCACCCAAAAGTAAAAAGAGCTGCTCGCGCGCTCGGCATTTCCGTCGTTACTATGATCGGGCACCTCCATGCCCTATGGTGGTGGGCAATGGAATATACCCCGGACGGGTTAATATCTGCCTATGACCTTGACGACATTGCCGAAGCCGCGGCGTGGGAACAAGACCCCAAGATTTTCATCGACGCCTTAATAAATTGCGGCGCGAAAGACTGCCCTGGATTAGTCGATATGACAGAAAATGGAGACCTCTTCATACACGATTGGGAAGAGCACTGCGGCAAAGAATACGAGAAGCGAATAAAGGACGCGGAACGCTTGAGGGCGTATCGTACACAACAAAAAGAAAAACGTACGCAGAGCGTACAACGTACGAACGACGTACGCAATGAGGACGAACAATGTACGTACAGCGTTGAGAGGGAGAGGGAGATAGAGAAAGAAATACACACACAGGATAAAGACCCTGTGTGTGTAGGCGAGGCCGCTCAAGCGGCCCTGCCCCCAAATCCCCAGGATTGTCCTCACGGAGAAATCGTTAGCCTGTATCACGAAATTCTCCCGGAACTACAGCGGGTAAAAGACTGGACGGCGGACAGACAAGCGTTTTTGCGCGCCAGATGGCGGTCATCTCCCGAGCGTCAAAGCCTGGATTGGTGGCGTGAGTATTTCCTGAGCGTCAGGAACATGGATTGGCTCATGGGGCGAAGAGAAGGGCGGGATGGGCGCCCCTTTTATGCCACGCTGGAATGGCTGGTTCGGCCCCAAAATTTCAACAAAATCATTGAGGGGTTTTACTTAGACCGTGGGAGCAAAACCGGGCCACCGGGGACACACTCAACCAAGCAGCTCGAGGATATTCCAACGAGCTACGAAGAAGCCGTGGCTATGTCCGAACGGAAAAAGCAAGGAGATTTTATCGACGCGGAGTTTCATTCACTGGGAGGTGACGTGACTTGAGGAAAGATCAATACCCGGAATTTATAAACATCATGAAGCGGGTTGCTACGTTGACTTACAAGCCCAAGAATACAGATTTCAACGAACTGGTGCTGGCGCTGTTCGAGGAACTTGCCCCGCGATACGAGCTCTCGCAGGTCGAAACCGCAGTCCGCATACATGTCAACTTAGAGAAATTTTTCCCTATGCTGTCCGACATCGTGAAGCGTATCGACGGCACACCCGAGGAACGCGCTACTATGGCGTGGGCTCTAGTTGTCGAAGCCGTGCGCCATATCGGGCATAGCAATAGCGTCGCGTTCCCTACCCCGGCTTATAACTTCGCCATAAGGCAGATGGGCGGCTGGATAGCGTTATGCCCGTCATTGCGAGACGAAGAACTCAAATGGCGCGGCAAGGAGTTTGAACGAGCCTTTATTTTCGGCGAGCGGGAGGCGGTTTGGGACGATACGCCTGGGAAAATTCGCGTAGAAAGATACTGCGTAGGCTCCTACGAGGTCAACAACCGGGCGCAAGGACACGCACTGCCTGACGTAATTGACGCAAAGACGCGGCAGCCGATTGTCGGATTCCGAGACTCACTTCCGGCGCTGGATAGCCGTGTCATGCCGTTACTTAAAGCATTGACGAACGAGAAGAGGGCGTTATGCTCCGCCTGATTATCCCCGGTGAAGCTGTGCCGCAACTCCGCCCAAGGTTCGCCCGGCACGGTAACTACGTCCAGACCTACGACCCTGCGAAGTGTAGGGACTACAAGTCTTACGTGCGTATGCTGGCGGCAGTCGAGGTGAAAAGAGGCCAGACGCTCGTGACGTATCCCATCGAGGGGCCTGTGGAAGTACGAATCGCGGTCTATCGCCACACGCCGAAAAGTTGGAGCAAGGCTAAAATCGCCGCCGCCAATGCAGGACATATAAGGCCGACGACCAAGCCAGACATTGATAACATCGCCAAAGGGCTCAAAGACGCGCTCAAGGGCTTGATATGGGTTGATGATTCGCAGGTAGTCAGGCTGGAGGCGGAGAAGTGGTACGGCGACGAGCCAAGGGCTGTGGTGGAGATTGAAGAAGTAACGTACTTTGCATGAACAGGAGGATTTTTATGTCTGGCAAGAAACCGACCATCGACGAGATAATCAGCAAGACCATACAAGCTACACGCCTTGACTGCGCCCAACAGCCTAATGATGTTTTCAAGGCGACGGAGAAGCGGCTTTATGCCTACCCAGTAATCAAGGCGAAAATCGAGAGCGACCGAAATATGCTGAAAAGTTATCTCGCGGGTGATAAACCGACGAAATGTAGCGCGTTTGTTCGGTTTCAGAAAAGCGGCGTAAGGTTATCCGACGAAGAAATCCTCGAAATGCTTACACGGGACACGAGAGCCAAAATTGCCGCCAATGAGTTTGAAATCGAAACCATTGACAAAGCGATGGAGATTATCGCCGCCGACCAGTACGCAAAGGTGATACCGTGCCTTTACTTCGACGGCAAAACGGTAGCAGAAACGGGCGAAGCCGTTCCATGCGACAGGTCAACAGTCTTTAGGCAAAAAGCCCGATTAGTCCAGCGTTTAGCGACGTTTTTATATGGCGTTTCCGCACTCTGAAATTGCGACTTTGTTGTGCGCTTTCTTGCGACTTTACTGTGCGATTTTTCGTGGTATACTCTTTTCACAGTTAAAATTGTGTCCGAAAGAGTATACCGCCAAAAGGCGGTATTTTTTTATGCAAGCACACACATAAATACGCCTAAGTATGGCATAATTAAGAGAGGGTACACACATGATTAAAATCACTTGCGAAGTCAAACAAACTCTGCCGCTTTCGGATATGACGGAGTTTCAAGGCGATCTCAAAATCCGCACTGAGGGCGACTATGAGCAAATCCAATCCAGCATACGGAAATACGGCATCGCGTTTCCGTTCTTCGTTTGGCAGGACAGTGACAGCATTAATTATGTCCTCGACGGACACGGGCGACTGGGCGCTTTACAGCGTATGGCGCAGGGTGGCGGTATAATCCCACCACTACCGATTGTCTATGTCGAAGCGGACGACGCGATACAGGCCAAAAATCTCCTGTTGCGTCTGAATAGCCGCTACGGAGAGATTACCGCTGACGGCATGAAAGAATTCCTCGCCGATGTGGACGCAGACCTTGACGGCGTGAATATCCCGGAGTTACCGGATATTGCGGCCATACTCGACGCGGCTCTGGACGGCGCACCAAGCGCGGAGCCAGACGATTACGAGCCGCCCAAGCCCAAGTTTGAGGTGTTCTGTCCAGAATGCGGTGAACTGTACGACATCAGCGACGAAGAATTGCAGGAGGTGGCCGACAATGAGGATTGATGTGAAGTGCAAGAGCGATACCCTCCTGCCGCTGGACGCGTTCACGGAGTTTCAAGGCAACCTGAAATTCCGTACCGTCACCGACCTCGACCGTATCACGGACAGCATAACGACCTACGGATTCTCTTTCCCCTTTTTCGTCTGGCGCGACGGCGACCAGAACAACATAATCGACGGGCATGGCCGTCTGGAAGCCCTACGGAACCTCGCGGCCAAAGGCTGCGAAATCCCGCCGCTTCCCGTCGTCTACATCAAGGCGAACAGCCGGGACGAAGCAAAAAACCTGTTGCTCCGTGTAAACAGCCTGTACGGGGAAATCGACAAAGACGAATTGCTTGCCCTCATAGCTGAGGCCGGGGCCAGCGCGTCCGACCTGTCGTTCCCTACCGTCAACCTCGACGAGTATATGCCCTACATGGAGAATGGAGAGGGCGACGCTGGCATATTCGAGCCGACTCTCGACCCCACCATCGACACCAATGAAGTCACGGACAAGGACATCGACCGGGCCGAGGGAAAATTGGCCGACATTAGTAAGGATAAGGATTTTGTGAAATTCATTTGCCGCGACTGCGGCGCGGAGATATTCGTGAAGCGCGAATCCGTAGTCCGCTATCTGAAAGGGGAAGCCGTGTAATGGACAACAAATTCATGCCTTTCGAGGATTGGCAATTCTGCAACGAATATATCTGGAAAAGCCGCTGGATATTCGCCAAAACAATGGCTGATAACCCGCATTTTTATACGCTCCGCAAGGACAGCGTTGACGACGAATTTGTCCGCTTTGTCCTGCTTATCCGCAAGTATGGTTTCCGCATGAAGTATGGACGTTCGTGGTACATCTGCCTACGTGTGAACGATTGGTACTACTGGACAATGGGCTGTCCGATTCACAACTGTCCAAAAACCGGGACAATCCTCATAAACCGGAAAGAATGTAAACTGGCTGGCGAACACTCATACGACGACATTGCCGAGGATTACGAGAGCGCGTTCACGGAGGATATATTCGCTGATGAGGACGTGCAGACCGCAGATTTAATCTCCCGACACAACACCAGCGGCAGGACGCTTGAAATCGGTTGTGGCTCCGGTATGGTGACGCGAAACCTGATATTTAACCATGACCGCTACGTTGGTATCGACCCATCGGCCAATATGCTCGAAAAGTTTCACGCTGTCCCCCAGCTTGCAGACCTCAAAACGGTCAATACCGACTTTGAGAGTTTTGCCGACGGCGACCGCTTTAATTTTGTGTTTGCCACCTACGGCGCGGCTTCCTACGTCAGGCCCGAATTTTGGAACAGGCTCCCCGATATTTTGGAGCGCGGCGGCTCTTTTCTGCTGATGTTCTACGCGGACGATTATGTTCCCGTGACGCATATTTACTCCGGTTCTGAAATGCCCTATTTCAGCGCGACGGAATTTACCGCCTATTGCGACATAAGCGTAAAGAAAAGCCGCGCCGGGAATTACGTGGTTATTGAGGGCGTAAAGAATGAAAATCTATCAAGCGAAAAACGTCTATGAAGCGGCACTGGAAAGAGTAGAATGGCTCTACCGTGAATTTCCCCGCGTCGTTGTCTGCGTAAGCGGAGGTAAGGACAGTACCGTCGTCCTCCACCTCTGCCTCGAAATCGCTCGGAAACTGGGACGGCTACCCGTCGAATCGCATTTTCTCGACCAAGAAGCCGAATGGCGGCAGACGATTGAGTATATGCGTGTGATACAAGCCATGCCCGATGTTCTCTTAAAGTGGTATCAGATTGAGTTTAAGATATTCAACTCGACCAGCCACACCAGTGAATGGCTCTATTGTTGGAAAGAGGGCGACGACTGGATTCGCCCTAAAGAGCCGAATGTTATCACCGAGAACATCTACGGCACGGATAGGTTCGCCGACTTCCTCAACAAGCACCTCGACACGGAATACCCGGACGTTCCGGTCTGTATCATCGGTGGCGTCAGAGCGGAGGAAAGCCCACAGCGGGCCAACGGCCTGTGCAATGGCGAGACCTACAAGGGCATAACGTGGGGGCGGCTTAATAACAAGAAAATGCTCCACTATTCGTTCTACCCGATTTATGACTGGACATTTACAGACGTTTGGCATTACATCGCGGCCAATAGTTTCCCTTACAACAAGGTCTACGACCTGATGTACCGCAAGGGGATTCCGACGCGCCGAATGCGCGTGTCGAACCTCACACACGAGAGCGCGGTACACGGCTTGACCGACGTGCAGGACATCGACCGCGACACATGGGAGGATTTAGTCGAACGGCTTGACAGCGCGAACGCCATCAAGCACCTAAAAAACGATTCTCTCGAATCGCCGAAGCAACTGCCGTTCATGTTTGAATCGTGGCGTGAATACAGGGATTATCTGCTCGAACACCTCATTACCGACGATAGCGTCCGGAGCAAAATGCAACACCGCTTCGCTTTGGCTGATGACAAGCTGGTCGGCACAGAATTCGAGGTTGACCTCTACAAAGAGGAAATCCTCACAATCCTCATCAATGACCATTACTTTACCAAGCTGAACAATTTCTGTTCCAGCTACGACAAAATCAATATTACCCGCAAGCGCCAACACGCGCAGGGGAAGATAGGAGGACGGCAGTGGACGGATTGATTAAGCAATTCACCGACGCGCTCAGAGAACTCGACACAGCGGGCCGCGCCGACGCGATTAACGCGCTCCATACTGCTCTGCTGGCCGTCAGCCCGTTCGCCAGCCAACCCGTCGGCAATGTGCGCTGGGTTCCAATCGACAAAGTTACGCCCAACGATTACAACCCCAACGCCGTCGCCAAAAAGGAAATGCAACTGCTTTATATCTCCATAAAGCATGATTGCTACACTCAGCCCATCGTTACGGTCTATGACGCGGAAAAAGACCTTTACGTCATTGTTGACGGCTTCCACCGATACTACGTATGTAAAACCTGCCCCGACATCTTGGAGCGCAATCACGGCTACCTCCCCATCGTTGTTATCGACAAACCCGTCAGCGACCGTATGGCGGCGACAGTCCGGCATAACCGAGCGAGGGGAGCGCACTCCATCGACGGTATGAGCAACATCGTGTTCAATATGCTCGATGAGGGGCTTTCCGACGCTGAAATCTGCAACGAACTCGGCATGGAAGCGGAGGAGCTGCTCAAACTCAAATACATCACGGGCTTTGCCAAACTCTACGAAGATGTCGAATATAACAAGGCTTGGAAAACCAAAAGTATGATTCAGATTGAACGGAGGCACAGGAATGCCACAGCACAGGATAACGCTACACGACATAATGACGAATAACCTTGACGACCTGTTCGAGGGGGCAAAAGCCGACGTGCTTTACTCTGACCCTCCGTGGGGAGAGGGGAATCTCAAATACTGGCGCACGTTCAACGGGCAGAAAGGCCACCCCGTCAACTGGCTCGAATTCGTAAAGCGCGTGAAATTTCTTTGGCAACGGCATGTCACCGGGGCTTGTTTTGTAGAAACAGGCGTGAAGTTTGAACAGGACGTTATCGCCATTTTCGGGCAACCGCAGGGCCGTTACGTTATTCGATATAGTAGCCAGAACCTACCTAATATCCTGCTCGGCTGGGGAGAACAACCCCGGCTCGACCCCAGCGACAAGAAAGGATTCGATGTGCCGTTCACGGTCTTGTCCTCATTGCCGACGAAGCCACGGAGCGTGTTCGATTGCTGTGTCGGGCTTGGCACGACGGCGAAAGTGGCTAAGAAGCTCGGTATCTCCTGTTTCGCCAATGAACTGAATCCCAAAAGAGCGGAACGCACTATGAAGATACTCGACTTCTCGCTCGTCGCTAAAGACTGATAACCGGGGAAAGGAGGGAGGTTGATGGATAAAAAAAAACGGCGTTCACGTTCAATGGTAAGCCTTGGGAGCGTCAGCCGCGTGAAAGCAGCCAAGCGTGGGAAGCCTTTCAACTGTACCTCTCTCTCGGCTCCGATCGTAGTTACGCGAAAGTCAGTGATAAGTTAGGAAAAAGCGACACCATTATTGATAGATGGGGACGTACTTGGCAATGGCGAGAAAGGATACACGCCCGTGATAATTGGCTCATCGCGGAGGAAGATAAAGCCCAGCGGAAAGTGGCTCGTGACAGGGCAATTCGTAGCGGCAAGTTGGGAGATCAGGCTTTTAGCTTAGTTGCAAAAAGAATAAACAACATCACCGATGATGAAATTGAAAAAATGCCGCATCGGACGGCTATCGAATTTATGCGTATGTTCCGCGACTTGTACCGCGACCACCGCGAAATGTTTGCCTTGACAGCCTCAGAACAGGCGCGGGACGACATTAGTAACACCCATATAGACCTCGAATACGACAAACTGGAAGCGGCACAACTCCCGGCCACGACAGAGGAATCCGGCTCAAACTTCATCGAAGCGTTGAACACTAACGTCGCCGACTTCTTCCCGAACGCCGCCGACACTATACCACCAGTAGAGGGAGGTGACGCGGAGCATGGCGAGGACGATGGAACGCCAGAGGATTGACCGATACACCAGCCAGCAGGAGCGTCAAGCCCGATCAGAAAAATACCATGAATCAGTAAGCAAGACACGGAATCGCAAACGCGAAGCCGTGCCTTTTGTTTATAAACCGTTCAGTTTCAGGCAACAACAAGTATTACGTTGGTGGCAAAAGGATTCGCCCTTGAAAGACTGTGAGGGAATCATCGCCGACGGCGCAATTCGTTCAGGCAAGACCCTCGTGTTTTCTCTCGCCTACGGTCTGTGGGCTATGGAGAACTTTAACGGCATGAACTTCCTCATCTGTGGCAAGACCGTCGGTTCTTTGCGCCGTAACGTCATTCTGGACTGGAAGCGGCAAATGTCCGCGCAAGGATACTCCATAAAAGAACGGCGCACGGACAGCATGGTCATTGTGAGTAAGGGCGAGGTGAGCAACGACTTCTACCTGTTCGGAGGTTCTGACGAACGCAGTCAAGACCTCGTGCAGGGCATTACGGCGGCGGGCGTTCTGTTTGACGAGGTTGCGCTCATGCCACGCTCATTCGTTGACCAATCCGTCGGACGTTGCTCCATAGACGGCTCGAAGTTTTGGTTTAACTGCAACCCCGACCACCCGAAGCATTGGTTTAAAACCGAGTGGATTGACAAGCTGTACGTCAATCGCCACAACGATTTATCATCGTCCGTGCAATACAAAAATCTCTTGTATGTGCATTTCACGATGGACGACAATCCGTCTTTGACAGAGCGCGTGAAGGCCAGATACAAATCCATGCACAGCGGAGTTTTTTACCGCCGTTTTATTTTAGGCTTATGGTGCGCCGCTGACGGACTGATTTACGACAGTTTCGACGAAGCCACTCATACCTACGCTGAATACCCCAAGGGCATCTACGAATCGCGCCGATATATCGCCATTGACTACGGTACGTCGAATCCGATGTCGTTCCTCGAAATTATCGACGACGGTGACAAAGCCCGTGTTGAATCGGAGTATTACTATTCGTCGAAAGAACATGGTCGGCAAAAGACCGACACGGAGTACGCGGAGGATTTTGTTAAATTCGCGGGAAGCCCTGACGATGTTCTTTATGTCGTCCTCGACCCAAGCGCGGCCAGCTTTAAGGTCGAACTGCGTAATCGCGGATACCGCTTAAAGGACGCAGACAATGACGTGCGAAACGGTATCTCCAAAGTAAGCACGATGTTCGCGCTCGGGAAGTTACTAATCAACAAAAAGTGCCGCTATCTCATAAACGAACTGCTCAGTTACGTATGGGACGAAAAGGCCGGAGAGCGCGGAGATGAACGCCCAATAAAAACCAACGACCACGCGGCGGACGCTCTTCGTTATGGCGTGGCTACTGTGATTTATTCCAAACGAAGATTTATGGTAGGAGGGAATTAAAAATGTCACAAGTATTACCGCCCGATAACGGGAGAAAAAAAGCATACGATAAAGCGACCCTCATTCCTCTGAAATATCAGCACAACGATGGCAACGTGTCAGAGCCGTCAAAGTTCGGCACACAGATAATGCCGCCGGATGCGGGACGCGCCGAAGTGTGGCGAAAGCTAACCGCCGATAACGTCAAGTTTTTATTTTCTGACGGCTCTGTATATGATGGCGACGGTCTTTACGAACTGTTGGCAAATGGCGTTGGTAGCACACCAACGTTACAGGCAGTCAGTGACGCGGGCAATACGACAACTAACCCTATCCTCATTTCAGATGGCGAGGGCGAGGGCAGTACGAACGTCCAGCTATCAACCGAGCAATTAAGCGTAAGCAAATACGGAGAGAGCGAGGGCATGGTAGCGCCGGGGCTGTTACAGCTTTACGGCAAGGAGCTTGCGTCATCATTTGGTGTTGACCTCAATGAGGGCACAGTAACGGGAAGCGACGATATAAAAACGGCTTTTCGTTCGTGGCTCGGATTGGATGATTAGTATAAATAATTTCTAAAAAATTCGCTATTGAAAGGAGGGGGAGCAGACGAGCAGAAAGAGAAACAAGTCGTCTCAGCAAAGTAAACAGCCGACAGAAAAGCCCGTTAATCAACAGGGCAACTCAATTCCCTCCGCGTTGACTATGGACGCATTCAGCAATCCCCTCGCTCGATTGGGCGCGGGAACGCCCGACGCGACGCAGTACACCCAGTACGTCAAACAAAACTTCACGGCGCAGTATAACACGCTCACTGCGCTTTATCGCGAGAACTGGGTTGTTAAAAGGTTGATTGACGTTGTGCCGGAAGATATGACGAAAAACTGGTACAGGATAAATTCACAGCTTGCTCCCGACAGCAAACAGCAAATTGCGCGGCTTGAACGTAAGACACGTGTTCTTTCAAAGGTGCTGGACGGCTTAAAGTGGGGAAGGCTTTACGGCGGCGCTGTGGCTGTAATCATTATTGACGGGCATGATGATATACTCGACCAACCTCTCCACCTTGATACGATTATGCCGGGCAGCTTCAAGGGACTAATTGTCGTTGACCGTTGGAGCGGAGTTTCGCCAAGCCTTGAAATTGTTGATAACATCGACGACTCCGAATTTGGCTTGCCAAAATACTACACCATCTACAACAATGCCTTTGGTTTAGGCGTTCGTGTTCATCATTCCCGTATACTGCGTTTTATCGGCAGACCTCTCCCTTACATTGAGGAATTATCCGAAAGCTACTGGGGGACGAGTGAACTTGAGCATGTCTACTCGGAGATTGTTAAATATGACAACACCAGTTTTAACATTGCCGCGCTCGTGTTTTCGGCAAATCTTAAAGTCTACAAGATGGAGGGCTTTGAGCAACTGGCGACCGCGCCATCAAGCGTTCAGCGTGACCTTTATAACACCTTGACGATGATGAACTATATGATGAATAGTCAAGGTATGCAGATAATGGGACAGCAAGACAGCTTTGAAACACAGCAATACTCATTCGCGGGGCTTTCGGACATCTATGAAATGTTTATGCTCGATGTAAGCGGCGCGAGCGAGATACCTGTGACAAAGCTATTTGGGCGTTCTCCGGCGGGAATGAACGCCACAGGCGAAAGCGATATGGCAAATTACTTCGACGGTATTGAGGAAAAGCAAGAAGCATACCTCAGACCGATTATTGACCGTCTTTTGCCTATTCTCTGCATGTCGGAGTTTTCCTCTGTTCCGGATGACCTTGACTTTGAGTTTGAGCCTATACGCCGTCCGTCAGAGGATGAAAAGAAAACAATATCAACGCAGATAACCACGGCTGTCACGAGCGTGTTTAACGCCGGTATTATTTCACAGCAAATTGCCCTCAAAGAGCTTCGCGAGAGCGCACGTGCTACTGGAATGTGGAATAACATCACCGATGAGGATATTGCAAACGCCGACAGCGAATTCGGCATAGGCGGCGAACCGCCCGATGTTATGGGCGCTATAGGCGCGACGCCGCAAGCGGAGGAGGCCATTCAAACCTCACCGACACCGCCGCAACCATCGACCATTGGTGACAGCGTAAAAAAAAAGGGAATTACGAGCCGCTTGACATCGACGACTGACGATGACGAAGTTTGGATTACAACCAAAAACGGCTCGCATGTTTTACTTGGTGAGGGCGGCGAGGTTAAGGCCGGAATGGGCGGTAAGTTTAACGGCGAGAAGATTTCCGCTGTATCTCCTAAAAGTTACAGCGAAGCCGCCACAGGCACGACCGTCACCTACCACGCACATAGCAAAACTAAAGGCGACTATGACCTCAAATACACTAAACAGCCCGACGGCACATGGAAATCGTTGCAAAAAGGTAGTACGTGGACTAACGAGGAATTAGAAAAACACCTAAGCAACGCCAAGTTTGAAGACTTAGACCTTGAGCAGCCGCAAGCGCCGCAACAGGCGACGCCAACCTCCACTTCCACAATGACTAAATCTGAATCGCCGTTCTCTATTTCGGCCATGCAAAGTGCGGAAGCCGGTACTTCTATTGCTTATTCCCCCGCTAAAGGGAAACAGATAACTTATACCAAGGGCGAAGATGGAAAATGGGTGAACGAAGCGAACGGAGCGTCGTATAGTCAAAAGGCGCTTGAAAAGGTTATGTCGGGAACAAACCCCGATAATCTTAAAATCGTCACTTCCGCGCCCGAACCCATTCACGCGCCGACAGCGGAGCATTACGCTACTGCCACCGCAGGGACTACCGTTGAATACAAGCCCACTAAAGGGCCCGCTAAAGGCAAAACCATCACCTACACTAAGGGCGAAGATGGAAAATGGACTTCATCGACAGCAAAGACTGTTATTACGCAGAAATATTTTGAAAATCTCATGTCAAACACCAATCCTGACACTTTGACGATGATGCCGCCGGGGGCAAGCGCGAGCCTTGCGCCATCATCTTCTGCCGCAATTCCAACAGCCCCGCAACCCGTAACGGCAAATACTGTCGGCAGTCAGCACAGCGCCAGTAACAGCGGCTCGGCTGTAGCGGGGGGTGCGGTCGGCTCAAATCCGTTTGCTCCTGATTCGTATTCGCAGGAGCGAAAAGATAACGCTGTTTGGGCAAAAACAAAAGAAGCCTCGTATAAAGAATTCGCCAATGATACGAGCGCGACTTGGTCTACAATGACGCAAGTCGAGAAGAAAGCCGCTTACGATTACACGGATGGTTCTGGTAAATTTAACAGGCCGCTTCGAGGTTATGAAGATTTTTGGGATTGGCAAGATTTTAAGGGAGTTGGCAATGTTTCTCTTAACCAAGAAGGAGCAGAGAAACAGATAAACGCCCTCACAAAAGCCATTGAAAAATCTGTGTCAACCAAAGACGCATGGTTACAGCGTGGTGTTAATAATAATGGAGCATACATTTTTGCCACTGGAGATGTCAAAGCTGGTGCCCAAGCTGGTGCTAAAGAAGTTAAAGAGGCATTTGAAAAAGCTATGAACAGCGGTGAAGTCTTGATTGACCATGGCTTTAATTCAAATGGCTCTTCAAAGGGAACGGGTTTTAGCGGTGATGTAGTCATTAACACCTACGCTCCAAAAGGAACGAGAATGATATATGCCGAACCGTTTTCCCATTTTGGCAAAGTTAATCAAGGTGGGGCAAAATGGGACGGCATAGTGAAATCTGGCTCAGTAAAACCCGGACATGAGAACGAAACAATAATACAGCGGGGAACAGGATATAGAGTCACTAAGGTCGAACAGAGCGGCGGCAAACTATACGTCGATGTCGAAGTCGTATCACAAAGACCCGTCGGAAAGAAGTAACCCCCCGACAAATACGCCGAAGTATGGTATAATTAAGGGAAGGAAGGGAGTCTTGGACGATGAAAGGGCTTTTACCTGAACTTGGCGCTTACGATATGGTATGCAAGTTTTGCCAATTCCGAACTACAGATGAGAGTACAGAGTTTCATTTAGAGCAGGGTGACGCGTACCGAGGGCAGTTCTGTAGTTCCTTCAGAAACAATCTAAAACCGCAAACTGTCATGGAGGGCGAGAAGTGTTCGAGGTTCAAACTCGATGAAGAAGCGGAACTCAAATATCCCTTATGGGAGCAGCGTAGCTTTGTCTGTATCTTAATTGGAGAAGAGCGTTGGGATATTCTCGAAAACGGGGCGAATGCTGAGCTTGAGCGATTATGGCAGGCTTGGGAGAAAAAGTTCGGTTGGCGTTGGAATTACTTGGGGTATGGCGAAGCAGGTACGGACGAGGAAGCAACCTATGAAGAGTTGAAAGAACAGGCAGAACACGCAGAACAGGAGGACGACGACTCTTGATAGGAGCGATAATCGGCGACATCGTAGGTTCACGCTTTGAGTTTAATAACCACAGAAGTAAAGACTTTGAGCTGTTTGGAAAAGGTTGTTTCGCAACCGACGACAGCATTATGACTTTTGCCATTGCACAGGCGTTACTTAACGCGGGCGGGGATTATTCTAAACTCGGCAAATTGGCTGTCGATAATATGCGCGATGTTGGCAGACCTTACCCGCATTGTGGTTATGGCGGCATGTTCCGTAAGTGGATTTACTCGGATACAATGGGCGCGTATGGCAGCTTTGGCAACGGTGCGGCTATGCGTGTTTCGCCCTGCGGCTTCGCGGCTAAAAGCCTTGATGAATCAAAAATACTTTCGGACAAAGTGACGGAAGTTACGCACAATCATCCGGAGGGCTTGAAGGGCGCGGAGGCGACTGCAAACTGTATATTCCTTGCTCAAAGCGGAGTTTCAATTCGTGAAATTCGCGACTATGTTGACAGGCACTATTACACCATTGACTTCACGCTCGGCGATATACGCGATACTTATGAGTTCAACGAAACTTGCCAAGAGACCGTTCCGCAAGCGATAGAGGCGTTTCTTGAATCCGCCTCGTTTGAGGACGCGATACGGAACGCAATATCAATCGGCGGCGACAGCGATACATTGGCCGCGATTACAGGCGGCATAGCGGAAGCCTATTATGGAGTGCCGCAGCGATTAAGGGATAAGGCTATAACGTATCTCGACCGGAAGTTGTTGCGAATACTCAACGACTTTGAAAAAATATATAAACCAAAGAGCGGCGAATAACCGCTCTTTTTCTTTTGCTTGAAAAGGGGCAATGATTGTGAAAAAGAAGCGGGAACAATTTGGGAATTGCCGCAGAGGTGAACCACCTTGACGAAGGCAGAAAAGCGGATAGAAAACCGCTTTCACACTACTCTTAACAAATTGTTGAAGGCGATAAGGAAGTTTGTCGGAACAGCGCAAGAGCCGGAGGAAATTTTAGAGCGGCTTAAACTTTATTCGTCGTCGAAAGCATTTCAAGATTGGTGTGAATCGCTTGCCCTCAATATGACTACGCAAGTCAAGAAAAGCGTAGACGCGACTTGGCATGAATCCTTGTTAAGGGTAGGTAGAAGGAACGAACTTTATTCCGCTATAGTGAGGGAACTGGAAACGCCGAATGGCGGCGTGTTCTTTGGCCTTGTACGGCAGAACGCGGAAATGATTAAAACCTTTCCGCTTGACGTGTCCGAAGAAGTGACACGATTAGTTGCGAATGCCGAATTACAGGGACGACGCGCAAGTGATATTGCCGCTGAACTCTCAGAGCGATTTCCCGACATCGCAAAATCACGGTTAGAGTTAATTGCCCGAACCGAAGTGAGTAAAACACAGTCCGAGCTAACTCAAGCGCGGGCTGCTTCTTTGGGCTTAGACTGGTATATCTGGCGTGCATCCAAGGACGCGAGAGTTCG
This sequence comes from Synergistales bacterium, assembly GCA_026002715.1. Taxonomy (GTDB): domain Bacteria; phylum Synergistota; class Synergistia; order Synergistales; family Aminobacteriaceae; genus BNVG01. The sequence goes on from BOCC01000016.1 coordinate 18,407, forward strand.
TTCTTCTCACGACTTTATGGATGGCGTACTCGTCAACTGGAACGACCCGCCAAACCCCGAAGCTCTCGACCCTAAAAGCGGTCAAAAACCATACGGCAAGTATCATGCGGGTAACACCTTTAATTGTCGGTGTGATGAGGAAGTGATTGTAGACCTTGATTACGTGGATTTCCCCGCAAGGGTTTACAGAAACAACACCATCATACAAATGACACGCGCCGCATTTGAAGAAATAATGTAAGGAGGGTTGCGGTGAACAATGAGAGCGTATTTTGCAACAAAACTAAGCCCCAACATATCTCGAATGCCGAATGGTTTCCTTATCTGCAAGAACGTACCCATTGCCCGAACCGGTACGCAAGATTATCAAGGTAAGGAAATCGGAAACAGCGAACGCCCCGACGATATGTTCCACGTTTATCGCGACGAAAGCGAAGTATTCAACCCCGTTGCCCTTGCGTCATTTGAGGGCGTACCGCTTGTCGATGAACACCCTTCAGGCGATGTAACCGCCGACAATTCGGGAAATCTTCTGCGCGGCATTGTTAAAGATGTGCGCAGGGGAACGGACAGCGACAGCGATAAAGTTATTGCCGACATCATTGTTACAGACCCCGTTATCATATCCGAAATCGAAAACGGCAAGCGCGAAATCTCTTGCGGGTACAAATGCGATTTTGAACCCGACGAGAGCGGGCGCGTATTTCAACGTAACATCAGAGGGAATCACGTTGCTCTTGTCAGTAAAGGCAGGGCAGGACAGGACGTGGCAATCAAAGATGTGAATCCCGAAATATCAGTGAAATCTGAAACACAAATCATACCACCTGAAAGGAGAACAAAATTTATGAAGAAACAAACTGCAAGCGGTGACAGTAAAAGCATGTTGTCAAAATTCCTTGCGACTACAGCCGCCGACTCCGACCCTGATGTTGTTGCGGAAATCGCCGAACAGCTCGTGAACGCCGTGGAGGGCGACAGCCCTGTTGACGAATTCCCTGAGAAGAAAGAGGAAGCCTCTATAGTGGCCCCTGTCGAAAAGGGCAAAGATGAGGAAGAAATCCCAGTTTGGGCAGCAAAGCTCATCGAAAAGGTTGATAGGCTTGACGCAGCTCTTTCTGTGAAACCTCACGATGAAGACCCTCTCGGAGAACTCGAAAAAGACTTAGAGCTAAATGGTGAGGAATCTGTCACGAAGCCCGTTGAGGAAATGAAAGAGTCCTCTGACGAAGAACCCGCGCTCGATACGGACGAGGAAATTACCGACGAAGAAGAGTCTTCTGGTGGAGATACTTCTGAGGGAGTTGCCGACAGTAATGTTCGCGACGCTATCTCACAGGCAAAGAAACAGGTGGCGAAAATCAAAGACGCTTCTGTCCGCCGCGCTGTTTCCGATAGTATGGCGAAGCTCATTCGGCAGTCCTACGGAATTAAGCCCAGCACGCCCAAAGACAGCTATGGCGTTATCGCCACGGCAAAACAGGATAACGCGAAGGCTATGAAAGACGCTTATCCGACGTTTGACAACATGGAGGCTCGACAGGCCACATACGACAAACGCAATCCCCATAAGAAAGGCTAAGGAGGAATAAACAATGCCCGGAAAAGTTATTGGAAAGTCTCTAAACAACGGGTTCGCTGGCAGCTTTGCCCGCACACCCGACAGCATTATCGTCACTCGTCCCAATAATGGTGGCGACAATATTCTGTTCGGTACTGTACTCGTATACGACGGAACAGGCGGCGTGAAGGCCGCCGATGACGCGTTCACCGCTACCGCTTTTGTGGGTATCGCAGGACGCGAAACCAAGTCTGCGCTGAACTATCTTGACCAAGACGGTGGTGGCGAATATGCCCCTGAAGAAGCCGTTTCTGTATTCCAACGCGGTAGTATCAACGTCCTGTGCAAGCAGGGTACACCTGCTGTTGGTGGAAGGGTATATGTCCGAGTCGAAGAGGACACCGGCAAGGCAATCGGTGATATTGAAGCTGTAGCCGATGGCAATAACAGCATTGCTCTAACTAACGCGCAATGGGGCGGCAGTAAAGACGCTAACGGTGTTTGCGAGCTTGTCTTACTGACGCGCATTAACGCATAAAGGAGGTAAAACTATGCCTATGAAAAATCTCGGTACATTTGACGGCGGTGTTGTTGGTGGAGGAATGGGCATTCGCCCACAGTCCGGTTCACCTGTCCGCATTACTGACGCGGCTATTGCCAATGGCGGCGCGTTTCTTATCTCGGAACTCGAAAAGCGTGACCCCAAAATTCGCGAGCCGCTTACCAGCACCACCTACCCACGCGACATTCCCATAAAGACTGGCGGCGGTTGGGTAGAGTTTATTTCTTCGCTGAATATCGACTTCGGTATCACCGGGGGCAGCAGTAGCGGAGCTGTCCACGCACCCGGCGCGAACACCGTCCCGGTCGTGCAGGCGAACTTCGGTCGCGACCAGTTCCGCGCTCACCTTTACGCTTCTGTCATGCGTATCATGTTTGTCGATATGCAGCGTCAGCAAGTCACGGGCAGGAGCTTAGACCAGCTTTTGACCGACGGTATAAGGCTCAACTATGATAAGCATATGGACGCTAACGTCTATGTCGGAATTGCGGCATACGGCACTACGGGCTTACTAAACAATCCGAATGTCACAGCTTCCCCCGTTTTAACCGGCACGGCTGGTAATACTGCGTGGAACACAAAAACTCCCGATGAAGTCCTTGCGGACGTTAATCAGGCCATTCTCGATGGTTGGGCGGCTTCGGAATACGACCTTTCGGCTATTCCTAATCATATTCTTCTCCCCTACGAACAGTACAACCACATCGCTGTGACAAAGGTGTCGCCGATTGCTGAAAAAACAATCCTTACGTTCCTCTTGGAAAACAACGTGGCGACGAAGAACGGCGGCGACTTGTTCATAGGAGCGACGGCGTGGAATAAGGGCGCTGGCGCCGGAGGTACGGACAGAATGGTCGCTTATGTTCACAACGACCGCTTCATAGCTATGGAAGAACTCGTTCCGCTTGCTCGTACTATGACCCAGCCGAATATCGACGCGCTGTCCTATGATAGTGTCTACATGGCTAACATCAGTGAGGTTGAGGTGTTTTATACTCAGCCCATCGTCTATTACGACGGGATTTAAGCGGAGGTAACTATGTTTATCAACACGAAAAAATCATTCAAAATCAAGGGCGACGACGGGACTGTATTTGAGCAGCGGGCCGGTTGGATAGGGGAAGTCCCTAATTGGGTAGAGAATCATTGGTATTTCAAAGCCTTGTGCAAAGACGGTACAGTGACAGCCATCGTTTCGGCAAAGGATAAGGCCGTTCAAGTCGCGGTCAAACAGAAGCCCGACATCGGCGGCGGGAATAGCGGCGGCAACAGCGAACTTGACGCGCTCCGCGCCCGCGCCGCCGAGCTTAAAATCCCGCGCTATACCCAAATTGGCAAGGATAAACTGACGACCGCGATAGCGGAAGCAGAAGCGGAAGCGAAGCTGAAACCGGCTGATACGCCCGACACTGAACAGACTGATGGCGGCGGCGAAGATTCTACGCTGGGCGATGGCGGAGATTCTACACCGGGCGAATAGTAATGATACCAATAACAGTCCCGCAGATTATTGAAGGAGCGTCAAACATAAGGGCGGGGAATAACCCGCCTTTATCTATTGACGATTTCAGAGAGATATTCCCGCAATTTTGGGATAGTTCGGGCAATCCATTTGTGCCCGAAGCTGTTATTGATATGTATATCGGATTTGCAAATGGCATAGTCAACATTGCCCGTTATCACGAAAGTTGGAAAATATGCTTCTGTTTTGTCGTAGCTCATTTTCTTACGCTTTACATGCGGACAATGACTCCGGAGGGCAACGAAAGCGCCTCAGCTGTAATACGGGCGGCAGAAACGCGGGGGCTTGTGACTTCAAAGAACGTAGGTAGTGTTAGTGTCAGCTATGACTATTCAACGGCAATTTCAGACCTTGATGGTTGGGCGGCGTGGAAAACAACGGAGTTTGGTATACAGTTTTTAACTCTCGCAAAGGTCTATAATCTCGGCGGCATGAGGGTGTGGTGATTCTATTGGCAAATGTCGAAGTACAGATCGCGCAACTGGCCGCTCGCATAGAGAAGCAGTTAAGGGCTTTAGGTAAGCAAAGAGTGCTTGTCGGTATCCCGGAGGATAAGGCAGCGCGTAGTGACCCTGCAATGAACAACGCATATTTGGGAGCTATTCACGAGAACGGCTCCCCAGTACGTAACATTCCGCCTCGTCCTTTTCTTCATCCGGGCGTTCAGAAAGCGCAGCCAAGAGTAGTTAAAAAACTTGAAACGGCTTGTGCTAACGCAGTTAAAGATGCAAACTTTGACCCACAAAAAGCACTCGGCGATGCCGGTATGCTCGCTCGGAACAGTGTTAGGGGTATGTTTGACAACAACGACTGGCCGCCTGATAAACCAATAACTCAGCGCATTAAAAACCTCAAGCACGGCAAACCACCCGACGCAGCCGTACAAACCTTGGTAGACACACGCCAGCTTCGTAAATCAATCCATTACGTCATCGTAGACGAATCGGAGGCGAAGAGCTGATGGCAACTCTGGACGTTTCGGACGTTCTCGACACTCCCGAATTTAACTCCGTATTTAGTGTAGCACGGAGAAACCGAGACATCGGCGACAATGGGCGCTCTGTCGTCGCCGAGGAGCTTTTGACCTTCAACGGCGTCGTGCAGCCCATAAGCAACCGCGACCTTGAACGACTGCCGGAGGTTGACCGTTTGAACGGCGGTATAACGGTTTGGTGCAGGGAGCGGCTCAGAAACGTAGGCGAAACCCACGTAGCGGATGAGATTCTATGGGGCGGCAGCCGGTATCAGGTCGTCCACTGTGACAAGTGGGCTTATGGCGACGGATATTACGAGATACAAGCCATGCTTGTTCTCCAACCGGAGGGCTACGACAATGCCGACGAATAACAACACCTCAGCGACAGGTGGCTTTTTGACGGAGACTGGCGCGGTTACGCGCATTCAGCTTGAGAACCTTTGGCACGATGTTATATCAGGACTGTCGGGCATTCAGGGCAAGCTCGTGCGCCCGGCGTTCCAAGAAGACCCCGGCCCTACGCCCGGCGCGGCTGTGACTTGGGCGGCGTTTCAGATTATGAACGGCGACGCCAATAACTACCCTCACGTACAGCATTATGGCGAGGACGACGGCGAAACCGTGGTTTACGACCAGACCACTAAAAACGTGCTGGTCTCTTTCTATGGCCCAGAAGCCGACGACAAAGCCGACGCGCTGCGCCGTCAGCTCCATATCAGACAGAACCGGGACGCGCTCAGGGCGGCGGGTGTGGCCGTCACGTGGGTAGACGCTCCGTTTCAGTTGCCGGAACTCGTCAACGATAAATGGCTCAGACGGGTTGACTTGAAAATCAACTCAGTCGTGGACATAGCGGGCGCGTATCAGATTTTGAATCTGCTCCGCGCTGACGGCGGACTGTTGGCTGATGTCCACGAGGGGAACCAACTGCGACATGAATTTGACACGAATAATATAGAACAGGGAGGTTAGAAAATGGCGAATAAAGCTCTTTCAGTAGGCCGCGTCGTCCGCGTCTCAGTAAATATGACGCCGAGGGCGGCCCCGCGCAAGAATTTCGGGATTCTGTTGGTTATAGGCGACAGCGACGTTATCGGCGTAGGCGAGAGGATACGCTTCTACACGTCGATTGAATCAGTGGCGGCCGATTTTGGCCTTGACGCGCCGGAGTACGAAGCGGCGCTTAATTACTTTATGCAGTCCCCGACGCCCGCGCAGATGGCCATAGGGCGATGGGCCGCTACCGCTACTCCGGGCGAGCTGATAGGTGCGGTATTGACCGAAACCGAATCGGATATTGCCGTATGGCGGGCCGTCACAAACGGCTACTTCAAGATTAGCGGCGGCGCGACGCTCGGGCAGGACTACCCGCCCTACGAGTTCGGCCCCTTCGATTTCTCACAATGTACAAACCTAAACGCTGTGGCGGCTATAGTAAGCGCCGCTACATCCGACAGCGAGGATATAGAGCCCTGCACGCTTGAATGGACGGGCGAGCGCTTTATCGCCAAAACCGTCGCGACTGGCGCGGGGCTGCATATCAACTACGCGTCAGCTCCGTCGCAGGAAACCGACATCGGGCTTATGGCCAAGATGACGGCCGAAACAGCGCTGCCGCCCGTCGGTGGCGCTGACGCCGAGAAGCCAGAGGACGCAATAGCGGCTTTGGCCGACGCTTCCTCCGCTTGGTACGGCGCGACGTTCGCTACTGTTGCGGCCATATCCGACGACGAGCACATCGAGGTGGCCAAGTTCATCGAGGCGTCAGAGCGCATGAGGATGTACGGCATCACGGTCAGCGATACGCGTATTCTCGACGCTACGTTTACGACCGATATAGCCTCCAAGCTCAAAAAGCTCACCCTAAACCGCACGGTCACGCAGTACAGCTCTACGGTTCCGTTCGCCATAGCGTCGCTCTTCGGGCGAGCGTTCACGGTCAACTTCAACGGCTCGAAGACGACTATCACGCTCAAGTTTAAACAGGAGCCGGGCATAGGATATGAGCAGATAACGGAGTCTCAGGCTCAGAGTATAGCTAACAAGAACTGCAACGTCTTCGTGTACTACAACAACGACACGGCAATTCTTCAAGAGGGAGTCATGGCCTCCGGCGCGTTCTTCGATGAGATTCACGGCCTCGACTGGTTAGCCGACGCTATCCAGACGGAGCTTTGGAACGCGCTCTACACCTCCGCGACAAAGATACCCCAGACAGAAGACGGAATCGCCATACTTGTGGCTATCGTCAAAGCGTGCTGTGAAGAGGGCGTCAGAAACGGCCTTATCGGGCGGAACTTGCCGTGGAACGCCGACGGCTTCGGCGAGCTGAACAGGGGCGACATTCTCCCGGCCGGTTATTACGTCTGGTGCGAGGAGTTGGCGTTACAGCCCCAGAGCGAGCGCGAACAGCGCAAGGCCCCGCCGATTCAGGTGGGCGTGAAGCTGGCGGGCGCTATCCATTTCGTCGACAGTATCATCTTCGTGAACAGGTAGGAGGCGAAGACATTGTATAGCTTAATATTAATATTCCTAATAATAGCGTTCACTCTCGCCCTTCTCCCCCAAAAAGCCCATGCCGCCGCGTACTCTTTTCTCGACATCACGGCTTCAATCTCAGGCTCAGGCGGTTCGTTCTCCCTCAAGGGCGGCAACGCCCCGGAGGGCATAACGGTCACGCCTGACAACGACATGACCGAGACGGTCACTGGCGCTGACGGGGCCATAATGCACAGCCTCATGGAGCAGGGGCGCACCGGCACTGTGACGATAACGCTGCTCAAAACATCGCCGGTCAACGCTCAGCTCCAGCAGCTTATCAACTCACAGAGCCGCACGTCGGCGACGTGGGGCGACAACGTTATCTCTATCCGCGACGTAGTGCGCGGCGACGACCTGACTATATCTCAGGCGGCCTTTGTTAAGCAGTCTGACGTGAACTACGCGGCGTCTGGCGGAACGACGGCTTGGACGTTCAGGGGCCGCTTATCGGCGGTCGTGCTGGGCGCTGGTCTTTCGAGGTGATAGCCTATGCCGAATGACAAGGTTATGGAGTTCGAGATAGAGTACGACGACGGAACTGTAAAGTATCGCGCCGGGATTCTCGACGCGTTTTCTCAGCTTTACGTCACAAAGCGGCTTGTGCCAATTCTAAAGGGATTCACGGAGATAGCGGCGAGCGAGACGGGCGATATGAACCTGTCCTCGCTCGATAAATTTTTAGACGCCGTGAGCGGGCTGAAAGACGAAGACCTGAAATACATCATCTCGACGTGTCTCTCTGTCGTCTCGAAGCAATCCGGCAAGGCGTGGGTGAAGCTCACGGCGGTAAACGGCGCGCTGATGTTCGAGGACATGGGCGTAGTCGAAATGCTCACGCTCTGCTGGTACGTCATCAAGGCCAACCTGTCGGGTTTTACTCGCGGGCTCCCATCTGGTTTGAGAACCAAGCTATCGGAGTGGGCGGCCCAGTTCTCGCGGAACTCCCTGACGACGAAGGAATCATCTGGCGTCCAATCCTCGCCGGTCTCGCCAAGCTCAGCGACGCCAAGGACGGTACATATGACTTAGAAGATTTTAGGTGTATGAACAACGCACTGAACGTGCAGGCGGAAAACGAGCGACGTTGGGGAGAATGGCATAAAGCGCGGACAGGAGGGACGGCATGACGCTTATAGATTCGTTTTTAGTGGGTTTGGGCGTCAAGCCTGACCTCAGCGGAGTAGACAAGTTCAAGAGCGGCGTTATGGACGCCGTGAGAAGCGTCCGCGATATTACCTTAGCGTTTCAAGGCGTTTACGCCATAGTCAGCAAAGTAAGCGGCTTTTTTAACGGCATGGTGAGCGACCTCGACAGCCTCTCCGACGCGGCCAACCTCGCGGGCGTGTCCGTGTCCGAGCTCGATAAAATACAATTTATAGCCACTCAGACCGACAGCAGCGCGGAGGCCGCAAAAAGCGCGTTGCTTAGTATTTCACGAGCAGCCGGGCAAGCCGCCAGCGGCATGAAGGAGTCTCAGAAATCCTTTGACGATTTAGGTATAAAAATCAAGGATTCCAACGGGAAAATCAAAGAAAGCTCTACGCTTTTCTATGAGATTTCAGACGCGCTGAAAAAGATGGACAAGTCTCAGCAGCTCGCCTACGCTAAAAAGTTCCATCTTGACCCGACGATAATCACGACGATGACCTCCGACATCGCCGCTCTCAGAAACGAGTATGACGCGTTTGCCGACGCCGCCGGAATAGATTTAGGCGCGGCGACGAGCGCCGCCTCAGACTTCGCTGACGAGATGGGCAAGTTCGGCAAGCTCTCACAGATGATTATGCGCTCAGTTATGACCGGGTTCATCGTGAAGATGAAAGACGGTTTTATAGCCATACGCAAGTGGCTTCTCGAACACGCCGACACAGTAAAAAAGGTCATTCAGTCTATCCTTTCTTTTGTCGGGCGCGTAAGTGAGTTTTTGTCCTCCACGTTCTCACGTTTCGGGATGATCTTCGCCCGACTCGCCGACTGGTGGGACACTCTCGACGACAAAACAAAAAATCTCGCTCTCGCTGGTATTGGACTTATCGCCGCGTGGAAACCCATAAGCGCGTTTTTGATGTGGCTCACTACGCCTATTGGAATGGTAGTCGGAGCTATGACGGCATTATTCCTGATATGGGACGACCTGATGACATATCTTGAGGGCGGCGTATCTTACTTTGACTGGGGCCCGTGGATAGGCGACATAGAAGAAGCGGCGGCGGCTGTCGAGGAGATATGGGAAGACCTAAAAGTATTAGCCGCGTGGGTATGGGAGCGTCTCGACTTTACGGGTATCTTTGACGGATTCAAAGCTCAGCTTGCGGGGGTCAAGGACGCCGTTCTCGGCGCGTTCGGTTTCCTGAAAGGACTTTTTAGCGGAGACGAAGAGACCGTCAACGAGGGGCTGAGAAAGGCTCTCGGCGGGCTTGTCTCTATCGCGGAGGGCGTAGGAAAACAACTTCTCGGTGTTTTCAGCAATATCGTAAAGCTCATAGGCGACGCGTTCGGCGTTGACCTGTCCAGCGTCGTGACTGTCGCAGAGCAGATATTCAACGACATTGTAAGCACGGCCCGAACGATAATCGAGCCGCTTGCAAATGTCATCAAGGGCGTCATCGATACAATATCCGCCTTATTCAGGGGCGATCTATCGGGGGCTTTTGAAGCGGCCGGCAGCGTGGCCAAAGGCGTTTTCGCCGCTATAGGCAACGCCATATCAGGCGCTCTCGATGTTATCCGCGACCTCGTGAATTTTGTCCTGAGCGGCTTAGGCGTCGACGTTACGGGCATATTCAACGCGCTCAAAACCGTAGCTGAAACGACATTCGGCGCTATCGGCGCGGCTATAGACGCCGTGACCGGGACGATAAAAACCCTTATCGGCTGGGCTAAAGACGCGTGGAACTGGCTGTCAAAGCTGTGGGGTGGCGGAGAAACTCCGGAAGAGGAGGATAAACGGCTCACCGGCTACGGCGAAAAGAGGCAGGGCAAGCGGCAATTTGATGATGATATGCTCAAAAGACAATCTGACACTATGAATAGCATGGATGAAGACGCGCGTAATGAACGGTTGGAACGCATGAAGAAAGTTGCTCCCGCTGACTATGAAGCCCTGATGTCCTATCGCGAGACTGGAGAAATGCCCAAAAGAGAGACTCAATCAACACAAGAGTCGCAGTCGCAGTCTCAGCCAATAACCATTTCGCCAGCAAACGTAGTCATAGAAAACCCGCCTCTCGTGACAGAACCTACAAAAGCCGGTAAAACAGAGATGAACAACATCAGTAATACCCAGACTAACAATGTTCAAAATGACGTAACAATAACCATAGATGGCGCGGGCAATCCAGAGGACGTAGCAGAGAGGACAAGCGCGAAATTGAACGACGCTACGCGCTATACCCCTCCGGTAGTATCGCCGGACATAGGAGGTAGCAGATAAATGGAGACGACAGCGACTGTGCGCTCCGTCGGCGGGCTGACCTTCGATGTGACCATCGAGGAGCGGCACAACGACAAACTTGAGATAACGTCTCACCCCGTGCAGACAGGCGCGGACATATCAGACCACGCTTACAAGCTCCCTCAGGAAGTGACTATTATCGTCGGCAAGGGTGCGCTGGGTGACGCCAACGCCCCGCGCGACGTGTACGAAAAAGTAAGAGAGCTTCAGGAATCGCGAGAGCCGTTCGACATTACTACGGGCAAGCGCGAGTATAAAAACATGCTTATCCGCGACATATCTGAGACGACGAGCGCGGATACTGAAAACAGCCTTGTCCTGACGCTCGATTGCGTCGAGGTGATACTCGTTGATACGCAAAAGGTGAGCGTCCCGGCAAGCGCACAGAAGAACGCGCCCGTCACTCAGTCGAAGCAGCAGGGCGGGGAGAAGCAGGCGACGAACGCGAGCGGAACGGCGGAGGGTGAGCGAGTGTCAGTATTAGCAGCCGGCACTAAACAAGGGCAACGATACAACACAGGGGGTTCTTTCTGATGTGGACACCGTATAAAATCCCCTTAACGGCTACGCCCCAATCGTTCTCTATCGTCCTTGGTGACATCCATTACATCGTCAACCTCTACTGGAACGCCGCCGAGCAAATGCAATCTTGGGTCATTGACATCGCCGACTCCGACACTCAGAAACCGATTGTGAACGGTATCCCTCTCGTGACGGGCTGTAACCTGTTGGAGCAGTACGGGTATCTCGGCTTCAAGGGCGCGTTGATAGCCTACGAAAACGGCTCCGACGAGCGCCCCGGCTACGACAATCTGGGCGGCGAGGCCAACCTATTCTTCGTAACGGAGGACAACACGGATGGCGCAGCAGCATGACCAGTGGATACGCGATATTTCGCTTATCGTCGGCAAGGGCGGCGGAGACGGAATAGAGCTTTCCGGGCTCAAAATCGCCTTTGACATACTCAAGACCGACACGGAGACGCCGAATAAAGCGCAGGTCAAAATCTGGAACCTGTCGGACGACACGGCACAGAAAATAAAGGACGAGTTCGACACGGTGATTCTGAACGCCGGATACAAGGCCAAGATGGGGTTGATTTACAAGGGCAACATCATTCAGGTGCGCCGCCTCCGCGAACATGTGGTCGATAAAATCCTTGAAATTACGATGGGCGACGGCGACGAGGGCTACATCTACGCTATGACGAATAAAACACTGTCGGCCGGCGCTACGCAAAAAGATATTCTCGACGCCGCCATAGAGCCGATGAAAGAACACGGCATCGAGCTTGGCTACTGTCCTGACCTTGGAGGCGAAAAGCTCCCGCGCGGCAAGACGATATTCAGAAGCAGCCGCGACGTTATCGCCGACATCTGCAAGACGACCAACACAACGTGGAGTATTCAGGACGGGCGCATTGACATTGTACCCAAGGACGAGGCGATACCCGGAAACGCTTATCTTATCTCGCCGTCCACTGGGATGATAGACAGCCCGAAGCAGACCAACAAGGGGATACAAATTAGATGCTTGCTTAACTCTGAAATTCATGTCGGCGGCACGGTCAAAATCGAGGGCGACATCGAGGAAGCCGGACAGGAAAAGAAAAAACACGGCAAAGAAAAATCCTCGGAGCCGCCCGCGAAGCTCGCATCCGATGGCGTGTACCGCGTTATCCAATGCCGCTACAAGGGCGACACTTGGGGTAACGAGTGGTACTGCGAGATTGTCGGCGTGGCTATGGACGACACGAGCGGCAAGGCTACGGATGTGAAAAAGTAGGTGAAAAATATGATTAGTTTTATGTCCGCAATCTATTTCCCCCATTCTAACGGAGGCGCCGCGCGGAGCGAGTACATAAGTGGAAATGATATAATAATATATAGCGGTGACGGCGGGCCGGGAAGTGGGATTAAGGGGCATACTACGCCGAAACTTTCAGCAAAAGATAGGGCGAAATATGACAGACGGATTATCGGGCAGAAAACATCGTCCGGCACAGAAATAAAATCTTTTTCGGAACACTCGTACCAGCGGATTGCCGAGAGGGGAATATCGCCTAACAGGGTTTTACAGATGTTAGCGCAAACTCCGAGCCAAGACAAAACCAACCCTGATAATGATATTTACAGGCATAACGGTTCAAGTATAGTAATAAACCGTAACTCAGGGAATGTGGTTACTGTTATGTGGTCAGGGAAATAAAGGAGGTTCAATGTGAAACTACCGGAGAATGTAGAGTTTACAAAGGACGAAGAAAAATTTCTTAAATCCGAATTTGGGTTGACGGTTGGACAGGTTTTGTTTATGGGTGAAGACGCGCTTGATAAGCTGTACTCAGACTGTGCAAAAATAGAAATTCACGAAGCCAGTATAGCGGGCAATGGTGACATTTCTGAGCGAGGGCGAATCGCCGCTGACACGGTAGACACCCTTCACGGCGAATATGACAGCGCCGAGTTTGACGCTGAAATGGCCGAAGACGATTAGGTATTTTAGACAATAAGCAACCCAAAACGTCACGCGAAAAACGCGCGGCGTTTTTTGTTGGCCAAAAGCGAGGTGATCTAATGCAGTCAAGACAGGAACGAGAACAGGACGACGTAGAGCAGTTCAGAGCCTTATCCGAGGCTATGGCCGTCAATATGCGCGTATGCTGCCCCGGCATAATCCAGAGCTTTGACCCGGACACGATAACCGTCACGGTCCAAGCGGCGGGGAAAGAGTCCATACGCAAGCCCGACGGTACGCTTGAGTCTCAGGAGCTTCCGCTTATGGTCGACGTCCCGGTGTTCTTCCCCCGTGGCGGCGACTTCACGCTGACGTTTCCTATTCGCGCGGGCGACGAGTGCATTGTGGTTTTCGCTGACAGGTGCTTCGACGCTTGGCATCAGTCGGGCGGAATACAGGAGGCGGTGGAGACGCGGTTACACGACCTCTCAAACGCTTTCGCCATTGTCGGCGTTTTCTCGCAAAGCACAAAGATACCGACGCCGCAGCCGAGTGATGGTAACGTGCAGTTGAGGCATAACGACGGGGATTGCTGCATCGAGATAACGCCGGAAAAGGACATTAACATCGAGACGCCCGCAAATGGGAACTGGCACTTTGGGGGCAATTTGAATATTCAGGTCGATGGGGACTTCACAATGCGCGGCGCTCACATCGGGTTGAACGATTAGGAGGTGACTTGAACATGCCGCCGGTACATCGACTTGGCGATATTGACACAGGCCACGGCTGCTGGCCTCCGCGCCCGAACGTTCAGGGAAGCCCGAATGTGACAGTTAACAGCCTTTCGTGGCACAGGCAGACGGACGCATGGGCTCCGCACACGTGTCCGCCTATCCCGGAAACACACGCGTCAGTTCTCGCTTTTGGTTCTCCGACAGTGACCGTGAACGGACTGCAAGCCGGGCGAATAGGCGACCCCGTCGCTTGCGGCTCGGTAGCGGCGACGGGCTCGCCCAATGTGACTTGCGGGCCGTAACAA
>BOCC01000017.1 GCA_026002715.1 Synergistales bacterium
ACTCCTGGTGGCTCTTCGGCAAGTCAGACCACGAATTTACCATAGGCGGCCGTTACGTCTTTGCTAACGCCGACTATAAAGACTACGGTTACGACGGATGGGAGGCGAGCGCGTGGTTTCGCTTCAAGCTGCAAAACGGGCTTGAGCTGTCGCCGAGTTTGAGTTATACAGAGGAAAGATACGACGGCCCAGCTACTATACTCGAAACGGACAACCGCAGGGACAAGCGCCTTCGTATCGGCCTCAGCGCCGCTAAGCGCCTGAGCGAGAAACTCACGTTGGAGATGAGCTATCAGTACACGGACAATGATAGTAACTCGGAGATTCATGACTATAATAGGCATTTGATAAATGTTGGGTGGGTTTGGAGTTTTTGAGGGAGATCCCATCTTCGGTAAACGCAAATATGACTATACACTATACAATAACGGGCGGCTGCTTGCCGCCCGTTATTGACTGAAGCAGCCTTATAGTCATAAAGTATTTTGAGGGCTATGCTTGAGGAGAATATCATGTGTACGGTATATTCCGGGTCACTGCTCCGCTCTTAATCACCACTGTCCGAAGGACGCTTTTTGAACATAGCCGGGATTTAACTGTGAGAGGACTTCATCCATAATCTTCAAGAGCGGTTCTTTATGTCTCGGCAGCAACCCCGCGAGGGGAATGTTATTGGAGACGTGAGTCCCCACAAAAAGACATTCTTTCGTGAGATTTAGCTGGCTCAAAAAGATACGCTCTTCCAAAAGCGCCTCCCACGGGGACAGCTCCTCAAACTCTCCGCTCGCGATAGACTGAAAAAGCGGCGTGCCGGGCCAGGGAGTGAGGGTCATAACGCGGATGGTTTTCGGATGGATATTGCTATAAAGCGCCGCTGTTTCGAGGGCGTGTTCGAGGCTGAGTTCTTTGCCTCCGAGGCCGGTGATGGAGCTAAGGGAATAGCTGATATTGAGCCTGTCCAAACGGTTGAACGTATCGAGCATCCCGCGCGATGTCATGCCTTTGTCGCACATCCGCAGAACCTTGTCCGACCCGGACTCGAGCCCGACATAGAGGTCGCCGAGCCCCATAGCTTTCAACTCCAATAGAGCGCCGTCCGATTTTCGCATAACGTCGTCGCAGCGGGCAAACATGCTTATTTTTTCGATTTTCGGCAGATAGCGATGAACAAGTATAAAAATCTCCTTGAGTATTCGCGGACTCAACACCAAGACGTTTGCCCCTAAAAGAAACATTCCTGTTTTTTCTTGATTTTCGTTCATTTCGCTCAGAAGGCGCAGCTTTTCCTCGATAACTGAAAGCGAGTTTTTTCTGAATCCGTTGGCCTTTTGCTGACGGCAGAAAGTACACCTGCCCCAAGTGCAGCCGTATGCAACTTCCAGCAGCGCGCTTTTGGCCTCAAGCGGCGGACGATAAACGACGTCGTCCTCGTAAAGAGAAATGTTTGGGTTTTCCATTATGAAAAACGGGCGGTCAAATTGGCCGCCCCTAATTTTTCAGACCTTAATAAAAACCTTGGCCTTAAAGAGCGAGATGCACACGACGGCCGTTATGACGATAGACGTGATGTCCGCAAAGGAGTTGAACCACGGCAACAGAAACACGGTAAACAAGCGCGTCGCTATCGCGATGGAGAAGCCTATGAGAAGTATTCGGGGCTGGTCCCACCCCACCATGACGACGCACCCGCCCATCAGCGTCGGAAGCAGGAAGTTGAGCGAGGCCGAGATGTTGGGGGGCAAAGACGCGAGAAGGGATGTTCCGCCGATAACGGCCGCTGTCAAAAAGATCAAGTTGACATAAGTCGAAACGGCGTTTGCTATGTTGGCGCATATCTCCGCCTCAGGCGTTCCAGCCTCGACGCCCGCCGCCTGCTCCGCCGCTATGGCGCAGGGCACGCGCATGTTGGAGATGTTGCCGGAGAGGTTCGACATATACGTCCCGGCTACGCCGAGAATCGGAAAGAACTGAATCGGCTGCATTATCCAGAAGCTGGCCATGATAGCGGCGATGTTTATCCACCCCTGAAGCAAGGCTCCGCCCGTAGGCCAGAGGCCGTATCTAAAGCCAAGGTAAACAACCGGCGCAAGCCCCATGAACACGCCAAGCGTATTCGTAATTTTTCCCATTCTATGAATATAGGGCATATAATTCTTGTTGAGTATCGCTTTTTTATCCATAATAATATTTCCTCCCCTCTATATTAGAGCAGCACCGCGGCCAAAACTCCGCCCAAAAGAGCGAACGCCAGCGACCATTCGCGCAGCCACCCCAACTTCGCCTTCGAGTTGTAGGCGCAGATTACGGCCATAACGGCGGCGCCGGCAAGCGTGGCGGTGGTGTTTTTGCTGAACTGCACGACGTAGGTGCTCGATAATGAGCCCAAACCGCCGACCATGGCGGAAGCGGCGATAATTTTCATTATGTGCGGGTCGCCGCCCGATAGCTTCTCCTGCATGTAGTCCATTTTATCCGTGAACAAAACCGAGAAGATTATCCATGGAATAGACCCCAAGACCATGATCCAGACTCCGGTCACGAAGGCTTGGGTCGTTATGGCCTGCGGGGTGGCGCCTGCCGCGATTATGCCGAAGTTCAAAGACAGCGTCTCGAAGAGGACGTTGCCGATGTAGGCGAGCCTGTACCAAGCGATGGGGCCGCCGACCAAAACCAAGAGCGCCAGAAGCGTAGACACGACCGCGACGGCCGGCCCGACGGACGAGACGGCCGAAGCGCGGATGGCCGCGTTTAGCTGCCCCTTGGTCATGCCTATTTCAAGCCCAGCCTTGTACGCCTTCACGGCGAACAAAAAAGCCTGAATTATGACGAGAACTATCGCCGGGATAACGCACATCCAAATCTCAAAACTTTCGGCTATTTTCATGTAGTCCACAATAAATATCCTCCTAATATCACTCTAAAATAGTGAACGCTACTCGTAGATAACGCTGCTGGTCTCGTCGTCGGGCTTGTCGGCCAAGAGTTCCAGAGCCTTTATCAACATCGTTTCTCTGTAATCTACTTCCATATCGCGCGTCAAACTGGGGTTTCCCAAGACGTGAACTACACTGTTGCCCCTGAGTATACGCTTTGAGCCTATACCCTCGGCTATCTTGGTGAGGTTGGTGATGTGCGCTACCGGCAAACCGGCACGTTCTAATTCCTTTGTCATCACTGCACCGCAGCGAGTGGAAGTTCCTCAGGTCGAGACGAGTAAAACCGCGTCCACACCTGCCTCTTTCAGCTCTCCCGCTATGCCGCGTCCAATCTCTTTCCCCACGCTCATAGGAGTCATAACCCCCGCCGTGGTGTAGTAGCGATCCAACAGCTTCCCGATCTTGCCCTTCTCGACAAGCCTGCGCGCGGCGTCTATCGGCACGAGGCGGTTCGGGTCCTGCAACACGAAGGCGTTGTTGTAGCCCTGATGGCTGACCTCGTAGTCGCTTGCCTCAAGATTGTTTTTGCCCTCCAAGGAGTAGGACTTGTACATGGTGGAGTTGACGGGGACCATTTTGTCGGGGTTGCCCTTCGGCACAAGTCCGCCGTCCGTGACTATGGCAAGCAGCACCTCGGATATGGGCTTTTGTATCGTCGGGATGGGAATGGCCTCGTGAGCCGGCATGACCACTTCGGTTTTGAACGGCTCTTTTCTCAGCTTTGACAGTAGCATGTCGATGCCGCGCTTCGCCGCCGGGGTTGTGTAGTCGATAACAGGAGCGGGGCCCGCGCCGTGGTAGTTCTCGGCGTCGCCTTTGCCTATTTCCTCGCCGTTCGCAAGGCGGCGCGCGAAAACAGCGACAGCTTCCACGACCTTTTTCATTTCACGCGCGTTGTCGTTAGTCTTGAGAATGTAGCACCTGTTTTGGTAAAGCTCCGTTCCTGGGTTTTCGACGTAGAGCGCGGTCACGGCCGGAATCTTGAGCCGCTCGCACACCTTTGCGGTGATGGCTCCGCAGGCCAAGCCGTAGCGCCCCGCGTTGAACCCCGGCCCCGCGATAAAGAGGTCGGGCTTGTATCGCTCGATTATCGTCAAAAGCTCGTCGGTGACGCCTTCTATGTTCTCCGCGACGTGGTTGTCTCCGCATATGACTGTAGCCACAATGTCGCCTGTGTCCGCCAAAAGTTTCCCGAGCGGCCCGCCCGGCCCTACAGGCGTTTCTTTGACCTCGATACCCATGTCGGCGGTATCCTCTCCGCCATATCCGCCATAAAACTGGTTAATGTAATGAACTATTCTGCATTTATCCATTTAATCTTCACCTACTCGCTTAAACGGCGACCGTCCAGTCTATGTCGTCGTCCTCTGTCTGAAAGTACGTGCCAAGCTGACCGTAAACGGCGACGAGGCCGCAGTTGGTCGTGCGCGTAAACGGCCCCCACGGGTCGTGACCCAAGAGGCAGGGGACATTGGTCCCTTCCCCGATAAGCCGCTTCACCTTAGGGTGCGTCAGGACGAAGTCGCGTCCGCTGTTTATCACCGCATCTACCTTTGGGTCGGCGACGACCAGCATGTCGCCCGGGACGTCGTTGCTCACTCCGGCCAAGTTGACGGCGCCTGGCATTCCGAAGGTCTGACTCCAGTTGAACGCCATGGTCGCGTCGAGCTGTCCGTGCCCCATGCCCGATTTGTTGACCATAACGCAGTCGGCGCGCAGCGTGTGTTTACAAAGAGACGCCGCCATCATCGTCATGGCGTTTTTGTCGTCTATCTTCATCACGTTGTTGGCAAAGACCACGCCCACGAAGTTGATGTCTTTTCCGTGGCGGCTCAGAAGCTCGCGCACGTATGGCTCGTCCTGAAGCTGGTACGTGGAGTCCCAGTAGCGATAGATTACGGCCCCGTCAAGAATTTCGGTTGGTTGAATAACGGTTGGCAGATAACCTAAGGCGCTCTGCCCGTAATAGAGGAAGTTCCACGTATCGTGAGAGGCCATTTGGACGTTGATGTAGGCGACTCTCGGGAGGCCCTCGGCCTCCTTGCCCTCCAATGCGCGGTGGGAGAAAACTTCGCTTTTGTCGATCCTCTGCCCTATGCCTAATTTGGCGAGGTATACGTTGGCCGTCAGGGACGCGCGTTTCAGAGCCTCGGCGTATGTTATGTCGGAGATACCCTCTCCGGGGGTGGCGTCTAAGATGACGTGGTGGTGTCTTGAGTAGAAAGAATATTTGGAACATGGTTCGCACATATCCAAATACCATTTGATGTTGAGCTTGGGGTAATAAATCTCGGAGACCAAAACCCCTCTCAAGGCAACGGTCTTTCCCTCTCCGGCCGGCGCCATTTTGCCCAATATTCCCGGATACGACGTATCGGGGGCTTCAGGTTTACATCGCGGCTGCATGGAGTCCATAATGCCTATTATCCTGCAGTCCTCGCCCGGCGACGCTATCTTGATGTCGAAAGACCCAAACACCGGGCTTTTTGTCAAATCTATAAGCTCGTCCTTGTTGACGGTCAAAACGCCGCCCTTGAGTTCGCTGCGCGGGCCAAAAACAACTTGCCGGATATTGACGTAATCAATCGTCAACTCCTTACCCATCCTGTACATCTCCCTTGCCTTAAATTTCGTACCGACACGTACACTCCCTGCTTTCTTTGCCCTACACATCATTCCCTTCCTAAAAAACTTCATACTTCATAAACACGATTTGTTATTTTAATATAGTGATAATGAAATGTCCATATAATATCAGCCACTGGTTATATAGACAAAATATATAGATAAATCTCACTTGGGGCCTTTAATTTGAAGACACCGCGTTTCATGGCCATAGTGGTCGGCGGCTTTGCTCCGCAAGTGATAAAATAAGCTCGCAGCAATATCGCTATTTTCGGGAGGGTGAAAAATGGTTTCTTTCGACGATGCGGAGTCTCTGTTCAGCCGCTGCGCTTCGCAGGGCATACGCCCCGGGCTTGACCGCATAGGGCGTCTTTTGTCGTTGTTGGATAATCCGGAGGGCGCGTACCAGTCGGTTCACGTCGTCGGCACAAACGGCAAGGGCTCGACATGCGCGTTTTTAGATTCCGTATTTAGGGCGGCGGGTTATAAAACGGCCCTTTACACCAGCCCCCATCTCGAAAGCCCCGGCGAGCGGCTCTTGATCGACGGCATGCCTTTATTGCCTTCGCGTTGGATGTCAGCCGCCGAAATTGTTACCAAAAAATTGTCTGATGATGAGTTTTTGCGCGGCGACCCCCCTTCTTATTTTGAGCTCGTGACGGCCGCCGCGTTTTGGCTGGCGCGTGAGGAGCGCGTCGATTTTGCGGTTGTAGAAGCCGGCTTGGGCGGGAGATTGGACGCCACAAATTTATTATCTAACGTGGTTTGCTCAATTGTAGCCTCTATCTCAATGGACCATACGGAGTACCTTGGAGACACGGTAGAAAAAATTGCCTCCGAAAAATTCGCGGTAGTTCGCGCAGGCGTTCCGGCCTGCTACCTTGGCGACAACAGCGCGCTCATTTTGCTCTTTCATGAGTTTTGCGCGCGCGCGCAGGCCGCGCCTTTCAGCGTGGCGGAGGACGCAAGGCTTTCAAACGCGCGCGTCTTTGAGGACGGTTGCGCTTTTGATTTCGCCTCGCGCGCTCTCAGCTTAAAAGAGGTTCATACGGGGCTCATAGGCCGTTACCAGTTGAGCAACGCGTCTTTGGCCATGCTTGCCGTTTCCCGCATGTTGGAAAAATTTCCCCGTTTGACGGAAGAGGCCATAAGAGAGGGCATGAAAAACGCGCGCTGGCCAGGGCGGCTCGAAATTCTGAAGCGTGACCGTCCGCTGTTGGTTCTCGACGGAGGGCATAATATCGACGGTGTGACGAAGCTCTCCGAAAGCGTCAGGGAGCTTTGGGGAGACAAAAAAATCGGCGTCGTCTACGGAGTGATGAAAGACAAAGACTACTCGGCCTGCCTTGAGGCGCTGAACGGAATATCGGAGAGCTTGGCTCTTTACCCGACTTGTGTGCCGGACATGGAGCGAAGCCTGAAGGCCCCGGCTCTCGCCGAGGCCGCTATGAAGTTCGATTGGCGCAACAAAACGGAGGGGTCGCTTGAATCGTTTGAAAACCCTCTTGACGCCATAAACCGCGCGCTCGACAAAACGGAGGGGAACGACGTGGTCTTGGTCTGCGGCAGCCTATATCTCATCGGGCGCTGCAGAGGGGCTCTAACAATACACCCAGCGAAATATTGATATTCAAAATTTTCTAAAATTAAGGTGTATTATGCGATTTTTTATTATTTTAAGATAGGCGTAGCGTTATAAAAGAAATCCCTTACCTCCGACCCAATCATCCCCCCCGGGAGAGAGGCTGGGGGTAGGGGATTTCACGAATAGGACTGTTCTTCACCCAAAGCCGGATTTTAGAGACAATAGGGAAAGATATGGTTATCGTCAGCGAGATTGCGGACCAATTAGTTTCCGATGAACTCAGGATAATCAAGGCGACATGCCAAACCCGATGTCGCCTCTATCCGGGTGCCACTTCCATACAAGGTGCCGCTACGCGACGGAGCTGTGCGGCCGGGCCGCGCCGGAATGGCGCGAAGATGAGGGCAAACACAGGACGGCATATCATTTTCCTCTAAGGCGGTGTTAAAAAATAATATGACTCGTATGATAAAGATACTATAGGGTTGCTTCAGGAGCACCTCAAAGTTTGCGCGCCTCTACGTTACTTTGAGGATCTTGCTGACGAATGTGGACTTTGCTGTGCTATACTGACAAAATACGCTTACAAAATTATGAAATTATACGATAGGGTGATTTTAGTGGTTTTTACTGATGTACTGAGACCGGATTTGGGCTATAATAGTTCGGAGTTATAGTCTAAAATTACAACGCTCTAAATCGGGTTCTTTTTCTCTGAACTCGCATAATATATGTATTGCACCCCTTTTCGCGGTCGGTTTTGCCGATGCGCGAGAGGGGCTTTTTTGTGCTTAAGTTTTTCGGATTTCTGAAAATCATTTTTACAGGGAGGCGTTTTAAGTGAGAAAGAGTTGGAGTTCTTGGGTGTTGTTGTTTGTGGCGGTTGTCGTGTTGATGGCCGGTGGTTGCGGGGGCGGTAGTGGAGGCGGTGACAATTCTAAATCTGATAATGAAACCAAGGAGCAATTCTTCGTCATTAGCGGCGACAATGTTCTGGTGGAGAACGCAGTTTTGCAGCCAAACGTCTCCAGTATCGAAATTGAAGATATTATCTCTCTTTCTTTTGCTCAAGAAAGCGATAAATCCTCCGCGATAGCTCCCACACAGGCGATAATATCCAACGCCGCAAAAATTTATCAGACGGGTGACGTGATTGTCGCCCCACCTTCCAAAGAGTCCATCTATGGCTTCGCCGCTGTGGTAGAGTCGATTCAAAACAACGCGGACGGGACTCAAGGTCTGACGTTGCGACAGGCTAAGTTTATTGATATTTTGTCTGACGGAAATTTATTCTTTTCCCTTCATGAGACCCCGTCTCGTTCTATGGGGGTTGCGGATTTATCATATGTGACGACGAGCAAAACAAACGGTGTTTTGGATATATGGGATTCTATCGTTACGGGAAGTTATTCAAAGGAATTCCCTCTTGATATTCCGCTTCCTAAAGTGGTTATCCCGTCAGAGATATTGCCTTCGGCAAAATTAGATGCCAAGTTAGATGATATTTTTAGCGAATCTCTCAAATTGAGCCACAAAACGTCGATGACGTCAAGTTTTTCGTTCTTGCTGTCCATTCAAGACTCCGTGCCGCGTAAATTGGCGATTCATTTCCCGTACACTTTGGAAAGCAAGATCGAATTAGAGGCTCGGGGGAGCATTGGATATGAAGATGAATATACATGGACGCCGGCTAAATATAAGCTATTTGGAGGGGTTGTTATTATTTGGATTGGCCCCGTGCCTATCCCCATTCCATGGGATACTCAAGTGGAGGGTATTTTAGACATCAAATTTGAACTTGGGGGCGGTTTGGATATAGGGTTCGACACCACTTTTAATGGTGATTGCGGGTTTTATTGGGACATAGAAGAACCCACAAAGTTTCCTTTGCTTAACCCGCTTCCTAAGCTGACGAGAATTGAGAACACCGCGATAAAACCTGCCGTGGAATTGTCTTCAGAGCTTGGCTTTGGGCCGAAATTCACCCTCAATATGTGCTTGTTGCCGTTTACCTCACTTAAGGCTACAGTCGGCGCGCAGTATGAGACAAATTTTTTAGATACCTCTGACTTGGGAGTTATTGACGCAAAATTCAAGGTGAAGCTCACCGCGGATCTCTTTGAATTATTCAAAGAGGGATTTGCAAAATTCAACGGCACAAAACTATTCGATGAATTGAAATTCTCCCTCAATGTTATCGATTGGAAAATTGGGTCGTTTCCGATAACTCTCCCCAATCCGACACCGACACCCACCCCGACACCTACGCCTACGCCAACTCCCACACCGACCCCGACCCCCGGTTCCGCCCCTAACATCGTATGGCAGAAATCGCTCGGCGGGTCAGATAGTGATTACGCCCAATCCATCCAACAGACATCCGACGGCGGTTATATCGTAGCGGGACGTTCCGAAAGCAACGACGGCGACGTATCAGGCAATCACGGCAACTACGACTACTGGATCGTCAAACTGAACTCCACAGGAGGCATCGTATGGCAGAAGTCGCTCGGCGGGTCAGTTGATGATCACGCCCAATCCATCCAACAGACATCCGACGGCGGTTATATCGTAGCCGGATTCTCCTACAGCAACGACGGCGACGTATCAGGAAGCAATCATGGCTACTACGACTACTGGATTGTCAAGCTGAAATAGCGCGGCAGTCGGCATAAAGCTCCGCGCCTCGTGAGAAGTCCGAGGCGCGGAGCTTTATTGAAAAATTCATACTTAATTTTATGACTCTGGCATTCGTCCGTTAAGAGAGTTGACCTTGTTGACACAAGAGTGGTGTTATGCCACTATAGTGTCAACAATATTTTATAAGGAGGCTAGGAAATTGCCGCAGACTATGACAGGCAACAAATCAATAAAAATAAGCAATGGGCTCTATAAGGCGGCGAAATGGATCGCGGAAGCGGAGAACCGTTCTATCGGTGGGCAAATCGAGTTTTGGGCTAAGATCGGACGCGCGGCCATAGACAATCCTGACTTGTCGGTTGATTTTATCCGTGAGACGCTTATAGCAAAAGCTATGGACATCTCGCTGGCCGAGCCGTTTGTGCCGGAGTAAGTCGTGGAAAACATAGCGGGCATAGATAACGTCGAAATTACAGTTCTTAACTAGGATTTTACTCTATCTCGGTGTCCATGAGAACTTTTACAGAAGACATGAAAAGTAAAAGGAGTTGAATATAATGCATGACATGATATTGAACACAAACATTTTGCCCAATCCGCTTTTTCAACTGATACGTTCACCACAAATGCGAGTGCGGGAAACAGACAAGGGCATTATTCTCACGCCTGTCGAGAGCGACGCGACATTGGACGCAATTGAAAAAGCGTATGGAATGTACACCGACGGAAAACTGTCTGCCGATAAATTTCTCACTGAAAGACTTGAGGAAGAAGCTGAACGATGACAAAACAATACGTCTTGGACGCTTGTGCGCTTATTGCTTATTTGAACGGTGAGAATGGCGGGGTCTTGGTGAAATCCACGCTGATAGAAGCAGCTAAGGGAAATGTCAGCATTCGTATGAACAAACTGAATCTTTTGGAAGTGTATTATGACGACTACCGAGCGCACGGAAAAGAAGCGGCTAATGTCATGCTTGAAGTAGTGAGAAGTTTACCGATTACCATAATTTCCGAAATAACTGATAGCGTTTTTGAAGAAGCCGGACGGCTGAAATCGTCTTACAAAATATCACTTGCTGACGCCATTGTTCTTGCGGAAGCATCCATGTGTGACGGCGCGATTTTAACCGCCGACCATCACGAACTTGATGTAGTTGAACAGAATGAAAAAATAATTTTCCGATGGATAAGGTAGGTCTGACGGCGCAATACGCGACAACAAACACAAAAGCTCCGACCCGCAGCGAGAAGTCCGAGGCCGGAGCTTTATTTTCATACCTTAGCCCACCCTTAGCGTAACATGATATAATTTTGCGTGATCCGCGTTAAATAACTTAATATTCAGTGTTGAATTCGGAGGCATTCGCAATGCTATGAGCGACAAATGGATAGATCAAGGGTGGAAAAGTATTCTAATAAAAATGCCTGACGAGGCTATTGAATTTTTTCTCCCCGACTTAGCCGCGAAGCGGGATCGTTCTCAAAAAATCCTTTTCCTGCGTGACAAACACCCCGTGATAAACTCAGGGACCGATAAAGATATGAGAGTGTCGGACGCTTGCTTTGGCATACCTTTATTGAACGATAAAATACAGAGGGTAGCTCTTTATGTCGAGCAACAGCATTGGCGTGACGAGAACTTCGAGAACTTCGCGCTCAGAATGTTCGAGGGGTACTACAGAGCGAGCGATAGGCTTAGAGTCCCCGTTACGTCATTGGCTATTTTTACGGGGAATATCGAAGAGGTCGGCAGTTATCACGAAGTCTGTTTTGGAACTGAGGTACTGTTCAAGTACAACACCTATTCCGTCAGATACGCCGACGCAGAGGAGTTGAAACACGACAAGCGAGCGTTCGCCATCTGTGTTTTGGCGTCTATTCTGATGTTAAAAGCAGACGGCTTAGCCGAAAAACGCGAGGAGTACGCGCGCGTACTCGCCGGCATACTGAGAGAGCGAGACTATCCGAGTGAGACAAAACATATAATACGCGGCTTTGTCGGGATGATATTGCGGTTGTCTAAAAAAGACATCACGCCTCAGTTCAGAAAGGAGTGGAGGACGATGGAGTGGGTTCCGATCGAAGAGGTTCAGCGTGAGATTTTTATACAAGAGGCGAGAGAAGAGGGCTTGGAGGAGGGTATGGAGAAGGGCTTAGAGGAGGGTATGGAGAAGGGTTTAGAGGAGGGTATAGAGAAGGGCTTAGAGGAGGGCGAAGCTAAAAAGGCCTTTGAGATCGCCCGTAGAATGCTGTCCCGCAATATGTCTGTCAGCGACATTATCGACGTGACGGGTCTCGGCGAGGATGATATTCTGAGTTTAAGCTAAAACGACATGACGCGGCGACGTAATGGGTCTATGGTCAAGCATAGCTCTTATGAAACTAAACGCGACGCCGAAATAATCCAGCGGTAGCAATAGCGCAATGCCCAACATAAAAGCTCCGGCCGTAGCGAGAAGCCCGAGGCCGGGGCTTTTGTAATCTACGTAATCCCTTTTTTCAGTTTTGCTATAATACGGTAAACAGAGCCTTCATTGGGAAGGCAATACGCAACAAAAAATCAACGGAAGATTCCAATAATGAAAAGATTTTTGGGTGCGTAGCGCTTGGTATCTCGGAGGGTGAGATTCGGGGCATTTACGGGAAAGGACGTGGATTTTTTGGGAAAAGACGGCGCGCTGTTCGAAAAAATGAAAGAAAAACTTTACACGCCTGTGGTGGGGGATATTCTGGATTCCTTAGGGTATTATCACCAGTTTTTGCCTCAGCGCATACGCCCTATGAAGGACTCCATGAAATTGGCGGGACGCGCTATGACTGTGCTGATGATAGACGTGTACGGCCCTCAGGAAAAGCCCTTCGGACTTCTGACCGAGGCATTGGATCAATTGGAAGAAGACGAGATATATTTAGCCGCCGGAGGGGTTGGACGCTGCGCCTACTGGGGGGAACTTCTCACGGCTGCCTCCCGAGCCCGGGGCGCGGTGGGCGCGGTGCTGGACGGCTGGCATCGGGACACGCCGCAGGTCCTATCTCAGAACTGGCCGGTGTTCAGCTGGGGCTGCTACGCTCAGGACTCCTCTGTACGCACCAAGGTGGCGGATTATCGCTGCTCTCTGGAGGTTGGAGAGGTGAGAATAAAGCCCGGAGATATACTATTTGGAGACATCGATGGCGTTTTGGCCATTCCCCGCGAGGTGGAAGAGGAAGCTATAGAGCGGGCTTTGGAGAAGGCGGCGGCTGAAAAAGTGGTGCGAACGGCTATCGAGGGCGGCATGAGCAGCACCGAGGCCTTTCGTAGATACGGCGTGTTATAGAAGATATTCATAAGGAGACGATTGCTTTGGACGCTGTTTACTTGAAGGAACCATGGAACATCGACATCAAAGGCATTGAAAAGCCGACCCCAAAAGAAGGCGAAGCCCTGATAAAAGTCAGGTCGGCCGGTATATGTGGCTCGGACATCGGCGCGTACCGGGGTGTAAACCCCATGGTGAGCTACCCCCGTATTCTGGGGCATGAGATTGCGGGGGAAGTTCTCTCTATCCCGCAGGACAACCCCAAAGGGCTCAAAATAGGAGACCGCGTCGTTGTAGATCCCTATCTGTACTGCGGCCATTGCTACCCATGTTCCATCGGGCGCACCAACTGCTGCGAGACCCTCAGAACCTTGGGCGTACACACCGACGGCGGTATGATGGAATACTTGGCGCATCCCGCGTATATGCTGCACAAAGCGCCGCAGGATATGCCCTGGGAACTTATACCGTTAGCCGAGCCGCTCACTATAGCCCTGCACGGATTGCACAGGGGCGGCCTTTCGGCGGGAGAACGCGTGGTGATTTTCGGAGCCGGGGCCATCGGGCTTTTGATGGCGATGAGCGCCCTGCACTACAAAGCCGTGCCTATCGTCCTCGATATTGTGGAGGAGCGTTTGTCCTTGGCTAAGTCCTTCGGAGTGCCTCACACGGTTCGCACCGACAGGGAGAACGCGGAGGAACGGGTGAGGGAGTACACGAACGGCCGTATGGCGGAGGTGGTCATCGAGGCGTCGGGCGCGAACGCCGCCATAGAGGACACGCTGAAGCTCGTTTCTCACGCCGGACGTATCGTGCTCACCGGATGGCCCAAAAAAAACACCGAGCTGCCCACGGACGTCATCACCAAGAAAGAAGTCGACGTGCGCGGCGGACGAAACAGCGCCAGAGAGTTCGCGGAGGCCGTGGATCTGATTTACTCCAAAAAAGTGCGGGCCGACCGTATCCTGACGAAGGTAATATCTCTTGAGGAAGTTCCGGCGCTGGTGCGGGAAATCGAAAAGAACCCCGGAGCGTACTTGAAGGTGAACGCGGTTCTCCCTGAATGAAGGGCCCGATATGCGCAAAACGATTTCCGCGGCTCTTTTGTTGAGGGATATAGCGGCATGGACGGTGATTAGCGCGGGCTGCCTCGTGGCGCTCGGTACGTTTATAGGGCTTTATGTCTCGAGCGTCAACTCCGGGGAGGAGATATTCCTGCCCGGAGTTCTCTTGCTTTTTGCCGCCGCCGCCATGATATTGATATTCGGCGTGACGAGGGTAATAAAGTATGTGAAACTGTTCAGGCAAACGCGGGAATAAAATAGCGGCTCTAATCTTTGGGTGCGCTATAATCATACATAGAACAGACCAGAAAGGGATGATCTTCATGAAGCTGGCTATGATTTTCTATCGTCACCAATTGACAAAAGAGAATTTTCGTTACGCCAAGCAGCTCGGCTGCACTCACCTTGTCATTCACCTTGTAGATTATTTTTATCGTGAAAAAGACCCAATCACCGGCGACAATCAACCAATAGGGGACGCGGAGGGCTGGGGCGTCACGCGCAACCGCGATGTGTGGAGCGAGGACGAGCTGAAGACCATTCGCCGGCAAGTCGAGGAAGAGGGGCTTGTGTTTGAAGCCATAGAGAATTTCGACCCGGGCTTTTGGTATGACGTTTTGCTTAACGGGCCCAAGAAGCGAGAGCAAATGGATGGTTTGAAGCAGCTTATACGCAACGTGGGCCGCGCCGCAATCCCCGTGTTCGGCTACAACTTCAGCCTTGCGGGGGTGGCGTCGCGCATAAGCGGCGCGTTCGCGCGCGGCGGCGCCGAGTCCGTGGGCGGCGATTCCCCGATAGAAATTCCCGTCCCGAAGGGCATGGTCTGGAACATGGTTTACGACCCCGAAGCGTCGGAGGGCGCGGAGACCGCCACGCATATAACGCACGAAGAGCTTTGGGGGCGCTTCGAGTGGTTTTTATCAGAGCTTTTGCCCGTGGCTGAGGAGGCTAACGTAAAGCTGGCCCTGCACCCGGACGACCCGCCCTACGCGACGCTTCGCGGGACGCCGCGCCTCGTCTGGCGGCCTGAGCTGTACCAGAAGATGCTCGATCTCAAAAAGAGCCATTGCAACGCAATAGAGCTTTGCGTAGGTACGCTGGCCGAGATGAACGGGCAGAATTTCTATCAGGCTATAGAGAGCTACGCAAAGCAGAACGCGATAGGCTACGTTCATCTGCGCAACATCACGGGGCAGATACCGCGATACCGCGAGACGTTCATAGACGACGGCGACATAGATATCTACCGCGTGCTCAAGATATTGAACGACAACGACTTCAGGGGCGTCATAATCCCGGACCACTCGCCGCTCGTATCCTCCCCCGCGCCTTGGTACGTCGGTATGGCTTACGCGCTCGGTTATATCCGCGCCACAATAGAGCGGGTAAAAGTCGATAAAATCAGGGGCCTGTAACGCGCGCGCAGCCCGTCCGTCTCTTCACAGAGGGGATGTCCGCCGACGCCTTCCGGGATGACAAAGACATTGATTGAAGGGAGAGATTAGCTTGAATATCAAGTATTTAGGACATTCCTGCTTTTTAATAACCTCAAAAGAGTACGCGCTGTTGTTTGACCCGTTTCTGAACGGGAACCCCTCGTCGGGCGCGAAGGCCGACGACGTAAACGCCACGCACATCTTCGTCACTCACGGCCACGACGATCACATTGGGGACGCGGTATCCATTGCGACCCGCTGCGGAGCCACGATATACGCCACCGTGGAGACCGCTGGGCTGTTTCCGAAAGGGGCTGCTCTGGATGTAGGGCAGATGGGCGGATTTATCCCAGCCGACTTTGGGGGCGTAAAGTTCACATCGGCGATACACGGCAGCAACGTTTCCGGCGGGCTTTCATGCGGATTTTTGGTCACGCTGGACGGGAAGAAAATCTATCACGCCGGCGATACCGGCCTATCCATGGATATGGCGCTGCTGGAGGACGATAACGTAGACGTCGCCCTGCTCCCCATCGGCGACCGATTCACGATGGGACCGAAGGACGCGCTTCGCGCAACTAAGCTCATCAAGCCCAAGCAAGTCATACCAATGCACTACAACACATGGCCTGTTTTGAATCAGGACGCCAGCCGCTTCAAGAAAGACGTGGAGGCTGCCACGGGAGTCAAAGTTACCGTATTGGCAATAGGGGATTCTGTCAGTCTGTAGTCGCGATGCCAACGCCTTATAATCAAATATTGTTTTTGAGTACCGCTTTTTGCGGCTATTTTTGACGAAGAACCTCGGTCAGAATTACTCTGGCTGAGGTTCTAAATAACGGTGTGAGCGAAGCGAAAGGAATGGTTATAAAAATGAAAAAGGCAATACTTTTACTTCTTGTTTTAGTTTCCGGATGTCTGGCGGCGCTTTTCTATCCCGACGTAATGGCAAGCATAAAATTTTTCGGATCAGGCGATACAATTGTAATACCCGCGTTCCCGAAACCCGAGCTATCGCGCGCGTATATTCCGCCTTCCGAGGTTCCTTCTTCTATTGTTACCGTCCCTGTCAAGTTATCGACGGATGACTTGCAGTCTCTTGCCAACAGGACCCTGCCCAAGCACTACAACGGGGATGTGGAGTACCTCGACGGAACCGTCAGAGGCAAGCTGAATTACAGGCTCAGGCGAGAAAGCGACGCCAAAGTCACGACTGAAAACGGAAGAATCAAAATATCTTTTCAGGTTAAATTTAACGTACGTTTTGCGGGTAACGCCTTAGTTACGATTGTCAGAGTGCCTTTCAGCGCGCAGACCGATGGAGAGCTCGATTTTTTCGTCACCGTTAAACCAAGCGTCGGACGCGACTGGGCGGTGAAAACCGATGCTGAGGTTGATTATAATTGGATAAAAACTCCGAGACTTAATGTCGCCGGCATACAGATAGGACTGCGAAAAGAGACAGACAGATTTTTGAGAGAAGCCATCCGAGATAACCTGTATAAAGTAGACGATGTAATAAATAAAGAAGTAAAGCTGCGGGACATCATGCAAAGAGAGTGGGACAACTTAGTTGTTCCCGTCAAAGCGGCGGAATCGGTATTCCTTCATTTCGACCCTCGCGGCATTGCCGCGTCGCCTCTTGAGATAACCCCAAATGAAGTGACGCTTAGAGCATGCGTGGAGACCGGAATATCGCTGTCAATGGGACTGGGGAATGTAACTCCGACGCGCAAAAAAAGACTGCCATCGCTTGAGCGGTACGCCTCAGGTGACGAATCGATTAAATTGAATGTCAAAGCGCTGTTAAACTACGATGCCCTCGAACGGGAAGCCATGAAAGGCTTGTCGGCGGAAGATAAAATTGATTTGGGCATAACTTCGGTCAACGTGAGGTCGTTGCGCCTTATGGGCAGCGGAGAGAAATTGTTAGCTGGGTTTGAAATAAGCGCGGGCGCATCGAGCGGAACGATATATGCAGCCGGAGAGCTTGATTTTGACGAAGAGACAAGGGTTTTATCAGTAAAAAATTTTGGCTTGGATTACGAAGTGTCAAGCGCCCTCGCAAAGACGGCCGCTTGGCTTCTGCGTCCGGCGCTTCTGAAGTTTTTGAGCGAAAAATTGGAGTGGAAGCTCGGCTCACAAATAGATAAACTGACGGATGAAGCGAGAGGCATAATTGCGGCCCGCGATTTGGGTACGGAGTTCGAGTTCAGGGGAACGCTTGAATCCGCGCGCTTTAGCGAGCTGCGCGTTACCGCTCAGGGCGTTGAAATTGGATTGAACTTAGAGGGGTCCGCGGCGCTTACGTATATGCCGATTTATTGAAGATTTATTTTTTTGTTTTAGACTCATCAATATAACGATAGTTTACCATATGGCACACCACCCCTTTGAATTGAAATGGGATTTATTGATTCTCTGTGTTATCCAAATATTTACATAAATGCTCCGCTACTGCTTTTGCCAAAATCGGCGGTACTGCATTACCAACTTGTTGATACTGAGAATCCTTCGTTCCGCAAAAGACAAAGCTATCAGGAAATGTCTGTAGTCGAGCGGCCTCACGAATGCTAAGCGCTCGGTGATTGACTGGATGAATCCACATGGACTTCCGCACATTGACAACAGTTCCTGAAGGCTCGCTATAATTTAGTCTCAAGTAGATTGTATTTTGTGTGCGCGTCGGATCAGAATAGTTCGCCTTTAATGCGGTATCAAGGCTGTGAAAATTATTTCCTTGCTTGAGAGCTTTAAAGCGTTTAAGCGCCTCATCAGTTGTTGACGTTGAAACATGATTATATAAGATATCCGTATCACGCAACTGCCGTCCTAAGACACTAATATCTTTAGGCATGTCAGAAAGGCTAACGCCTTTATCTCCTCCTACCACATCGAAAGTAGTCTCTACGTTTTCCAAGTCACTGATGGCATCGGCTACCGTGAGAAACTTCCCCTCTGCGAATGTACCCATTGGCAATTCAATACTATCAGCTTTATCTTTCTTGACACCGATAACTACAAATCGCATACGCTTTTGCGGTACACCGAAGGTAGCGGCATACAGCACACCTTTTGAAATGTTGTAACCATTGCTCAATGCGCCAAGAATGGATTCAATGTAATCAATAACCGCCATCGAACTCACCTTGGCAACGAGGCCGCGGTTATGCGAATACTCGGAAACCACAATATTATTATCATGAATTTCCATCGCCTTTGAAAGCATCCGCTGTATCATGATTGTGGATTCAAAAGCTTGGCACAAATTGTCTGCCGCTTCTTCAGTGTGATTTGTAGCAAAATATCGTCTGATTGTCTCCCCTGCAATATTGGCTTGTTTTAAAACATGATCACCATTATCATGCTGTACAAGGATTGTTTCAGAAAGCGCCAACAGTTTTTTCTCATGCTTTTTCAAAGCCTCTGCAAGCTTTTTTTTATTTTTACGCTTTTTATAAATGACATTGAGGACAAGATAATCTTTCTCATTCCAAAGGTAATGTGCCAGTAATTTAACATCAGACACAATATCGGTTACACCCTCAAACATAAATTCTTCATCCAGTAAAGATATCTCAGCGGGGATGGTTTTGATCTTGTACTTCTCAATCGTTTCATAATCATTTTCATCCACATAGAAACGATGGACTTTCGATTGCAACATACTAACGTTTTCCATTACAAAAGCGGTCGGATTCAGATGAAGTACCGCTTGCACGAATTTCTTAACCAACGAATTATTCTGACTAATCGCATGATTTTTTTGGCGGTTAGCATTTGAAAATCCCTGACACGGAGGTCCACCAACGACTATATCTACCGAGCCAAGTTTTGCTTTCGTTTCATCGGTAAGAGCGTCGGCAACATCGCTGTAAACCACTGCTTCACCGTGATTGCGCCGGTATGTCTTCTGTGCGTTGCAGTTGTTCTCAAAAGCGGCTTTCACCTTAAATCGTCCAGTTTGCAGGAATCCATAACTAAGACCACCTGCCCCTGCGAACAAATCAACTACACTGTATATTGGCTTTGACATTGATTTCATAGCCTGAATCCCTCCTCATACAATCTGTCCAGCACCGCAATAAGTTTTTTGCACTGGATTGAATTCGGTACTTTCATAGGAAGCTGGCAGGCAATTTTCAACGCCGCCAATTCCTCTGGTGCTACCATTCGCTTGTTGGTAGCGAAGTCCATCACGCTTTTCCACTGGTCGGGTTGAATTTCCACAACCCTTGTCATCACATCGGCATCTTTTTCAATCCTGCGATCTGCTTTTGCATCATGAACGGCAACCCTCATCTCGTTTTGCCCAATTAGGCAATCTTCAATTTCAGAGGGCAGTGGGTACTCAATACCTTGAACACTGTTCCGACAGCCTTCACGTTTACACCATTGCGTTACGTTCTCTACGCTACGTGTGGGGTCCGTTAATTTGTTATAGACAAGCTCAGATAATTTCACGAGCACATTCTGCACGGCTACTGGAACGATTTGCCTTGTCCAGATGCCAAGCAAATCCAACTCTTGCTTCGGGAATTGTGTTTGAATCAATTTATGCAAAAGCGCGATGGTGTACGTCACGATATTTGCACGGTAGCCCTGCTGATACCACGGCTGATGAGGTATCATTGATTCGGTATGCCTAAATAATAAACACAAAGCCACAGATTCTTGAAAATATTTATCACCGAAAAGCAAGCCCTCGTCTTTCTCCCAAGCGTCACTAATTTTCTGTGCAAATTCTGTGAAATTGGTCTGCGCGCCCTTGCTAACAATGTGCGGCAAACCATCCCAAGTGTTCCGGACTTTTGCGAGATCGGTCTTGGTAATAAGTTGATTCTTTGGATTTTGAAGCAAAAATTTTTTCTTTTGGCTCACAGTCATACGCATTTGCTTTTGTAGAAATTGGCCTCGCGCTCGCTCATAGAACCATTTTGTCTCAAATTGCAAGCCACCAGTTCCCCTTGCGCCGAGCCGTTGAGAGCATCGCTCCATCTGCACATGAAATGGGTGAGTAGAAAAGAAATCGGCATCGCTGACCTTGTTTTGGCTGTTGGATGATCGGGATATATTCTGAACCAATATGGTTGCGGACTCATCATCAAGCGTTCTCTCAATAACAGTCAATTTCATCTGGACGAAAATCGAACTGAGATCCGCCTTATCCCTATAACGGGCATTCGACAAAGATGCTGTTGTCTGGCCGCCATTGATTATTTGAAAGTCTCTCACGGAAACAAGATACAATCCTTGTGGAGTGGATTCAAACTGTACGTCCATCGTCGTTGCTGAAATACCGTTATTGTAGGCAAAAAAGCGTTCCGGTTGCTGCAAAATCGTGGTGCGTATTTTTTTATTTACCGCTACCTTTGTAGAGAGGAAAGAACGAACATTACCTTCTAACAAAGAACTGCCATATTTATCGTATATATCAGCGAGTAATGTGCCGGGAATAATGCACAAGTAACTTTTAAAATCATCTGTCGTAGCACTGCTGGCTTCTAAGCAAGGGATACCGTTTTCAGAATGCTCTTTAAAGTCGATCTCAATAATATGTCGTCCCGTATCAGAACTACAAAGTTGGAAGAGACGCTCGATATTCCATATCTGACATTCCGATGGAACACCAGATATTTCAGGTGATTCAAGTATTTTTATCGTCGCACTGATAGTTGCTGTTGTGAAAATCAACAGTTGATATTTACGAATTTCATGCTTCTTCTCACGTAGCAAATCCACTAAGTCAGAGCATGGCCGACTCATTTCCACTTCTTGTTGAAGTTGTGAATTAAGAGCATTATCAATGAAATAGATGAGCCTATTCTGCAACTGTCCTGCTTGAGTTTTGGCGAGAACACGTTCATCATCTGTAATATCATAATCGGCAATAATCATACTCATGGTTTTGTCAAATTCGTCATAAGTATAACCATCAACACGAATTTTACGGTTCTGTTTTCCTGTGCCCTCAAAATAGGAAGATGTAAAGTCCAAGAGATAGTCGGCTTCCTGAAGATAAACGGCAAACGTAGTCACAAAAGAGGCGCAGGAACCCTCGCCGGTCGCTAAAGCGTCGGCTTTGATGTCCTCAAGAAAATCTTTTCTAAATTCCTGCGCATCCATAAGTTTACTCCTTTTCCCAATTTGTTAAGGAAGGCAGATTCAATGCGTAGTGCAAGGCGACGATTTGTTCTGGAACTAATTTTTTAGTAAGGCGTGGGAAAGAACTATCCACACGATACCGTTGTGTTGCGGAACAGTGATACTTCTGCTCGGAGTATTCTTGTAAATCCATATATCCGTACGCGTACAGCTTTGTATGGAACAAGTCCAAAGCGCCGACGTTACTATCAAGCCTATCGCTGATACGGCGCACCAAATCATTAAGTGAAATTGCCCCTGTCCGTTCAGGTGCGACTTTGTCGATCCGCTTGATAATAAGTTCTCCATCGTCAGTGCAGTCAAGTTGCTCCAAAGAAGAAATAGTTACGCTTATAGCCGATGCGCCGATACTCTTGACTTCATACCAGCCCTCGGAATACATGAAATCTTGGTCAGCACCATCAGCGCCAACCCAACCTTGTACAGCTACCAATATTGAATCAGCGTTTTCAATTCGACTTTCTAAAAACAGTAGTTCGCCGAGTAATCCTTTCCGGCGAGGTTCGTCCATCAATCCACTTCGTTGTGATTCAAGCAACTTACTCCATTGTTTATAACGGTTGATAACTAAGATTAGTGCATCTTTTTCGGTTTCTGCAGAGCGTGAATGCTCAATAACATCGCAACAAAGAATTACGAACACGCTCTGCTGTTCATTGCAGAGCAATTCAAAAGAGAGTGTCCATCGGTTGTCGGACTCGCGTCTGCGGCGGCTTACTGCCATGGATTTTGAAGATTCAATCGCATCAATTTCGGTGTCACTGACGAGCAATAGCGTTTTTTGGCTGATGGACTGATAACCAATGTGCCATTCCAACGGATGTTGGGTGTCAATCTGTAAAAATCCACCGTCTTTAAAATCGATGCTATCCCATTGCCTTTGGAGGATTTCAGGTGTCAATTTCATTCGTCATCATCCTCCTCGAAATCGTAGTAATTGCGGAATTCGACCAGATTGACCATATAATTTGCTGTCTTTTCTTCACCATTGGCTGGGATTCCTATGCCCAAGGCAAAGAGGTAGTCGGGCACTTGCACGCCTTCGTCAATCTGGCTACGGAGATTTCCTTTGTCATCCTTTTGAACCTTGTCGACAGCGACGACATGCAATACCAGAATGGGATTGCGTTGAATGCTGAGATAAGCCTTATCTGGGATATTACCTGTGGGTTTTGTCATTCTGAAGTTGGCTTCGGCTATTTCCTTTTCATCATTAGTTAAGCCGATTTTCGCCGCACCGCCGGCGCCGACACGAACTTTCGTACCACTAATGCTGATTTGTCCGCTTGTTGCTTTGACAGCCCGCTTTTCAGGTTTTATTTGCAAGATATCATCGCCACAAATTAGCTCATAATATTCGTTTTCACTACCCTCCGCAATGGACACATCCCAATCGCCCATTCCAGTGTCATCCCTGATAAAATCAGCCAGTGCTACGCCTTGGAAGTTTAGTTGCCATGGGTGAGTTTTGAAATCACGGAGAAGTTGTTCGACCTCGTCCTTGCTAACACAATTCCAAAAGAAGCGGGTGTCATTTCGCTGAACACGCAGACCTATTTCAGGCAATCGCTTAACAAACTCCTTGAAAACTCCTTCGTTTGCAGTTAGAGAAGGGACATCAGCTTTCAAACGCGGCGTTTCAAGTAATCGTCCTGAAACTGTAATAGGACGTCTCACAAATGTTGCCGCCCGCATCTTGTTTCTTGCTGTGACAATCAAGGAGGCTGGGTCTTGGCGAACCTTGAGGCCAAAATCCATAGGTGTAAGGTTAGCATTCTTCATTCGTGCGATTTCGAGCTTTAACTCTTCTGATGCACCAGTTATATACCCATACCAGTCGATTGCCTCAACACTAATCCAAATCTTAAACAGGTCACCATAATCGGGACGATAACCAAACCATCGTCCCATTTGAAGCAAAGTATCATACATAAGAGAACGACGATAGAAGTAGCTAACGCATAGGCCTTCCAGTGTTAAGCCTCTGGAAAGACTATTGCCACCAACTACAATAACACGAAGGCCATCTTCTTTATGGTTGAAATAATCAAGGCTTGTTGCTCCGCTTTGTTGGTTGACCGCTCTAATATCAATCGGAGATACCGCCTTGAAAAGATACTTTGACAAGAACTTATGCCACGACATTGGACTGTCGGGCGTACCCGCTTTTTTTGCAAGCTCATGCTTTTCCCATGCCGCCTTGAGATAAGCAATACCAGAAATACGGTCACTTTCAGCCTCGGATAAGCCTGAATAGCTCTGCAAGTCTGAACG
Source organism: Synergistales bacterium (assembly GCA_026002715.1). Classification (GTDB taxonomy): domain Bacteria; phylum Synergistota; class Synergistia; order Synergistales; family Aminobacteriaceae; genus BNVG01. The sequence goes on from BOCC01000017.1 coordinate 24,028, forward strand.
CATCTGTATCATCCAAGCAGTTGCCAAGTCACGGATTTGATTTTGAACATCAGTGAAGCGGCTAACATGAATCATCATAGAACGGTGCGTATGAATATCTCCCCTGATATCTCGGATGCCATTTACCAGTAAGAAATATGCCATAGCCTCTTTCATACTCGGCGGCAGTTCGGTCACAGTGTGTCCATTGTGGTGATTAAATGGGAAAAATGCATCCATTTCCACAGGATAAATCGGTTCAAGTACATCTTTGTATTTGGCGGGGTGTTCTTCATCACCGCCAAAGATATCCTCCGCTCCAATATAATCCGTCGGCGGCGATAATGCATAAATGAAATCTCGTGGGAAAAGGTCATCACCCCTCATGTCATCCTCACTATCAGGATTGATGAAAATGTTGGCGTATGGCGTAGCAGTAATGCCGAGATAAGAAGCTTGACGGAATATCTTGAGCAATTCTCGGATCGCCTTATTAATAGCGGTCGGGTCTCTATCAGGATCATTCGTATTCACGGATGCGTTATCAGCCTCGTCGTCAATAAGTAAAAGCGACTTATTGATTGCACCTCTGGCATCGGCGTTGTTGCTTTTCAGCCAACGGATGAGGTTATTGAGTATACTCTTGTTCTTTTTAATTACAAAAACTACAGTCGTGTTCACACTTTGCAATGAAAGGCTAAGCTGGCGCAGAATATTCTTGTCAAAATCCTTTACGACCGAAGTGAAAGACTCAATTCTTTTCTCCTGCCCATATTTACCGACGCCAACAGGGATATTCTCAATGTCGCGTTTAGGGTCAAGGAGGTACTCACTCTTTCTGCCTGAAAACTCCGCATCCAGTCTCTCTTGCGTTTGTTGGCGAAGGTTCTCCATCATACCTGCGAGAACGATAATGACGTTATAACCAGTATCGGCAACCTTGTTGCATATAGCGGTGTAGTTGGCGGTTTTCCCTGACTGAACATCACCAAGAACCAATCCACGCCGCTGAAAAGATTCATCGTTTTTGGGATCACCAAGCAAGTCAACAATTTCATCAGACACACGGTCAAGGCTACCCGTTACACGCGAGTTCCAGCCTTTGACCTCTTCGAGATATGTCTTATATCGTTTCCAGAAGAAGAAATCCAAATCGGCACGGCGGGAAGGAAGCCACGACTGATGCGGACGTTTGTTGTCAGTGATGGCGATACCTAAATCCATCTGAACAACAACCGTGGCTTTGAGTTTGCGCCTAATCTCTGCAAACTCCTCATCGCTGACAGAATACATGGGGTGAAGCAATTGACGAATCCTTGTCGCCATGCCTTCAAACTGTGCTTCGGTCGGCGGGTAATCAGGGTATTCTTTGTTGATACTTGAGGAAATCATGCCTCCCAATTGTTCTATGTTAGTTGTGGCCATCTGGGTTTCTTCCTACTCTGTAACGGTTAATAAGTTGCGGATAATTTATAAACGGGTCCGATACGGCAAGTCGGTCTAATAATTCAGCCTTCGAACGTGGTGTCGACATTTGTTCCAGCAAACCCTTGAGAATAATCTCAATTTCTTGCACAGTTGTTTCTATTTCGTTTTCAACCTGCTTTTCATATGTCAAATCAACATACAACTGATTGAGCGGTATGCCGGTTTCAATTGCTTTTAACAGCACCTCCACGTTGTGCTTAACCTGTGGCGTTGCATCTGCAAATACTTCAACCAACGGGTGGTCACGATTTATGCTGTAATAGAAGCCACCTTGCTTACCTTTGAAGCGTTCCCAAATGTGAATAATCGAATCATGGGTTTCCTTTTTTCCACGGAATACCCAAGTCCTCTTGCTTCGCTCTGCAAGTCGCTCTATTACTGAATCCAGATTGTTTCGAACAGCCTCAGGCGGAACCGCCGTTGATTTTTTAATATCTAGTGTCCAAAGGCTGTCAAGTTCATTCGGAATATCCACCTGAACCCGTGCCAGTTTAGAAAGTTCGCCTTGCCGCATCATGTGAAACCATGTACCACAAATCAAGAGACGTTTATTTCGGTAAATGTAAAATCCCTGACTTTTCCGGAGACCTTCCTTTCCTCCAAGTGCGCTTATTTCATTCGCAGATAAATCCGATATATGGGGAAGTATATATGGACGGACAACAACTATTGAACCCTCAATCTTCATAACTTCATCAGCCATCACCTGAGTGTTGCGCCGTGCAAGGAAAGGGTCGGCGGGGTCGATAGGTATATTGTTCATCTTGATTTGTATCCTTTTTAGTCCCGGTTCACCGCTGATGTACCGATGAAACACCAAAGAAAGGTGCGCTCGGACATCATCCATCTTCTTCCCCATTGAACGATTAAAGTCCAATTCACCAACTTTGAGCCTATCGAGATTCTGCCAAACAATAAGGGTGCCAGAATCTAAACCCATCAGCTCCTCGATGCGTGGAATAGTGTCAATTTCGTTATCTGATTCTATAATCAGCAAAGACCAATCTTGAGCTTCAATGACATGGTCAATATCCCAGCGGCGGACATCAATGTGTTCACCTTGTTTGCTGACAACAGTCAGAGTTCGACACTGAGAAAGAGAAGCAGTCTTTAGCCCCAACCCAAAGCGCCCCAAATCATTAGCTTCTCGTTGTTCGTTTGGATTTTGGCTACCATAGCGCATAGCGGTTTCAAGCTCAGTAGCGGTCATTCCGATGCCATCATCCAGCACAGCTATGTATGATTCATTAACAGGGAAGAAGAAAATATTGACGCACGAAGCCGAAGCCGAAACACTGTTATCCACAATGTCAGCAATCGCCGATTCCAGCGTATAACCAATCGCGCGTGTAGATTCAATTAGCGTTGGCGCATACGGCGGTAACAAGACGGTCTTCATTTTTAATTCCTTCCCAAAATATAGAATGATTGGAGAAAAAGCCGAAACTACAAATCGCGACTTCTTCATCAAAAGTCGTTTCTAAGACCATGATTCTCACTTCTCTCATCGTCATTTTCTCTCCATTATAGACCTCATACAAAAAAAGTATAGCGCATAGATTCCTCCACGCGCTATTTTTCGTTTCAATTACATTGAGTTTCGGTTTGCTTCTTTCGCTCCCACAAAGTAAAAATGCTCTTGCGTAATTTCACTGCAATCACTCCAAAATGGTTAGCCGCCGAACCTATACCCGGCTCCGTGAACGGTGTGCAGGAAGCGGGGGTTGGCGGGGTCATCTTCTATCTTCTGGCGCAGACGCGCTATATGCTGATCGATAGAGCGGGTGGTTATGTCGCAGTCGACGCCCCAGACGGTTTCCAGCAGGGTTTCGCGGGAGACGACTTTGCTCTCGTTCATCGCCAAAAAACGCAGAAGCTCCGCCTCTTTGGGCGTCAACGAAAAGGAGGCGTCCCCCTTGCGGCCCGTCATGCTGTCGAAATCGACGCTCGTGTCGTCACAAAGGCGCAGCCGAGAAAGACGTTGCGGACGCGCGCCTTTTTTGGCCAGCGCGCCCCTGCGCAGGGCCGAGCGGACACGCGCCAGAAGCTCCGCCATACTAAAAGGCTTGACGATGTAGTCGTCCGCGCCAAGCTCCAAGCCGATAACCTTGTCTATCTCCTCGCCTTTAGCGGTGAGCATCAAAACCGGCGTCGCCGAATCAACTATACGAATGGCGCGGCAGATGTCGTAACCGTTCATCTCAGGCATCATTACGTCTAAAAGCACGAGGTCGGGAGAGAGGCTCCGAAACCGCTCGAGGGCCGAAGCTCCATCCGTGGCCGTTTCCACGGCGTAGCCCTCTATGGTCAGCAAATCGGCGACGCCGGCCAGAATCGCCGGGTCGTCCTCCGCCACCAAAATCAGATTATTGAGACCGTTCATTTTCGTCCTCTTCGCCCTCCTCTTTGGGGTTCGTGAACAGCGGAAGCCGCAGGGAAAAAAGGCTTCCCCCTCCGGGACGCGGCGCGTAAGTGACGTCGCCGCCGTGCCTATGGGCTATCTTCCGGGCTATGGCGAGCCCCAGTCCGGCCCCGCTCTTTGACGCGGACAGGGAGTCGTCAGCCCTGAAAAATTCGCGAAATATCCTGTCCGTGAAGCGCGGCTCGACGCCGATTCCACGGTCGGCGACCTCCAAGACGGCCATTTTGCCTTCGTCGCCACACGAAAGCCTTATCTCACGGATTCGGTTAGAGTATTTTTCCGCGTTCGACAGGAGGTTCATGATTACCTGCCTGAGCGCCTCCCGGTTTCCCCATACGTCAAGCGCGCCGCTCGACTCGTCACACTCCAGGACTATCGCAAACCCGCTTTTTTCAAGATGCGGCTTGAGTTGTTCAGCCGTATCCCTCGCTAATTCCGACAACGATAGAGGCTGCATGGGATAATTTTCTTTCTCGCGTTTTGAGGCCGCGAGCACGTTGTCTATGAGCCTCGCCAATCGGTCTACCTCGGACATCATCGTGTGCAGATACTCGCGGCGCTTCTCCTCATTCCCCTGCTTACCCGAAAGCAGGAGTTCGGCGAAAAGCCTGATGGAGGTCAGGGGCGTTTTCAGCTCGTGCGACACGTTGGCCACGAACGTCGTTTTCTGAGCGGCGACGCGCATCTCCGAGCCCAAAATCCAGAGAACGGCCGCACTCCCGACGACGATAACAAAGAAGAGCGCCGCCACCAAGACCCAGACGGCAAGAGTCGCGAAACGGACGCGGGAGGTCAGGGCGGCGGGGTTCGCGAGCCACACGCCCACCTCCCAGCGCGGCAGGAGCGGAGATATTTCACGCGCCACGAAAGGACGCCGCCACTCCGGCGCGGCGACGGAAGGCGGCGCGACAAGAGGCTCCCCCATGTCGTCGAGGACGGTGAGGATACGCGCCTCGGACAGAACCGCGGGGAGAACGTCCGCGATACGCCCGCGCAGCGCGTCCATGCGAACGGAGCATCCGACGATTTCGGAGCCCGCGCCGGCGCGCTTCGTCCAAAATAATAGCTCGAGCCCGCGACCCGACATGCGAGGCAGAATACCCCCATCCGACTCATTCAGCAACTCGGCAAAGAAGCGGCTTCGGGAGACGATCCCCGACCGCTCGTCTAACGCCGCCGGAGACTGCTCGGCACTCTGCGCGGTGTTGCGCATAGAGATCTCGAACCCCTCCTGATGAGCCTTGGAATAGGCCTTGTTGAGGGTCTCGGAATCCGTGAGGACGCTGCTTTTCCCGATCTGTAGGGCAATTCCGTCGGCAATTCCGTCGGCCATATCGGGAAGTTTTAGCTCGGCGGCCGGCGCGGGGACCGGCAGCTGCATTTCTTTCCTGTAAACTCGCGCGATATGGTCGTACACAGGCAAGCTCTCGCCGCCCTGCAAAAAAGCCCCAAACGACGCCATAAAATCTTTGTTTTCCGACGCCTCCGGCAAAACAAGCCCGTCCCTAACAACAAAAGACACGCCTACAAGCGGCGCGCAAAGCCAAAAAACCAAGGGCGACGCTCGGAACGAGCACCGCCAATATAAATATCGAAAACAGCAAAAAAGGAACCGTCCTGACGTTATTCTTCATACCCTATATTCTAATCTTTTTTGCTCTCCGAAACCGGGGTTTGTTGATTTTTTTGCGTATAGGCCTTGTTGAGGGTCTCTTTTCGGCTCTCGGAAGACATCCGGCCTCGCTCGTTCAGGCCGTCCGCCATAGACTCGAACTCCTTCGCGTCAGCCGACAGCGCGGGAGCGGACGCGCCGGCGGACGGGGCAAATTGTTTCAGGGCCTCCGCGCGTTCCCTGAGAACCTGAACGGCCTCAGCGGCGCGCCCCTCGTCCGCGAACCGCACTACTTCCTCGCGAACTTCCGCGTTATGGGCCACCTCGGCCTGCGAAACAATCTCTGGGTCGCGGTTTTTAGCCACCTCCCGGTCGTCCTTCGTGAATGACAGGGTAAGCGAGACCTCACGCGCGACCAGCTCGCCCGTCGCGGCGTCCACGTACTCCAACCTGACCGTCGCCGCGTCAAAAACCTCGGCGGACTCCGTTTCGGTAATCTCAATCTCGAACATGGCGTACTTTTCCGCGCGGTAAAGGTTGTCGATAGACACCGTAATGGAGTCTCCGTCGTCGCCGTACTCGGAAGCGGAGCGGCCAATGACCCTGACCGGACGCGCGCGCCCGCCACACTTGAGGGTGACGCGCGTTTTTCGGGCCGTGAGCGTTACGGCGTCATTTATGTCAGCCGCAAATCTCTCGCTGAGCTGCTCGGCGTGACGGGCAAAATAGGCGTTTCCTCCGCTTTCCGACGCGAGGGCGGTCATGAGGTCCTCGTTGTAGTCCAAGCCAAGCCCGATGGTCGTGATGGTCATTCCCTGCCGAGCTAACCTCCGAGCGAGGCGCGAGAGCTCGTAAGTCGTGGACGGCCCGCAGTTGGCTATGCCGTCTGAGAGCAAAATGACGCGCGGGACGTAGCCGTCTTTTATAAACGGCTCGATTTGCTCGGCGCCTGTCTCCACGCCGTCATAAAGAGCGGTCGCCCCGCCCGGAGAGACGCGCGATATGACGCGGGCAAAAACATCCTGGTTCGACGCGGCCCTCGCCGAAACCGCTACGCTTGCCTCCGAGTCATAAACGACTACCGCCGCTACGTCGCGGTCGGTCAGCATCTTGAGTGCCTCCACGGCCCCCAGCTTCGCGTTCTCCATCTTGCCGTCCGACGCCATCGACCCCGACTTGTCGAGCACCAGCGCAACCGCCAGAGGAACGCGCCGTTCCCGGACGGTTTTGTCCGAGGCGTTTTCGTCGGGCCGAACCCGCGCTCTTACAATAACGCGCTGACCCTTTTGAGCCTTGACGACGGGTGTGTCCGCCCCCACCTCGAAAACCACGCCCGCGCATGAGACGCGAGGCGCCCCCAAAATACATACCGCAATAGCGACTGCCGCAAAAGCCAAATTTGTTTTACGCGACATCTCAACCACCTCCCAGAAGAGCATGATACGGGGCGCGGCGTTGGAAAGTGTCACAGAGCCGTCAATAAAATGTCACGAAAATGTAAAAACACGACCTAACCCGAGGATAGCGGAATATAAAATCACATTGACTGAATTTAATCAAGATGATAATCTCTTTCAAATCAAAAACAGTATAATATGGATAATCAACGATGCTGTGAAAAATCTCAAGCTGTACGTCGCGTCGGCACAGGTAGCACTATTGGCGGGGATTTAGCCCTACGCGCATTAGCCAGTCAACAACTCACACAGCTTTTCCAACTGGCTTTCTATCGTGTCCCATTCCTGATTCAGGTCGAGAGTTTTTAGGCTGATTCTGTTGCCGCCGATATTAAAATCTGCGTCAGGGGTGACATTTTCGTCGGTTTTGGCATACAGCAAAACTCCTGCCGCGTTACCGGTGCAATCTTTGTCCTCGTTCTTAACGTATGTGAATATTTGATACAAATTATGCGGAATATATTTCAGGTTACCGCCCTCATATCTGGTTTGCATTGTCTTGCTATACCACTTGGTGTCAATAATGAGGGTCTTTTCGCCAAATCGGAGCGTAATATCCGTCTCCATTTTTGGCAAACCTTCATCACTTGCGCCGTTTGTGAGGTTCCACGCTATTTGTTTTTTCCGGGGCGAGAACTCAGGGTGATGTCGCTCATAATATGCTCGCACAAAGCGTTCGTAAAGCTGGTGCATTTTTTCATCGGGAAGCCACTTTGTGAGCTTATTTTCTCCAGCTTCGGTAGTTTGCAACGAGTCATCAACGACTAAGCTGCAAATTCCAATCAACATTTGATAAGAAGCGTTGTTACGATGATATTTCAGCGCGTCCCAACGAATAGCGCGAGGGGCGATTTCCGTTATTTCTGAGAAATACGACAACAGCAGTTTACGGAGTTTTTGCTTATTTTCTGGCTTCACCTCTCTGCGTCGCAAAAGCAGCAACATAACACTCTTCAACACTTGGTTGTGCGGCGAGTTCGGAGAAAACTCATCGTAGACGCATACTAATTTCCCTTGCGGCAGAGTCTGTTGCTTGATTGTGTCAGCTACACGGATTTGACCGCGCAATCCAGCGAGCGCTTCTTCCCTCTGAATATAATCACGATGCATTCCGCGTTTTACTTGACCGCTCACACCGAGAATGAGAATTGTCGCTAACAAATCGTAGATGTTGTCAAACTTCTCCGATGCTACATTACTAAAGCTCTCCTCTTTGAGAGCCTGATGCGTAGGAGAGCATATTGTAGATGTTCTTTATCTTGATATTGTCAGACATTAACCCGTAGTTCCCGAGCATTTCTGTAACCTATAAATGAACCACATCTGGCAAGTCCAATTTTAGTTCGTTAATGATTAGGTTTGCGTTCTTGTTTGCCTCAGTTATCACAAGTGTGTGGCCAAAGACGT
>BOCC01000018.1 GCA_026002715.1 Synergistales bacterium
TTACATGAATAGCGTCTGACAGCAACTCATTGTTGGTATCGTGGCGCATGGAAAACGAGTTTACGTAATCCGACAGATTAGGGAAAACGGTATAGGAGCAAAACGTAACCTGATAAGTCTGAGCCAGCCTATCGTATCTCCGCAATCCCTTCGAGGGTTGCGAGGAATGCAGATCGCACAGATAGTATATGCTCTTTCCTTTGAGGTTCCTATGCCCGCCGTCTGCATCTTCTTGTATGTGGCTTGCCTGCATCTCCAAATCGACCTGGGAGCCATCGTCAATTTTACAGTTCACATCAAGGCGTTCAGCTTTTTCAATTGTAACGTATCGGCGAATTATACTCAAGTGCTGAATAATTTGCCAGAATCCAAAGAGATAAGTTCTGCCGCCCAATTGACTGTCTGGTAAATTTGAAGGCAAATGAGTATAATTGCCAGTTCCATCACTCCTTTCTCCAAAAAGTCTCTTTGTTTTCTTTTTGTTATGATATTCTATGGAGTACACCAGTTCAGTGTGCGTACTTGCCAACGTACACTTTCACTATGCATTAGGAAGATGGTAGAATAAAAGTTACTTCCAGTCACTCTTGAAATGAGGATTGCGGTATGGCTCGACTTGAAGATATAACAGTTGGCGCAAGCGTTATCGGCGTAGCGGGAAACGCGCCGGTCACCGTTGTCGCGGCCAAATGGTACGGCGACGCAGTCTTAGAGATTACATTCAAGGACGCCAAAGGGCAACTTGCCAATCAGCTTTTATATAGAGAGGATGAAGAACGGCTGAATGTAGCAGATAGCGGTCTGCCGTGGAGTTTTGACGCGGACGCAAATCTGCTTCGCCTTGTGTCGGAGGCGTATCGTATCGCCGTAGCCCATATTTTTGACCCATACCTCGCGGTACATACTTCGGAAATTGAACCGTTGCCACATCAAGTTTCAGCTGTTTATCAGGAAATGCTCTCGCGACTGCCGCTTCGTTACATATTGGCGGACGACCCCGGCGCCGGCAAAACAATAATGACAGGGTTGTTTTTGAAAGAACTGCTCGCGCGCGGTGACCTGAAGCGTTGCATGATAGTATCGCCCGGCAACTTGGCCGAGCAGTGGCAAGATGAGCTATACCGCAAGTTCAATCTGCGGTTTGAGATACTCACCAATGACCGCATTGAGTCAGCTGTTACAGGCAATGTGTTTACGGAAACAAACCTCTGTATCGTGCGCTTGGACAAGCTATCGCGCAACGAAGACATTCAGGAAAAACTGCGCGTTACGGACTGGGATTTAGTTGTATGCGACGAAGCGCACAAGATGTCAGCAACCGTCTGGGGTGGAGAGATAAAATACACGAAGCGATTCCAATTAGGACGGCTACTGTCGTCTATAGCGCGTCACTTCCTGCTTCTGACCGCAACGCCTCATAACGGCAAAGAAGAGGACTTCCAACTCTTTATGTCTCTTGTAGACCAAGATCGTTTCGAGGGCGCGGCGAGAAGCGGAACTCAAGCCGTTGACGTTTCGGACGTTATGCGTCGTCTTGTAAAAGAGGACTTGCTGAAATTTGACGGCACGCCGCTGTTCCCCGAACGCCGCGCCTATACTGTAAACTATGACCTATCTCCCTTAGAGGCACAGCTTTACGGCGCGGTGACGGAATATGTGCGGGAGGAATTCAACCGGGCCGATAATCTCAACAGCGAGCGCAAAAACACGGTCGGGTTCGCGCTGACGATTCTTCAACGCCGTCTCGCGTCCTCCCCTGAAGCAATTTACCAGTCTCTAAAACGCCGCCGTGAGCGTTTAGAAAGTCGTCTTTCGGAAGAACGGCTCGGTAAACGCGTCGCGGATTATACATTTGCGGCAAGCGATGATTATGACGATGACGATTTGCCGTCTTCGGAATTGGAAGACGCGGAGGAAAAGGTTGCCGACCAAGCGTCCGCCGCGTCCACAATCTCAGAATTGGAAGCCGAGATCAAGACGCTCAAAAATCTCGAACGCATGGCGAACGACGTTCGTGTAAGCGGCAAAGACCGCAAATGGGAAGAACTCTCTTTGCTTTTGCAGGATAACAGCAATATGTTCGACTCAAGTGATTTGCGAGAGAAACTTATCATATTCACCGAACACCGCGACACTCTCCGCTATCTCACAGATAAAATCCGCTCTCTTCTCGGGAGCGAGGAGGCTGTTGTGACGATACACGGAGGGCTCTTGCGCGATGAGCGGCGAAAAACCGAGGAGCTATTCAAACAAGATAAAGAAGTGCGAATCCTAATAGCCACTGACGCGGCGGGCGAGGGTATCAACCTGCAACGCGCCCACCTTATGGTGAACTACGACCTACCGTGGAACCCCAACAGGCTTGAACAGCGTTTCGGTCGTATTCACCGTATAGGACAGACTGAGGTCTGTCACCTGTGGAACCTTGTGTCGCGCGAGACCCGCGAGGGTATGGTGTTTCAGCGGCTCTTTGAAAAATTGGAACAAGAACGCGAAGCGCTCAAAGGCAAAGTGTTTGACGTTCTTGGCAAAGTGACGTTCAACAATCGCTCACTGCGAGAGCTGCTCATTGAGGCTGTGCGTTACGGCAACGACCCCGATGTTCGCGCGCGTCTTTACGAAGTCGTGGACAATTCGCTTGACCGCGAATCGCTCCAAAAACTGCTTGAAGAACACGCGCTGACCGAGAATACGATGGACGTTCATAAGGTTATGGCAATCCGTGAAGATATGGAACGCATAGAGGCGCGCAAACTCCAGCCTCATTTCATAGAGTCGTTCTTCATAGAAGCCTTTGCGAGCGTCGGCGGCAAAGTGAAGCCGCGCGAGCATGGGCGCTATGAAATAACATCCGTGCCGTTCGCCATCCGAAACCGCGATATGCAGATTGGCTTCGGTGAACCGGTATTACAGCGTTACGAACGTGTTTGTTTTGACAAACCTTATCGAAACATACAAGGTCTGTCTCCCGCCGCGCTAATCGCCCCCGGACACCCACTCTTAGAAGCTACTATTGACCTTATACGCGAGCGCAACGCGGAAGTATTGAAACGCGGCGCGATATTTATTGATGACGCCGACTATGGCACGGACGCGAGACTGCTGTTTTACATCGAAGATTCCGTTCAGGACGGCGTAATGCTGTCCGGCAACCGCCGCCGCGTCATATCGAAGCATATTCACTTTGTGGAAATTCGAGAGGACGGCGCGGCCGCAAACGCCGGCTACGCGCCTTATTTGGACTATCGCGCAGCGAGTGGCGAAGAGGCGGACTTTGTGCGTTCATTCTTGAATAGCCAGCAATGGTTGAAGGCGAACGTGGAGGATAAAGCTATCGGATACGCCATTTCACAGGTGATACCCGCTCACGTCGCCGAAGTGCGCGACCGCAAGACGAAACTGATTGGCAAGACCGTCAAAGCCGTAAAAGAAAGGCTGACCACTGAAATACGATACTGGGACTTCCGAGCCCTCGACTTGAAAGAAAAGGAATCCGCAGGTAAGACAAACGCCAAACTCAACTCGCAGATGGCGGCACGACGGGCCGAAGAGCTTGAAGCCCGTATGCAAAAGCGGCTTGCCGAGCTTGAAACGGAGAAACTCATCTCCGCAACGCCGCCCGTTGTGATGGGCGGGGCCGTGATAATCCCACGCGGACTTTTGAGTAAATTAGAGGGTAAGCCTGATACGTTTACCGCCGATGCGCAGACGAGGCGTGAGATTGAGCTTGCGGCAATGAAAGCCGTGACAGATATTGAAGTATCGCTCGGCTATACGCCACGCGACGTGAGCGCTGAAAAATGCGGCTATGACATAGAATCCGCCGTCCCAACAGAACTGCGCGGCTTTGACGGCTCTACGCTTCGCTTTATCGAAGTCAAAGGCAGAGCAAGGGGCGCGAATACCGTAACAGTCAGCAAAAACGAGATACTCACGGCATTCAATAAGCCGGATGAGTATATCTTGGCTGTCGTGGAAGTAGATGGAACGAATACACGCACGGTTTACCTGAAGAAACCGTTCCGCGAACGCCCGGATTTCGCCGCTACGAGCGTAAATTATGATTTAACTGACCTAATCGCCAACGCGGAGATTATTACCTTGGAGAAAAGAGGCGCTTGACATGATTATTACTCAAATAAAACTTAAAAACTGGAAAAACTTTCTTGATGTTGACGTTCCGTTACACGAACGTACGTACTTATTAGGCGCTAATGCGTCGGGCAAATCTAACCTATTAGATGTCTTTCGCTTCCTGAGAGACGTTAGCAAAAGCCAGGGTGGCGGACTCCAAAAGGCAATACACGACAGGGGCGGCATTAAAATGGTGCGCTGTCTGCACGCAAGGAAAGATACAGAGGTCAAAATTGAGGTTAGCCTTGCAGAAAACGGCGAAGAGTCACAAACTTGGCGATATGTATTAGCATTTAAGAGTGAACCCAAAGGTGAGCATAGAGTCTTAATTTCATCTGAAGAAGTCTACTCACGAGGAAAACGCATTTTACATAGACCGGACGAAAATGATAAGAATGACCCTGCGAGGCTTACACAGACCGCTATGGAACAAATACAGGCAAATAGTAATTTTCGTGACCTTGTGAAATATTTTGAAGAAACCACGTATCTTCATTTGGTTCCGCAACTTTTGAAATTTAACGACCAGATAGGCGGCCAGTTTCTGGAGGGAGACCCGTTTGGTCAGGGTTTCCTTGAGCGTGTCGCAAGAACGCCTAAGACCACGCGTGACTCTCGCTTGGAAAAAATAGGAAGCGCGTTATCTTTAGTAGTTCCACATTTTCATGAATTGCATTTTATTAAGGATGACTATACAGGGCGTCCGCATCTCGAAGCAAAATATGCTCATCACAGGCCAAATGGAGCATTGCAACGTGAAGATCAGTTTTCAGACGGTACGTTACGTCTTATAGCTTTGCTTTGGGTACTTTATGAGGGTGATTCTCTTTTGTTACTTGAAGAACCTGAATTATCCTTGAATAATTCCATTGTCCAACAGATACCGATTTTGTTTCAACACATCAGCCGCAATCGAAGAAAGCGTACTCGTCAGATATTGACGAGTACCCATAGCGAGGCATTATTGAGCAATACCGGCATCGACCCGAAGGGTGTGCTTTTGTTGGAGTCCGCTCAGGAAGGGACGAGAATACGAACAATCAACGAACGAGAAGCGGTGCTTCTTAAAGATGGATTTTCCATATCTGAGGCGGTATTGTCTCAGACCGCTCTTGACACCGCAAAACAACTGAGTATCTATAACTGAGATGAAAAGTCTTGTTTTGGCAGTAGAGGATGCACTGAGTGAGCATGTTGGGCGCAAAATAGCGTATACAACGGGTTTGAGTGTTACTGAACAGCCTCATATCAATAACGGTAAAAGCAATTTACAAAAAAATTTTCCAAAGTATTGCCAATTAGCGCAACGCGAAGCGGTTTTATTGATCGTGGACATGGATAGGTCATCCAACAAGCGACCCTGCCCTTCAGCGTTGATAAATGAGTGGGTGAGAGGGCGTACCATACCTCCTAAAATGTTTTTTCGTGTTGCCGTTCACGAAGTAGAAGCGTGGCTTATGGCAGATCATGAGGCTATGCGAGCTCTTCTTGGCGGTCAACCCAAACTTCCGACTAACCCGGACTCCTTAGAAGACCCAAAAATGGAGTTGTTAAATCTGCTTAAACGTACCAGAAAATACGTTCGTGATAATGTTGTTAGGGTATCAGGCTCAGAATTGTCGCAAGGGTTAGAATATAACGCCGTGCTGGGGAAGTGGGTGGACGAGACCTGGTCTCCGGAACGGGCGGCCCAAAAATCTGACAGTTTAGGGCGAGCGCTTCGCAGACTTCAAGCGTACAATAATAATTGTTAGCACAACTGATTTTTTGAGGGGAATTGTCATGACATATAAAAAGAAACTCATAGAAGTCGCCCTCCCGCTCGAAGCTATAAACGCGGAGTCGGCGCGCGAAAAATCCATTCGCCACGGGCATCCGTCCACGCTACATCTGTGGTGGGCGCGGCGTCCATTGGCGGCGGCGCGCGCTGTCATATGGTCTTCGCTTGTGAACGACCCCTCATCATTGCCGGAGCAATTTCCTACGGAAGAAGCGCAAAACGCCGAGAGAGCGCGTCTGTTTGGCATTCTGACAAGACTTGTGAAGTGGGAAAACTCCAACAACGCACTCATTCTCGCCGAAGCCAAAGCGGAGATTATGAAATCCACTGACGGCAACCCACCGGCGTTGCTCGACCCGTTCGCAGGCGGCGGCTCTATTCCGCTTGAAGCGCAACGGCTCGGTTTGGAGGCTCACGCGTCTGACCTGAACCCTGTCGCCGTTATGATAAACAAGGCAATGATTGAGATACCTCCGAAGTTTGCCGGACAACCGCCGGTGAATCCCGACGCTCGGCAGAATTATATAAAAAACAAAGAATGGCCGGGCGCGTCCGGGCTTGCCGAAGATGTGCGCTATTACGGCGAATGGATGAAAAAAGAGGCGTTCAAACGCATAGGACATTTGTACCCAAAAGTTAAAATTCCACAAGAACAAGGCGGCGGCGAAGCAACCGTTATCGCCTGGATTTGGGCGCGAACTGTGAAATGCCCGAACCCAGCCTGTGGGTGTGAAATGCCGCTGGCGAGCAGTTTTGAACTATCAAAGAAAAAGGGCAAAGAAGCATATATTAAACCAGTAATTGATGGTAATACGATAACTTATACAGTAAGGCAAGGTAAAGACGCTCCCAAACCTCCAAAAACCGGACGTGGTGCTATTTTCTCTTGTGTGCTATGTGATACAGCAACAACGGACGCTTATGTGAAACAACAAGGAATGGAGAATAAAATTAGTTCACAATTATTAGCGATTGTAGCAGAGGGCACACATGGACGAATATATTTGTCACCGAATAGTGTACATGAAAAGGCTGCTAATGTTGATAAACCAGCCAATTACCCGACCGGAATGTTGCCGGATAATCGCAGATGGTTCAGTCCGCCAATATTTGGCTTTGATACTTACGATAAACTCTTTACCAATCGCCAATTAACAGCTCTTGTCACGTTTAGCGACCTTGCCACCGAAGCGCAAGAGCAAGTTGAGCGTGACGGTGGTTCAAAAGAATATACACAGGCTGTGGGTGT
This sequence comes from Synergistales bacterium, assembly GCA_026002715.1. Taxonomy (GTDB): domain Bacteria; phylum Synergistota; class Synergistia; order Synergistales; family Aminobacteriaceae; genus BNVG01. Next base: position 7,164 of record BOCC01000018.1, read on the forward strand.
ATATTTGGCATTTCTTATCAATAAAATGGCAGACAGAGGCTCGTCAGTTTGTGGTTGGGATATTTCAAGAGATGGATTAAGAAACACTTTTGGACGGCAAGCAATTCCTATGACGTGGGATTTTGCTGAGGGGAACTTTTTTAGCAATTCTTCAGGTTGCTTTGATAATGCCTTGGATTGGATTACTAAATGTATTATTATTCTACCCACTAATAAAAACGGATATGCAAATCAAGCCGATGTACAGAATGACAACGGCTTACGAAATTTAATGATTTCGACCGACCCACCGTATTACGATAATATTGGATATGCTGATTTGTCTGATTTCTTCTATATATGGCTTCGTCGGGCTTTGAAGGAATCTTATTTAGACATTTTCCGAACAATGCTTGTCCCCAAAGCAGAGGAGTTGATTGCAACGCCGTACCGCTTTGGTAGTAGCGTGAAAAAAGCACGAGATTTCTTCGAGGATGGAATGGTTGAGGCATTTAAACAAATAAATATATATGTACGAAAGGATGTTCCTCTGACAGTTTATTATGGGTATAAACAAAAAGAATCAGATACAAATGATAATACTGCTTCTACTGGATGGGAAACAATGCTTTCAGCAATTATTCAAGCAGGATTTTCTATAACTGGAACTTGGCCGATGCGAACTGAAATGGCAAATCGCTCTATTGCTTCTGACACCAACGCCCTTGCCTCCTCCATCGTTCTCGTCTGTCGCAAACGCCCCACCGACGCGCCGTTTTGTACCCGCCGCGACTTCATCAACGCGCTTAAGCGCGAATTGAAGCCCGCGTTAGCAAAACTGCAAGCCTCGAACATCGCCCCCGTAGACTTGGCGCAGTCGGCAATCGGGCCCGGCATGGGCGTGTACTCGAAGTTCTCTCAAGTGCTTGAAGCGGACGGAACGCCGATGGGCGTCCGAAGCGCTTTGCAGATAATCAATCAAGAACTCGACTTGTATTTCACAGAACAGGACGGCGAGCTCGACCGCGACAGCCGTTTCTGTGTCGACCTCTATTCACAATACGCTTTCAACGATATGAAGTTCGGCGAAGCGGATGTCCTCGCCCGCGCGAAAAATACATCTGTGGAAAAGCTTGAGGCAAGCGGCGTCCTCTACGCGCAAAAGGGCGTGGTCAGGCTTCTGACCCGCGAGGAAATACCCGTAAATACGAACAACGAAGATATTATATGGCTGCTCACACAGCAGTTGACCCGCGCTATGGAAACGGGCGGCGTAGTCGCCACGGCTCAGATAGTCATGGATATGTCCGGTTCAAACGCGGAACACGCCAAAGCTCTGGCGTATCGGCTGTTCGGGGTCGCTGAGCGCAAGGGCTGGGCGCAGGAAGCCTACGCTTATAACTCGCTTGTCATAGCGTGGCCTGATGTGCAGTCCAAGGCGGCTGAGTTGCTCTCTCGTCAGGACGATGGCGAGCAATTGATATTGGATATGTAAGGGCGGCAAAGCCATATTATGTTAAGGAGTGTGAATTCAGTGAGAGAATACTATATGTTGATAGAGCGTGACGAGGACGGTTGTTACGTTGGAAGCATCCCGGAGCTTTCCGGTTGCCACACTCAAGGTAAAACTATTGATGAATTGATAGAGCGAATGAAAGAGGCGATCACTCTCTATTTAGACGACATGGACGAGTCTGCGTTACCGACGTCGGCATTCATCGGCGTTCAACGCATATCGGTCGCATGAGTCCGAAACTTCCAAGGCTTAATGGTAAAAAGGTTGCGCATCTTCTTGAGGAAAACGGGTTTATTTTCGTAAGCCAAAAGGGTAGTCACGCCAAATTTCGCGACTCTGAAGGACAGACCGCCATTGTCCCGATGCATGACAATGAAGACATTGGCGCCGGGCTGTTGTTGCGGATTTTGAAAGATGCCGGTATTGATCCGGACGCGCTAAGACGTTGACATATTGCTCGTAATAGCGTGGCCTGATGTGCAGTCCAAGGCGGCTGAGTTGCTCTCTCATCAGGGCGATGGCGAACAGCTGACAATGTTTGACGGAGGTAACGAGTAATGGCTATCAATCGTGTGGAAATAAAGGATTTTTTGGTGTTTAAGGGCGACTTCGCGACAGATTTTTGTAGGGGCGTGAATGTCATCATCGGTGGGAACGCGACGGGGAAAACGACACTGCTAAAATATTTGTGGGTAAAGGAAAGGGGTCTTGACCCAGATTCTTTCAAAGATAATCTCTACTGGCATACTCCAAAGTACGGTGTGGACGATTATGATAAGCATCCTCTAATATTCATACCTGTTGCCGAAATGTTGACACATTCAAAAGGCTTTTTGGGGTTAAACACAAGATTTGAAATGCCTTTTGATCAAACAGAGGTTGATATATTGGCGTTTGCTACTTTTCCGGTTACGAGAGAGCTTACCCTTAACGCTGTCAAAACGCTTGATAAAATCAAGGATGTCATAGGCGGAGAAGTACGCTACGAAAACGACACTTTTTATATCGGAGAGCGTCCGTTTTCGTTTGAAGCATCCGGCTATCGTAAGCTCGGCTTGTTGTGGAAACTGCTCCGTAATGGACTGCTCGAAAGCGGTAGCGTGTTGTTTTGGGACGAACTCGAAAACTCACTTAATCCCGAATTGATACCTGTCTTAGTCGATATACTCCTTGAACTACAGCGTGGCGGTGTGCAAGTATTTCTCGCTACTCATAGTGAGATACTTGCGAGTTACTTTGACGTGAAACACAAGCCCGACGACAGCGTGATGTTTTATTCGCTGTATAAAGACGGAGAGCAAATCAAGACCGATGAGAGCGAGCGGTTTGACTTACTCGTTCCGAACAACTTAACAGCCGAGCAGGTCGAACTATACGAGCGGGAAGTTGAAAAGGGGTTGGGTTAATGGGCATGGATAAATTTCCGCATTACAGTGGCATGGAGTTCATTCCAGACAGCGCTTACATTATCGAAGAATCGCCCGCCCGCTTGGCTTGCGGTGCTGATATTCGCTCGGTCGAGTTTATCCGCCGTAAGGATACGAGTTTGCTGTTTATCGAAGCAAAAGCAACAATCGCCAACCCTGAAAAATCGCCTGAACCGTATAGAACCGAAATTGACCAAATATGTGATAAGTTTATTCATTCATTGAACTTGTTATCGGCGGTCAAAATCGGAGTTGTCGAAGATACGTTACCGGACGGTTTTACAGAGTCAACCAAAATATCGTTGAAGCTGGTTTTGGTTGTGCGCGACCATAAATCAGACTGGTGCAGACCCGTAAAACGAACCATTGAACAGGCATTACCGTTGTATATCAAGAAAATATGGAAGCCTGAAATATTTGTAATAAATCATACAACAGCAATAAAACGGGGAATTGTTGTAGCTTGAAAGGATAATGTTGACAGAGGTAGCGAGTAATGGTTATCGATCGTGTGGAAATAAAGAATTAAAGAATTTTTTGGTGTTTAAGGGCGAGTTTGCGACGGACTTGAAACAAAGCGAGATATTAGAAGCGCAACGACGTTGGCTCTATAATAAAATCATAGGCCGTGTTTCCACCGGTCTTAACAAGAATTTTTTAAATTTTTCGAGCATTAAGTTTGATATGCCTGAAATATCCAACATAGAGAAATATGGTTTCACTATTGTGCATGCTTAATAAACATATTAAATTTTAGGGGAGGATATTTTGATATGGCAAAAATAAAGGGTTTTCGAGTAAGGAATTTCAAGTCGTTAAAGGATGTCACGCTTGGCAAGCTCTGGGATCATCAAAAATCTGAACCATTGACGCCGCTAACCGCTGTAATAGGTAAAAATGGAGTTGGTAAAAGCACATTGTTTGACGCATTCGGCTTTTTGGCGGATTGCTTGAAAAATGGGGTCGAGGAAGCATGCTACGCGTCCGGTCGCGGCGGATTCGGAAAGATACGATCTCAAGGTCAAAGCAAGCCTATCGAATTTGAGGTGTACTACAAAGAAGATGGTAATGCTCGACCTATTACCTATGAATTGTCGATTGACCTTGATGATATGGGGCGACCATATGTTCTCAAGGAACGTCTCAGACAACGTAGAAAAGGGCAGAGTTGGGGTCGGCCATTTTCCTTTCTTGTTATGGAGAGCGGCAAGGGAGTTGTTTGGAAAGGTGAATTGGAAGGAGTCGACGAGGATAGGAATGATTTTGACCTGTCTGGGTTAATGAAATCCTCCACTAAAGAGGAATCAAATAAAACCGAAGTTGTCGAGTTGGATGACAATAGAAGACTGGGGATCGCCACATTGGGCTCTCTGAAACAACACCCGAGAATTTCCGCTTTCCGTCGCTTCATTGAGGGTTGGTATTTGAGCTATTTTACGCCCGACGCGGCGCGAAGCCTACCACTTGCCGGACCGCAGAAGCATCTTAATATTCATGGAGATAATCTTGGCAATGTTGTGCAATTCATGGAGCGCGAACACCCTAAACGATTTCAAAACATTTTACACAGAATAGCTGATAAGGTTCCCGGGGTAAATAAAATAGACACAGAAAAAACCAACGACGGAAGGTTACTGCTTCGATTTAACGACAAAGGTTTTCAAGATCCGTTTTATTCCCAGCAAATGTCGGACGGGACGCTGAAAGTGTTTGCCTATTTACTGTTACTTGAAGACCCTTCTCCGCCGCCTTTTTTATGTATTGAAGAGCCTGAGAATGGCTTATATCATAAGTTGTCGGAGACCTTGGCTCAGGAATTTCGCGAACATGCGACGGGGCGCAAGGATGGGTCGCAAATTTTCGTAACAACGCATCAGCCATATTTTGTCGATGCCCTTGATCCTGATGAAGTATGGATACTCGAAAAAGGTAACGATGGTTTTTCCACTATAAAAAGAGCCAGCGACATTCAATTTGTGCAAAACATGGTCGATGAAGGCCAGCCGCTCGGCGCCCTTTGGTACAGCGATTATCTGGACGCGAGGTAAAAACATGCATTTTGAGATTCTCGTTGAGGGGCAAACAGAATTGACGGCAGAGCAAAAGGTAATTTGGGCAAAAGAAATTTGCCCGTTTATTGATGTCGAATCAAACCTATCGCCAAGTTTTCAGGCTTTTCGTGATGGCATCAGAAAGCTCATGACATAGCGCATATTTGGGAAGTATTACTTACCTGCGTTGTTAATACTCAGTATATATCTTCAAGGGTTTAGGAGGGCAAAATAAATAATGAAAAACAATCACGTGCAAGTTTCGCAGGGATTCAGGATTCTGCTCGGCGCGCTCGCGCCATATATCGCCCGCGAACTTAATAATGAATTAAAAAGCGACTGGTGGAACCTTGGCGTTATGAATGTCCTCTACACTGAGCAAAAGCGCGACCTGCCGGAGTCCGGTGATTGGAAGACGCTTGCGTCTGCGCTTGATATAGCGCGCTGTCTCATTCTGTTTGACCTGCACTGGAATGATATATTCCGCAAGAAACTGTCCATTGATCACCGCACTTGGGCGAAAGAACTTGTCAGCTTTCGCAATAGAAACGCCCATCTCGGCGGCGAGGATTTTTCCGATGATGACACTTATCGCGCTCTTGATACGATGTCGCGTCTTTGCGAGCAGATAAACCCCATTGAAGCTGAGGAAATTCGCGGGATGTTACGTAAATTGCGTTACGGCTCCGCGGACGGTTCAACCGCTGTAACACAATCGCCCTCCGCGCCTGTCGCCCAAAAACCGAAAAACGCCGGTATCCTCACGGCTACGCCTATAAGCGGGCTGCCAGCTTGGCGCGACGTCATTGAGCCGCACCCTGACGTAGCGCAGGGGCGTTATAAAAACGCCGAATTTGCCGCCGACCTCGCGCAGGTTGCCCGTGGTGAGGGCGCGTATGAATACCGTGACCCGGTGGAGTTCTTCGCCCGTACATATGTGACCGAAGGTATGTCGGGCTTGCTTGAACAGGCGTTGCGGCGCGTCAGCGGCTACAACGGAGAGCCTGTTATACAGCTCAAAACCGCGTTCGGCGGCGGCAAAACTCACAGTATGCTGGCGCTTTATCATATGATGCGCGGCCAAGTCGCCATTCAGAAAATCCCCAATATAAAGCTAATCTTAGCGAGAGCGGAAGTTTCGGCCTTACCGAAAGCAAATGTCGCCGTATTGGTCGGCACAGCGCTTGACCCTACAAAGGCTAAACGCCCCAACAATATGCCGGGCATCACAATCAATACGCTTTGGGGCGAGATGGCGGCGCAACTTGCTGAGTCCGCGGGTAAACCTAAACTATATGATTATGTCAAGGAAGCGGACAAAAAAGGCGTTTCGCCGGGTTCGGAAGTATTGAAAAACCTGTTTGACGCCGCCGCTCCTTGCCTCGTACTGATGGACGAGCTTGTCGCCTACGCAAAAAAGATTTACGGCGCAAGCGGGCTGCCGGCTGGTACGTTCGACAATTTTATTGCGTTTATACAAGAAATTACAGAGGCGGCGAGGGCAAGCAAGAACAGTCTTGTGGTCGCGTCTATCCCGGAGTCGGAGATAGAGATAGGCGGAGAGGCCGGAAAGGTCGCGCTTGAGACTATAGAGCACACCTTTGGCCGTATGGAGTCTATCTGGAAGCCCGTCGCCGCGGACGAGGGTTTTGAGGTTGTGCGCCGCAGACTGTTCCTCGACTGCAAAAACCCTGATATGCGTATAGGCGTCTGCGCCAAGTTCAGTCAAATGTACATGGAGAATACGAGTGACTTTCCTCTCGAAGCCAAGGAGCTTGAATATAACGACCGTATGGTTTCATGCTACCCGATTCACCCCGAGGTGTTCGACAGGCTGTATGAGGATTGGGCCACTTTAGAGCGTTTTCAGCGGACGCGCGGCGTTTTGCGTCTCATGGCTTCGGTTATTCACGAGCTCTGGATGGGCAACGACGCCGGATTGATGATTATGCCCGGCTCCATACCGCTTGACGTGCCGAATGTGCGAGACGAACTGACGCGCCACCTAAGCGATGGTTGGAATCCTATTGTTGACCATGAAGTGGACGGCAAAAACTCCGTTCCTTATAAGAACGACCAAAGTAACCAACGCTACGGGAAAAAACTCGCGTCTCGGCGCGTGGCGAGAACGGTTATGCTCGGCAGCGCGCCTACTGTCCGAGGCCAAAATGTGCGCGGCATAGAGTCTTCACGTGTTCGGCTTGGAGTCGTGCAACCCGGGGAGAGCATAGCGGATTTTAACGACGCGCTGAACACGCTGTCGACTACGCTTGCTTACTTATATACTAATCCATCGGGTGACCGTTTTTGGTACGACTCTCGCCCCACGTTGCGTAAAACAGTAGAAGACCGCGCAACGCAGGTATCGGCTCCAAATATAGAATATGAAATTGAAACAAGGCTTCGCGGGCTTCGCAAAGAACAGCCGTTTGCCGGGCTTCATATCTGCCCTGGCTCATCGCTTGATGTTCCTGATGAACAGACTACGAGGCTTGTCATACTTCGTCCGTCAGAGGAATATAAAGCCTCCAACTCAGGCAACACCGCTCTCACCGCTGTAAACGATATTTTAAACAATCGCGGAAACACGCCGCGTATTTATCGCAATATGCTGGCGTTTATCGCGCCCGACCAAGACTCTATGTCGTCTTTGAAGCAGGAGGTCAGGCGGTATATCGCGTGGAAGTCCATCAAGAGCGACAGTCAGGATTTGAACCTCGACGCGGCGCAAAATCGCGAAACCGACAACAACCTCAAGAGAAGCGACGAAACGGTGGAATCACGGATTAAAGAAGCATACTGCTGGCTTCTCGTGCCTTACATAGATCGCGACGTCGATATGAAAAGCGTTATCTGGGACCCTATCCGTATCAGCGGCGGCGCCGAATCAATCGTAGTGAAAGCCGCCAAGAAGATGATTCAAAACGAAGCCGTCATCACACAGTGGGCTCCGGCTCTGCTCAAGATGGAACTCGATAATCTGCTTTGGAAAGACAGCGACCACATTGAAATCAAGAAGCTCTTGGAGTACCTATGCACTTATTGTTATCTCCCAAGGATAGCCAATACAGAAGTGTTGGAAAACGCTATCCGCAACGGGCTGAATTCAGCGGAGTATTTCGCTTTCGCTTCTGGTTTTGACGGCGAGCGATATATTGGCTTAAAGTTCAACCAAGATGTTGGCATTATTGAGTGTTCAGGTTATTTAGTCAAGGTAGCGGTAGCGCAACAACAATTAGACGAGGAGACTCAACGACGGCAGTCATCGGCCATACAGACAGATATATCTAACCCTGCTCAACCGACCGACACTGACGCACATAATGTACACGAAGACCCTCCGGCGCCGCGGACGCCGAAGAACAAACACTTCTCTATGTCCGTCCAGCTTAACAACACACGCATAGGCAAAGAAGTGCAAAAACTCGTTGAGGAAGTCATCAGCCACCTCACGACATCGGACGGCGCGCGCGTCGAAATATCGCTCGAAGTGAACGTGGAGTCACCAAATGGCTTATCTCAACAGGTCGTGCGAACAGTGTCGGAGAATTGCAGGACGTTACGAGTGCGGAATTTCGAGTTTAACGAGTAACGTCATCTCTACTCGACATGATATATACTCAAATGCCTAATGATTTGTCAAGAATTCGCAGCAGCGCGCCACGGTCGTTTCATAAAAAATTTCAGGCTTAAGAAGAATGTACAAAAGGGAAGCCTCCCGCATCCGCGAGTTTGCGGCTTCCCTTTTTGCTGTTTTGCAATGCATTAGGCTGTTGAGCCGTCTTGTTTACTATCGAGGAACTAATGTTTTGAGCTTATCTATCGGCAATTCAGCAATCTCGGCGACTTCCAACAACGTCATGCCGCGCGCCAGCAACTTTCGCGCCATATCAAAAGCCTTTTCGACTTTACCTTCAGCTCTGCCTTCGGCTTTACCTTTTAGTTCCGCTTCTTCCGAATAGGTCAAAATCCTATCCTGCAACATCACGTCACCCTCCTTGAACTCCGCGTATTGAGCAAACAGTTCTCTGTACAACCGCTCCATATGCTCCAGCACTATACGCTTGTCAGCTTCATTAACTAAGCCGGACGCCTCGGCACGATCCGCCATCATCACAAGTTCATCCACAATTGCTTTCATCTCTATGGCCAATTCCGCGCGGCGCTTGGATGTTTGGGCCGACACTGTTTGCTTTCGTAATTTTAACACATAGAACGGCAATAGAATAGCGAGTTTACGCTCCTCAAGCTCTTTTATGTCATGCTCAAGAAATTTGAACGACTTCACTTTGTAGTCATAATGTTCGCCTTCAGAAAACTCTAAAGAAAGCGTTACTTCATCCGGCGTTTTTTTCGTAGTCTCCCAATAGATAATCCTTGCGCTTGGGAATTTTATCGATATTTTACTCCCGTCCTCCGATATTGTCTTCGTGCGAAGCCCTTCTATAAAGCCATATTCAAAGACTCGAACGACAATGCTCTCGTCGTACCCTATTTCGGCTTCGATATGATAAGCGTATGTTCCGCCTATGATAATGATGGTGTCTGATTGGAGGCGCCGTAACTTTTTCGATACGGTTTCAGTGTTGGGATAATCAACAGTGCTGTCTAACGGGTGATTTGTATCAAACAGACCGTTGATGAATTGAATGACCGCCACGCTTGATAATCGTATCAACTGCTTCAAGATCAAGTCAAAGATCTGCGCCGTATCGCGTTCTTGTTTTTTGTCTAACTCTTTCGCCACTGTACGACATCCTCCCGCTTCACTTAGTCATGCCGCTATTTTACAGCAAAAAGTAAAACACCTCAACTTAGATTAACCACCTCCAAATTAACTACTTTTCAGCCTCGGGTCGGACATCTCCTCCAACCTGCGGCCTATATCCATAAAGATAAGGCAGACGGCGGCTATCCCGAAGCCGGGCGGCAAGATCATCCACCACGCGCCCTTGGTGAACGCGCCGTAAGTGTGAGCCTCGTGGAGCATACGCCCCCAGGACGGAAGGCGCGGGTCTGAAAGCCCCAAAAACGACAACCCCGCCTCCGCCAATATGACCCCAGGCACGCCAAGGGCGATGTTGGCCAAAAGCAGCGGCGTGGCCTCCGGTAAGAGGTGCCTGAAAATAATATAGCTTCTCTTCGCGCCAAGTGCGCGCAGGTTCTCCACCCAGGGCGCGTCCCTCAAAGACATGGCGACGGCCCGCACCATTCTCGCGGTTCCCATCCATGAAAAAAGCGACAGTATCAGGACGAGCGTGACTAAACTCTTGCCCAAAATCCCCGCCATCACCATCAGAATAGGCAGCGTCGGGATAGACAAAAGAACGTCAACGGCCCTCATGATGAGAGAGTCAAGAACGCCCCCGGCGTAGCCCGAAAGAAGCCCGAGCGACGTGCCGAGAAGCGTCGCTATGAGCGTGGCGGACAGGCCTACTATGAGCGAGACGCTCACGCCTCTGACAAAGAGGCTCGCCACGTCGCGCCCCCTCTGGTCGGCACCAAGCCAACCCCATCTCCCTCCGTCCACGCGAAACGTCACGTCCCCGCTTCCGGTCAGAGAAAGTTCATATTCACCCGTCGTCGGAAAAAGGACGCCCGGCAGCGACGCGAAGGGCCGCTCTCCCAAAGCCCGCTTGAAAGACATATCGTTGCCGTTTATGTCCAAAGCCGTCTCACTTGCCGTCTTGGCCAGCGTAAAGTCTTTTTCGGGCGTCTTCCAGACAAGTTCACCCCTCAGGTGTCCAGTTATGGCGAAGTTCAACGGGGCGTTCCAACTCCACGAAAGAGCTTGCGCGGGGGACGAATCACTGACGCGCAACAATACAGTCGGAGCCTCTGAGCTGTCAAGCCATTCAGGCTTAGACCAAGGCGGCGCGGACGCGGTGTCGGACTCGGGAAGGCCGATCGCGGACAGCTCTATAAAGCTCAGGAAAATCAAAATCAATAGCGCCACGGGGCTTATAAAACGCTTCATGCCTGTTCCCCCCCAAGCCTCACGCGCGGATCGGCAAGCGCGCAGAGCAAGTCCGCCAAGAGATTGCAAAGCACTGTCAAAAGCGCCATTATATAAAACGCCGCCTGTGCCACGGGATAATTATGAGAATTCACGGCCTCGAGCAGCAAGCTCCCCGCGCCGTTCAGCGAAAAAACCGTCTCGGTCAGCACCGCGCCGCTCACCACGCCGGGCAGGGACAGCAGGAGCATCGTCAAAACGGGCGGCAATATCGACCGAAACGCGTGGTTCCATACGACGCGTCCCTTTGGCAGGCCGCGCGCCACGGCCATCAGTATATAGTCCTCGCCCAATGTCTTTACCATCATATTGCGGATATAAAGCGCCCAGCCGCCGAAGCTCAGCGCCACCAAAGATATGAGGGGCAGCGACAGATGCCATAGATAATCAAAAACAGCCGTCGCGCCGACAGGCGGCGGGATGGACGAAGACCCGCGCAGGGGAAACAGCGGCAGCGTATAAGCGAAGCACATCAGCAAAACTATCTGCACAAAAAACGAGGGCACGGAAAACGACACGGCCCCGCTCCATATGACGAGCTTTTCAGTCAGGGAACCGCGCGCGACGGCGGCCTTCACGCCGAGGTATATGCCGAGAGCGGCGGACAGAAGAAGCGCGGGGAGCAGGAGCGCCACTGTGTTTGGCACGCGGCTTCTAAGCTCGTCCCAGACCGGGCGCTGCGTCGTCATGGACATGCCGAAGTTGAACGTCGCCATTTGCCCCACGTAAATAAAAAATTGCTCGCCAAGGGGTTTGTCGAGGCCCCACATGGCGCGTATTTTATCTTTGGCCTCAGCCGAGAGTTTGGGGTCCATCATACCGCTCAGAGGGTCCCCCGGCATCACGCGAAACAGAAAAAAATTGAGCGCGACCACAATGAGCAACACCAACGCCGCGCCGCCTATGCGCCGGAATATCATTTTTTATCTTCTCCGCCGCTGAGCATATAAAACGGGTTTCTCGTCATATGCACGTACTCGCCCACGCGCGACTCTTTGAATATAAAAGGCCCCGTGCCAACAAGCTCGGTCATATCCGAACCGTCCGCCGCCTTGTGTCTCGTGTTTGTCGGCTGCCACGCTCTCCAGTCGGGCACGTTTTCCAAAATATGCTTGGGCAGGATTATCATTCCGCCGATGTTGTGGAGGTGCCAATAGCTGGTGTTTGACATATAGACCTTCACCGTGCGCGCGTCGGCGTCCGTCTCGACGCGCTCTACGTCCGACACGCTGTCAAAATAACGCGGAACCTCGTTCTTTTTGAGAAACTCGAGAGAGAACGCCACGTCGTCCGCCGTCAGAGGAAAGCCGTCCTGCCATTTGAGGCCGTCACGAAGCGTGAAAGTCAGTATGGAGCCATTCTCACCAGTCTCTATACTCCAGCTCTCGGCTAACCACGGCATGTCCTCGAAATTTTCCGGGTTTACCGAAATGAGGGAATCGTAAATTGACCCAAGCACCGTCCAGTCGTAGGCCGTCCCGGACACAAGCGGGTTTAGGGTGCGAATCTCCTCCGGGATGTTCCAGTATATCGGGCGAGTTTCCCCCGCTTTCGCGCCCTTTGGCGTCATGGAGAGGAGCGTGTAGAGGTTGTCTGAGGTGACGCGGTCGTTTGCGTATACGCCGTCCCAGTCTTTGCGAATGGCGGCCACGGAGTAGCGGCTGTATATCGGCACGACTGGGACAAGCTCGGACAGGAGGCGCTGCGAGAGGATAGCCGCCTCACGGGCAGACGCCTCGTCAGGGGCGTTGCGTAACGACAAAAGCGCCGCGTCAAGCTCGTCGTCCGCTACGCCGCTCAGGTTATAAGCGCCTTTTATATCTTTCCATGAAGAGTGATAGAAGGCGTAGAGAAGGTCGGGGTCGCGCGACATGCTCCATGCGTTTGTGCAGGCGTCGAAGTCGCGCTCGTCAACGCGGGCGAGCATAGTCTGAAAATCCATCGGCTGCGCCTCAGCTGACATACCGAGCTTAGAGAGGCCTTCGGCGGCCAAAATCGCTATTTCGGTCGACGTGGCCGCCACGGACGAGGGCGGGCAGAGAATTTTGATATGGGGCGTCTCTTGTCCGTCCGGCGCCGTCAGCCTTCCGTCGGCGTTCCAAGTCCAGCCGGCGTCGCGCAGACGTTTTCGAGCCGCCTCCGCGTCATATGACAGGGCTTTGGCGTCACCGTCGAAATAAGGGGAAATTTCGGGAATGAAGCCAGACGCTGGCTCGGCGTAGCCCGAGAACAGGTCGCGCGTCCAGTTTATCCTGTCCATCACCTGCGACGCGGCCTGACGTAATACTTTGTGATCGAAGGGGAATTTGCGGGTGTTGAAAGTCACGAAAAAGCCGTGAAAATTAGCTGCCATGGAGAGGTCTACAAGCCCGGATTTTTCGAGGCGTTCCACGTCCACGGCCCTGAATATGTCGCCTAATACGTCGAGTTTGCCGGACGTGATGGCCATAGTCTGCGCGTCAGCGTCCCGCATAACGACGTAGTAGAGGTCGGTCATCTTGGGGCCCCTGAAATTTGAAACGTCAAAATTTGAAGCGCCGGAGGCTCGAGCGGGTGAGCAGACGAAAAGCACAACGGCGGCGAACGAAGCGGCGAAACGGCGATTAAATTTTAATATTTGCGGCATTGAAAATTCCCCCCTGTTTTTTGATTGAAACTCGATAAATTTAACTGAAACAATAATTTTACACCAAATGCATATTATAATAAAATTATGAAAGCATAAAATGTCGCAGCAGCGATTAAAATCAGGGGGAGCGGGTTTGCGTGACGGAGAGCAATAAAGAGAAAGACTATAAAGACACATTGAATCTTCCGGTGACGGATTTTCCAATGAGGGCCAACTTGGCCAAGCGCGAGCCGGATTTTCTGAAATTTTGGGACGACTTTGACACTTATCATAAGATGGTGGCGCGGCGCGAAGGAGAACAGAAATTCATTCTTCACGACGGACCTCCTTACGCCAACGCCAACATCCATATCGGTACCGCGTTCAACAAGGTTTTGAAAGATTTCATACCTAAGTATCGCTCGATGAGCGGCAAATACGCTCCGTTTATTCCCGGCTACGACACTCACGGCCTACCCATTGAGCTTCGTGTCCTGAAGGACGAAAAAATGGCATGGGGCGGCATGGAGAACGAAGGCGTGAAGCCCGTCGACCCTGTCGTGCTCCGCCAAAAATGTACGGCGTTCGCTCGAAAGTTTATTGACGTGCAGACGGGGGAGTTCAAGAGGCTCGGCGTGTTCGGCGAGTGGGACAAGCCCTACGTGACGCTCGAACCCGAGTATGAGGCGGCTGAGCTTGGCGCGTTTGCTGAAATGGTGGAGAAGGATTTGGTCTACCGGGGGCGCAAGCCGGTTTACTGGTGCATAGACTGTCAGACCGCTTTGGCGGCGGGGGAGATAGAGTATTGGGACGAGTCCTCCCCGTCCGTCTACGTCGCGTACCCCATGCCGAAAATAGCTGAAAAATACGGTGTATTAGCCGGAAAGGACGTCTACGCCGTCATCTGGACGACCACGCCATGGACGTTGCCGTCAAGCATGGCCATAGCTCTGCATCCTCAATACGAATATGCTTTTTATGACGTCGGGGGCAAGGTTTGTCTTATAGCGGCGGCGCTCAGGGGCGAGGTCGAGAAAGCCGCGGGGTTGAATTTCGGTGAGGCTTTGCTGTCAGTGAAGGGCGCGGAGCTCGAAAACCTGATGGCCGTACACCCGTTTTACGACGACAGAGACATCAAGCTGATCTTGGCCGACTATATTGTCTTAGACTCCGGCACCGGCTGCGTCCACACCGCGCCGGGGCATGGCGTGGAGGACTTCGAGAGCGGCGTCAAATATGGCATCGATATATACAACCCGGTGGACGACGCCGGGCGTTACACTAAAGACACGCCGCTCATCGGCGGTATGGACATTCATGAGGGCGGCAAAAAGGCGCTCGAACTTATAGCGGCTCGGGGAAGGTTGCTGGGGAGCGGCACGATAACGCACAGCTACCCGCACTGCTGGCGCTGCAAAAAGCCCGTTATCTTCCGCGCCACGGCTCAGTGGTTTATATCGGTGTCGCGCTTCCGCGACAGGGCCCTCGAGGTCATAGACAACGAGGTGCGCTGGATACCCGACTGGGGTCACGACCGCATATACAACATGGTGCGGGACCGCTCCGACTGGTGCATAAGCCGGCAGCGCATCTGGGGCGTGCCGATACCGGCCTTGAGATGTCCCGATTGCGGCGAGTACACGCTGACGCCGGACCGCATCCGCCGCTTCGCTGAAAAGGTCAAGGCGTCGCCCGAGGGCTGCTCTATATGGTGGCGCAATGATATGACGCCCGATTCGCTCTTTGGGGACTTGGCCGTCTGCGGCGCTTGCGGCTCTCGAAACGTAGTGAAGGACAACAACATATTGGACGTGTGGTTCGACTCCGGCGTTTCGAGCTACGCCGTTTTGCCGAACCGTGAGGGGCACGAGTGGCCCACCGAGATGTATCTCGAGGGGAGCGACCAGCACAGAGGGTGGTTCCAGTCGTCTCTTCTGGCCGGCGTGGCGGTGAGCGATAGGGCGCCGTATCGCCAGGTGCTGACTCACGGCTTTATCTTGGACGGAGAGGGGCGCAAGATGTCGAAGTCGCTCGGCAACTCCGTCTTTCCGCAGGAAGTCGTGGACGAGTACGGCGCTGACATTCTTAGACTCTGGGTGGCCTCCACGGACTACCGAAACGACGTGCGTATATCAAAAACCATAATGCGCTCTCTCTCCGAGATGTACCGCAGGGTACGCAACACGGCGCGCTTCCTGCTCGGCAACCTCAGCGACTTCGACCCGCATATTCATTCCGTGCCGCGTGAGAAGCTGCTTCCTATGGACAAATGGGTGTTGAGCCGCTTGCAGAGCGTCATAGACAGGTCTTTCAACGGCTTTGAGGAGTATGAGTATCACCTCCCCACATCGGTCATTCACTCGTTTTGCGTAAACGAGCTTAGCGCGTTTTATCTTGACGTGAGCAAGGACAGGCTCTACGTCGAGGCCGCCGACTCCCTCGCGCGGCGCGGCGCTCAGACAGCCATGTGGGAGATTTTGTCCGCCGTCACGCGAATGCTCGCCACAATTTTGAGCTTCACGGCTGAGGAAATCTGGCAGGAGATGCGCAAGATAGACAAGTCTTTGCCGGAAAGCGTGTTTTTGAGCGACTTCCCGAGGCCGGATAAGGCCTTTATCGACGAAGCTCTCGACGCCCGCTGGGAAAAGCTCTTGACGCTTAGGGGCGCGGTGTCGCGATTGCTAGAGGGTATGAGGGGCGCCAAGGAGATAGGCACGTCGCTTGAGGCGCGGGTGCAGGTCAAGAAGGCAAGCGACTTTGACGATCTTATCGGCGCGTTCACGCTCGACGAGATGGCCGACATCGCAATAGTCTCGAAGTTCGAGTGGGTGGACAATTTGACCCTCGCGAAGGTCGTAAAAGACGAGGAGACGGGCTACGAGATAGCCGTCGGCGTAGCGAGCGGCACAAAATGCCCGCGCTGCTGGAAGTATTCCGAGACGCCCGGAGAGGACAACCTTTGTCCGCGCTGCGCGAGCGTGCTGAAAGCGTAGAGACAACTGAGCATATAACGGCGGGCGAGACGACGAGGCTTGACGTCTTGGTGTCCCGCTCGCTTGGCGTTACGCGTTCTTTCGCCCGCCGGCTGATAGAAGAAGACCGCGTCGCGCGCAGCTCGAATATAACCTCAAGGTTAAAGCCCTCGCGCAAGGTTACGCCCGGCGAGCGTTTTATCGTGTCCGTTCCGCCGCCCGACGCTCTTGATATAGAGCCGGAGGACGTGAGCTTTGACGTGGTTTACGAGGACGAGTTTCTCTTGGTCGTCGACAAACCCGCCGGGCTTGTGGTGCACCCGGCGCCGGGGCACTGGAGAGGTACGCTGGTCCATGGGCTTTTATTTCGCTACCCCGACATAGGGCTCATAAACAACGTGAGGCGTCCCGGCATAGTTCACCGCCTTGACGCAACGACTTCCGGCCTGATGTTAGTAGCGAGAGACGAGCGCACGCTTGCCTCGCTTCAAAATGATTTTCATGACAGACATATCAAAAAAGAATACATAGCACTGGCCGAGGCGCGCGAAGGCTTCAGGCAGAGAGCCGGAATTTTGGAGGGGCCCATAGGCCGGCACCCTCAAAACCGCCTAAAAATGGCCGTGACAGAAGGCGGGCGCTCGTCGGCCACGGAGTATCATATACTTTGGGAGCGCGCCGGCGCTGCGCTCGTCGTCTGCAACCTTCTAACGGGGAGAACGCACCAAATCCGTGTGCATATGTCGGCGTTCGGGCACCCGCTGTTTGGGGACACGCTCTACGGAGCCAAACGGCAAGAGGGTTTTGAGCGCGTGTTTTTGCACTCATGGCGTCTCACGTTTGCCCACCCCCAAACCAGCCAAACTATGCGATTCAGGCGCTGCCTGCCGGAGGACCTGAAGGCGCGGTTGGAGAATAATATAAGGAGATGTGGTTTTCTATGAAAAAATCAGCAAAAGATCAACGATGGGTGTTTTGGGACGACATAGACTCAGAGGCGGGCGGAGAGAAAGTAAAGCGCAAAGTACTGGCTTACTCCAAAGATTTAATGTGCGTGGAGAACCATTTTGAGACGGGGTCACGCGGCAAACTTCACAGCCACCCGCACACACAGATAACCTATGTTGTGGACGGAGTGTTTAAGTTTACGATAGACGGCGAGACCAAGGTCGTCAAAAAGGGCGACACTATGCTCAAGACGGACGGCGTGGAGCATGGCTGCGAATGCGTAGAGACGGGTACGCTGCTCGATATATTCACGCCCATGCGCGAAGATTTCGTTTAAGGGGGATATATTATGGAGGTCAGATACAGCGGAAACCCAAAGGACGTAATGCGCTATAACACCGAAGAGCTGAGAAGCGAGTTTTTGATTCAGGGGCTTTACAACGCGGACGAGGTCACGGCGGTTTACAGTCACGTAGACCGCATGGTGACGCTCGGCGTTATGCCGGTATCGGAAAAACTCAGCATCGATAAAGGCATAGATGTTTGGGCTAACTTCGGCACGAAATTTTTCTTGGAGCGGCGCGAGGTCGGTTTTTTCAATATAGGAGAAGCGGGGCGCGTGAAGGTCGACGGTAAAGAGTACAAGATGGGCAACAAGGACTGCATCTATATCACCAAGGGCGCGCGCGAGATTTTCTTTGCGTCGGACGACGCCGGAAAGCCGGCAAAGTTCTACGGCGTGTCCGCTCCGGCTCACTGTTCATACGAGACGCGCTTTATCTCTATAGCGGACGCGGCCAAAAAACCATTGGGCAGCGCCGAGCTGTCAAACAAGCGCGTGATAAACCAGTTTATCCACCCGGACGTTTTGCCGACATGCCAGCTTTCTATGGGGCTCACCATGCTCGACGCCGGAAACGTCTGGAACACCATGCCCGTCCATACGCACGAGCGCCGCATGGAGGTTTATACATATTTCGACCTGCCGCGGGACGGACTCGTGTTTCACCTCATGGGGACGGCGGACGAGACGCGGCATATAGTCATGCGAAACGGCGAGGCTGTCATATCGCCAAGCTGGAGCGTACACTCCGGCTGCGGCACGTCAAACTACAGCTTTATCTGGGCGATGGGCGGCGAGAATCAAGAGTTTAACGACATGGACGTTATAGGCGCTGCGGACTTGAAATAACGCTGAATATGTCTTAACCGGAATAATCGCGCCTAAATAAAAATCGCGCCTCTTTCGACTCTTTAAATTCGGAGGCGCGATTTTTTCGGTTTGTTGTCCGGTCCTTGAAATTTACGGCAGCTCCATCTTGAAATAGCTCACCGCGTTGTTGTACGAAATGTCCTTTACGATACCGCCGATCAGGTCGTAGTCCTCGGGCAGCTCTCCGCGCTCTATCTGCCCGCCCAGCATGTTGCAGAGAAGGCGGCGGAAATACTCGTGCCGAGGATACGACAGGAAGCTGCGGGAGTCCGTCAGCATACCGACAAAACGCGATAGAACGCCTATGCTTGCCAAGACCGTCATCTGACGCTCCATGCCATATTTATGGTCGTTGTGCCACCAGGCCGTCCCGACCTGAATCTTGCCCGGCGCGGAGTCGTACATAAAAGACCCGGCTATGGATACGGCCATCTCGTAATCCTTCGGGTTCAGCGTGTAAAGAATAGTCCGCGCTAATTTCCCCTCGCTGTTGAGCCTGTCTAAAAGGGCGACAAGCGCGTCGCCTATCGGAAATTCGCCGGTAGAGTCGTTGCCTACGTCGAGGCCGAGGGTTTTGAATATCACGCCGTTGTTGTTGCGCTTGGCTCCGAAATGAAGCTGCTGCGTCCAGTCCTGCCGAGCGTCCATCTTTAAAAACTCGAAGAGCAGCGCGGAGCGATATTTTTCAAGCTCTTCATCTATAAGCGCGCTTTTCGAGATTCTCAGCTTTTTAAAAGCGCTTTCTATCTCGGAAGCGGCGTAATCGGCGGCGTATGGGCGCTCGATGCCATAGTCCGAGAGGCGGCACCCGCTGTCATTAAAAAACTGATGACGCGACCAAAGCGCGGACAGAAAATCATCCCATGTTTTAATTGTGGTTTTTGACGCGCCTTCTAACTTATCCGTCCAGGCATTGAAGCCAGCCGCGTCGGATGCCAAAAGTAAAGCCTTATCCGGACGCCATGCCGGGTGAACGGACACGCCCCATTTTTCTCGCGCTAAAGTTTTGTGCATAGCGAGGTCGTCAGTCGGGTCGTCCGTCGTGCAGACGACTTTGACGTTGCTGCGTTTTATGATGGAGCGGACTGAAAAATCGGGCGAGGCCAGCTTCGCTTTAGCCGCGTCATAAATAGCGCGGGAGGTTTTGGGCGACAACAGCTCGTTTACGCCGAAATATCGCCTGAGCTCCAAGTGGGACCAGTGATAAAGCGGATTGCCGGCAGTCTGAGGCACCACTTCAGCCCAAGCCTCGAAGCGGCGGTAGTCGTTTTCTTCGTTGTTCGTCCCGTTTCCGGTGACAAGTTCCTCCGCGACGCCGCAGGCTCTCATAGCCCGCCATTTGTAGTGGTCTCCGTAGAGCCAGACCTGAGTGATGTTCTGAAATTTCACGTCGTCCAAAATCTGTTGAATGGGCAAATGCGAATGATAGTCGAATATCGGCATCGCATGCGCGTAGTCGTGATAGAGCCGCTCGGCCGGAGCGGTATCCAAGAGAAAAGAGTCGTCCATAAAAGCCTTGGCCATAATAGAAGAACCTCCTTATTAATGTGGTTTTCAGAAGACATTATAGCGTCAATAACGTCAAAACGCTTGAATCTCTCTTTTTAAAGCCGTATAATTCAAGTGCGTGAAGCATATGCATCTCTTTTCAGGGATATAGCGCGCGCTGAAGAGGAGCGTAAGAGCTATAGCTGACATTTTGGATATTAATCGGGAGGAATTTTATTTATGAACAGGACTTTTTTTAAAAGTGTGACGGCTGCGGTTCTCATTTTCGCGTTTGCGGGTGTTTTTGGCGCTGCGGCTTCCGGCGCCGCTGACGTCGCGGTCTCAGGGGATACGGCCAAAGACCCCGAAAAAATTTTGGCTATCGTGAACGGGGAAGCAATCAAAGAAAAAGACGTCGACAAGCTGATCTTGATGCTTGGGCCGCAGGGCGCGAACTACGACAACGAGCAGGGGCGAATCGCTATTTTGGAAGAGATAGTCAACTCGCACCTCTTTGCGCTTGAAGGCGCGAGGAAAAAACTCGACGAAACGCCTGAGTTCAAGGAAGTCTTAGCGGACTTCACGCGCCAGACCCTGTCGCGTTTTGCCATAGAGGACGCGATAAAAAACGAGACGTCCAACGAAGATGAGGCTAAACGCTTCTACGAAGGCAGCCCTGAGCAGTTTACTCAGCCGGAGGAAATACACGCGCTTCACATTTTGTTGGCCGACGACGCGACAAGCGCCGACAAGATAGCGCTTGTCCAAAGCGAGCTCAAGAAGGGGACGGCATTTGAGGACCTGGCTAAAGCGAATTCAATAGACCCGTCAGCCGTCCAAAACGGCGGAGACCTTGGTTTTTTCAGCAAGGGTATGATGGTGCCTGAATTTGAAAACGCGGCCTTTGCGCTCGAAAATCCGGGCGACGTATCGGAACCCACGCGGTCGCAGTTTGGCTGGCACATTATCAAGCTCGTCGAGAAGAGGCCCGAGTCCGTTGTGCCGTTCGATACCGTGAAGGGTCAGATAATCCAATACCTCGTAAACGAGAAAAGGGGCATAGAGTATCAGGTGCGCCTAACCACCTTGAAGGACGAGTATAAAGTCGAGATGTTGGTTTCAGCCGACGTCAAGTAGTCAAGCGATATAATTTAAACGCAATGCGGTTTTTGCGCCTTCTTTGTCTTCTATTGCTTTGCGCGCCGTCAGCTTGTTCGGCTGTGGCGGATGACGCCAATTTATGTTTTCGTATTCTGTCGATGTCGCCCGCCGCCACGGAGGTTTTGTTTTCTCTCGGAGCGGGCGGCAGCTTAGTCGGAGTCACTCGCTTTTGCGACTACCCGCCCGATGTGTTCCAAAAAAAAATCCCGCGCCTGACAGATATGCTGGACGTCTCGCCGGAGATGCTTTTAACTATGGCGCCCAACCTTGTCGTGTTGGACAACCTCAATTTCAACCTTAAAGAACGCATAGAGAGCTTGGGGATAGACGTTTTCGTGCTGCGAAGCGATACTATCCCCACGCTTTGCGATTCTATAGAGGGCTTGGGGGGCGTCTTGGGTGCGCGCGAAAAAGGCGCGGTATTAGCAGCCTCGATAAGAGGCGAATTAGATAGCATAAGGCTTTTGACGGAGTCCCTCCCGCGTCCCCGCGTGGCCGTGGTGGTGGACAGAGATCTCACAGACCCGCTTATACACTCGCTTTATATAGCGGGGCGCGAGTCTTTTTACGACGAACTCATAAACCTCGCCGGAGGGGAGAACGCCTTTACGATGACGGGCGTCACATACCCCAGAATGTCGGCGGAGGGGCTTTTGACACTCGACCCCGACGTTATTATCGACATAGTGGGAAGCCATGCGGGCAGCAAACTGAATGGCGGCGCGATACAAAACCAATGGAAAACCCTTCCCGAATTGAAAGCCGTTAAAAATGGACGCGTATATCTCGTTTGGGGCGATGAGGCGCTTCGCCCCGGGCCGCGGCTGCTCGGCGTTTTGCGCCGTTTTGCGTCCTGCGTTCATCCGGAATTGACATCATATTTTGAATAACGCCCGATGCTCGAGATAAAAAACCTGTCCCTTTCGATCTGCGGCTCTCTCATACTGAAAGGCGTCTCGTGCCGAGTGGAGAGCGGCGAGTTTGTGGCGGTGTTGGGGCAAAACGGCGCCGGCAAAAGCAGCCTCCTGAGGTGCGTCTCGCGCGTGTATAACCATTACGAGGGTGAAATTGCGCTAAACGGACGCGCGACGCGCCTTTTGTCGCGGCGTGAAGTGGCGCGCGAAGTGGCCTACGTACCGCAGCTTCCCGGAGCTTTGGGGGCTTTCACGGCGAGACGGTTTGTCGAGCTGTCGCGATACCCTTGGAAAAAACCATTCGAGCGGACGCAAGATGACGACCGGCGCATAGCGGACAACGCGCTTGAAATGACGGGCGCGTCGCGCGTCGCGGAGCGTTTTGTCGATTCCCTCTCGGGCGGCGAGCGGCAAAAAGTTTTGATGGCGTCAGCCGTGGCGCAATCCGTAAACGCGCGCGAA
Source organism: Synergistales bacterium (assembly GCA_026002715.1). Taxonomy (GTDB): domain Bacteria; phylum Synergistota; class Synergistia; order Synergistales; family Aminobacteriaceae; genus BNVG01. The sequence continues at coordinate 29,919 of BOCC01000018.1, forward strand.
AACGGGCGGCATGCGTTATTTTTGCTGGACGAGCCTACGACAAGCCTTGATTATAAGCACCAAGCCGATATGACGCGCCTTATATGTACGCTTCACGGCGGAGGCGCGTCTATTTTGATGGTTACGCACGACATAAACTTTGCCGTTCGCTGCGCCGACAGGATAATCGTCATGGGCGGACAGCGGGTGGCGTGGGAGGGAAAACCGGAGGCGCTGACGGAGGGAGACCTCTTAGAGCGGCTCTTTGAGACGGATTTTTTGCGCCTCCCCGTGAACAAAGAATCGACGCCCTTCGTGACGCCGGCGCCAAAGGCGACGGTCACGCGGCTTGCCGCGCCGGCGCCGGCGCGGACGCGGCCCGCGGTCACGCGCCCGGCCTCACTCAACGCGCTTTGGGTGATCTTGGCGGCAAATTTGATAGTTTTATGCGCCGCTCCGTTTGTCGGCGCAAAAACAATAGCTTTTTCGGATGTTTTCGCGCAAGGGGCGCCATCTCGGATTTTCTGGGAGCTCAGGCTTCCCCGCGTGCTTTTGGCTTGGCTTTGCGGCTCGACCCTTGGGCTTTGCGGGATGATATTTCAGGCCCTCTTTCGTAACCCATTGGCGGAGCCCACAATGCTCGGCGTGGCAAGCGGCGCGTCATTCGGGGCGGCGTTTTGCATCTATATGGGCTTTGGGTTTTCCGTATTCGGCCTTCCGGCAATGGCTGTCTGCGCGTTTTTGGCGGCACTTCTTTGCGTAGCCGCTTTGCAGGGCACCGCCGGTTTGAGGCCTGACGGCGACGGGGCCACCCTGCTCTTGGTGGGCGTGGCCATGAACTTCTTTTTTTCGAGCCTCGTGATGGTTTTGCAGTATATCGGAGCGTATCAGGATTCTTATCGCCTTTTGAGATGGACGCTGGGGGGCGTGCAGGCGATAGGCTTCGGGGAGGCGGTGCGTCTTTTGCCGGCCTTCATTCCGGCTATTTCAGCGTCGCTCTTCTTCGCGCCGGAGCTCGACCTTATGCTATCGGGGCGCGAGATAGCCGCCTCGCGCGGTGTCAATTTGGAG
>BOCC01000019.1 GCA_026002715.1 Synergistales bacterium
CTCAGCAGCCGATACAAAGACATAACCTCACCGGGAGTTTTGATTGGGATTCTCTATCATTCGCAATTGAAGATGAGTACGCCCAAAACTATGAATACATGAAGAACAATCTATAACAGTGGATAGGTGGTTGTTTTCAAACGAAGCGACATAGCCGGATTATCGTGGAAACGACCGTCCTTGGTGGGTTGCTCTTTTTTATGCGTTTGCCCTGTTTGCAACTATCTTTGCGTCAACAGCGTCCGCTCTTTTGTGCTATAATTAAAAAGATATACTTTGAAAATATTCATAGGTTACGTAGTCAAAAGGAGAAATTATGAGACACAAATATTTTATGATATTTTGCGTAGTAAGCCTATTATTGTTGCAAGTGTGTTCCCTACAAAAATCTCAAGCGGAACCCGCTGCGGATACTTCCAATCCAATATCATCAACAACTGAGCCAACTATGCCGCAAGCGCAGACGCAAACCTCCGCTCCTAAGGAGACGCCTATTCCCTTGAGCGAGCTTATTTCTGCTGAGGATTTGGCCGCGTATTTTGATGAATACCCAAACGCTGTAATGCTGTTGAGCGACGGCGTTTCTCAAATTGTCTTCAACGAGCCGTTTTCAACACGGCGTTTTTCACCCTATTCCACGTTCAAAATTTGCAATTCGTTAATCGCTCTGGAAGAAGGAGTTGTTAGTGTTGATGACTCGCTGCGCCGATGGGATGGCACAGAGCACAGTCGGCAAGAGTTAAGACAAGACCAAGATATGGCTTCCGCGATTAAATACTCAGCCGTGTGGTACTACCAGCAACTGGCGAGAGAAGTTGGGGAAACCGTTATGCGAGCTCGTCTTAATGCTGTAGGCTATGGCAATATGGATATTTCGGGTGGCATAGATAAATTTTGGTTAGATTCGTCGCTTCTTATCTCCCCCCAAGAGCAATTGGATTTCATTATTCGCCTCTATCGCAATGAATTGCCGTTTTCACGGGGCAATATGGAATATGTGAAATCAATCTTGCGTCAAGAGGCCTATCCAATTGACATCTACGGTAAAACAGGTTCTTCGGGCGATGGAAACGGTTGGTTTGTCGGCTATACTTTGCTAAATAAAAAACCCTATTTTTTCTCCGTTTATATCGAAGGAGAGGGCGCGAGCGGCGCATTGGCACGCGATAAAATAGCCGAGATTCTCAGTAAATTTTTGAACAAATGAGATATGGTTGCCATTTCTAAATTCACAAGACAAATCAAGGAAAGTAGCTTTCACAACCATACCATTTGACAGCTCGACTCCGCACGTGCGCTCCAACAATGCCATCGTTCTAAAAAGCGCGTTTTCTATCGAAGATATGAAGGAGTTGTTTATCGCAAAAGTACCGGGATACAACGAAGCGCTTGAAGCTATAGGCGAGACGTTAGACGTGTTTGAAGTTCATGTAAAAGAGGCTTTCGTGACAATCGACTTTGAAAACGTGGGAACGGTATCATTTTAAGTAGAATTGGGAGGATACCCCGGTTATCCAGACCGAATTGCTTGCGGGGTAACGGAAAGTCGAAAAAGCGCTTGAAATATAGGTTATTTTATCCGGCGCATTGATGTTTGTTCTTTATTTCCGTCTTGTAATAGCTGATTTTTTTGTCAAGATTTTCAAGATGTTCCTGCATGGCGACAATCTTTTCTTTCAGAACGGCCCGGTGATGTATCAGCATTTCCGTCCGTTCACGGGGTGATATACGGAGCCAATCTACACATTAAGCACCGCCCATTTAGGACAAGGGACGGCGCTTAGTAATTGACACGGAATAGGGAGGTGAAAACCTTTAACCGCAGGGCATCGCTGGAAAGCAGAGGCCCTTTTTTCATGCAGAAAATCAAAAGGAGGTACGAAAACGCATGGCTAAAAATGAGCCAAACAAACCGAATGATGTGAATGTTATCCCGGAAAATGAAAATCCGGCGCGGGAACAATCTTAGGCCAAATTTCGTATAGCGTATGTTATATGCAATACGGGCTAAAATGGTAGGAAAATAATTACGTAAAAATTATATTGACAGTAAAAATAACTGATGGCAGAATAAATAATATGAAAATAGGGTCACCTCTAAAAACCTATTTTTCAAAAAATAAACTCTGCTATTTTACTGGGTTGATGTTATGTCAAAAATCGAAAACGGGGGGTTTTTAGAGGTGACTATAGCATTAATTTCAGACATTCATGGAAATATTCCCGCCTTGGAAGCAGTATATAAATCTATTTTGGATAAAAATATTTCTGAAATATATAATTTAGGAGATAGTTGCTATGGCCCCTTATGGCCGGAAGAAACGGCTCAATTTATTATAAAAAATAATATTATAAGTATTATGGGTAATGGTGATGAAGATTTAATAAAATATCCATTAAAAAATGAAGCTATAAAATATACAATAAGTCAATTATCAGAAAAAAGTATAAATTGGATAAAAAATCTTCCGGCAATCTATGAAAACAATGATATTACATTATTTCATGGAAGTCCAAATAATAATGGTAAATATTTTTTAGAAAATATAGTAAATAAACAAATTGTCATTAAAAGTAACGATGAAATAAAAGAAAATATTAAAGACATAAAATCAAAATATATATGTTTTGGGCATAGTCATTTGGAACGAATATTAAAAATAAATGATCAAATATTGATAAATGCCGGAAGTGTAGGGTTGCCGGCTTATTTGGAATATGAACCAAAACATAAAATAGAAACATTTAATAATTATGCAAAATATGTAATTATTGAAAATAGGAATATAGAAATATGTAATGTCGAGTATGATTATAAAAGTAGTTGTAAAAAAGCAGAGGAAAACAATCGAAATGATTGGAGTACTTGTATTAAATTTGGAAGAGTAATAGAATAAATAATAAATTGGGGCACGCCCGTACTGCATATAATAGGACTGTCGGCGTGGTAATCATAAATAAAATATCAGACTTCCTTACGGAGCGCCGCTTGCCGCAAGAAAAAACAAGTATGATAGTCAACGACCTTTCGCGTGTATTTATCCATTCCGGATTACATGAACCGCATAACGGTGAAAGCAAATTAAAAACCGTATATACATATTTATCGGCTGGAAAGACAAGGAGGTATTCGATAAATGAAAAAAATAAGAGTAGGCGTCGTGGGCGCTGGGTTCGCGGCTAATGTGCACCTCAATTCACTCGCTCGCGTCCACGGGCTTGAGGTCGAGGTCGTGTCGGTTTGCAGCAAAAACCCTGAGTCGTCAAAGGCGTTCGCCCAGGCAAACGGCATCCCGAAATTCGGGACGGACTACAAAGAGCTGCTCGCGGACCCCGAAATAGATGTTATTGATATATGCTCCCCGGCGGCGCTTCACCACACTATGGTCATCGAAGCCGCGGAGTCCGGAAAGCATATTATATGCGAAAAACCGTTCACCGGATATTTCGGCGGAGAGGGCGCCTCTCTTCCGGTCGGCAGCGCCGGCAGGCAAAAAATGTACGACGTGGTGAACGAACGTCTGAGCGACGTGCGCGGCGCTATAGACAAGAGCGGCGCGCTCTTCATGTACGCCGAAAACTGGATCTATTCCCCCGATATTCTCAAAGCCGCCTCGATTTTAGACGCGACGAAAGACAAGATATTGTTCCAGAAAGCCGAGCATGGACACAGCGGCTCTCACGCCTGGCACGCGGCGGAATGGAGCCGCACGGGCGGGGGAACGGTGATAAGGCAGGGGATACACCCCATTTCAGCAGTTATCTGGCTCAAGATGCGCTCCGCGCTCAACAGAGGCGAACAATTCGGGATAGAGTCAGTCACCGCCGAAGTCGGCAGCGTATGCAATTCGCTCTCCACGCACGAACGGCGTTTTATCGCCGCGCGCCCGGTCGATGTCGAGGATTGGGGCATGGTAACGATAAACTTCACCGACGGGACGCACGCGACCATTTTGGCCGGGGATTTCATCACCGGCGGCGTGCGCAGCGTCCTCGAGCTCAACACGAACACGGGCTCGATAGTCTGCAACATGACGCCGAACGACGGAATGATGACATACTTCGCCTCGGACGAAGCGCTGAAGGACGTATATCTGACCGAAAAAGTCGAGAACAAGGCGGGCTGGCAGTTCGTGACGGTCGAAGAGGAGATAACGCGCGGCTATATCCACGAAATGCAGGACTTCATGGAGTGCGCCGCGCACGGACGCGCCCCTCTGTCCGGGCTCGACATCGCCTGCGAAGCCACGCGCGTCGTCTACGCGGCGTATCTGTCCGCCGAAAGAGGAGAAAGGGTAAAATATTAGGAGAGCGCCGACATCGCGCCCAAATCGCCGCCGACAATCTCCCGCGCTGACTTTAGGCAAATAGTATGATATATTAATGCGTAATGTATCGCACATAAAAAGAAATAGGTGACAAGCGTATGGCTGATGACATTTCGCGAGGCGCGGTGAGCAAAAAGAACGCCGTCAGGATGCACGCGGCGTTGGTTGTTGTCGCGGCTTGTCTCGCGGGCTCGATTTTCGCGGCGGGCGTGGGCATTTATTTCAGCACGCGCGAGATAACAAACACCGTCGCGGACAGCTTGACGCTTTTCGTCAATATCTCATCGGGTATGCTTATATCCACCATTGAAAAAATCCAGCAGGACACGGAATACGTCGCCGGGATGGCGGAAAGGGCGCACGCTTCGGGCGGTCTTGAAAAATTGATCTCCATGCTGGAAGGCGAGATAGACCAAGGGCCGAGCTTCATATCTCTCGGCGTCGCGTTCCCGGACGGCGTCGTCATATCAAAAGAAAAGCAAGGCCTGGCTTACGCTGCGTTGTCGGCGGAAGAATACCGGACGTATCTCGAAAACACTCCGCCTGAGGGCGTGCGCGTCGTCGGCTCCGCCGCAACAGGTTCCGGCGAGCGGTTGTTACGATGCTACTTTAGACTAAGCTGCGGCGCGGTGTTCGTTGCGGCGCTTCCGGGGGATTATTTCCCGCAGATTCTCTCCAAATCCAACTATGACACTTACAATGGCGGGCGGGCTTTTGTGCTTGACGGGCAAGGCAACGTAATCGCCGGCTCACGCAGCGGGAACGAAAGCCTGCTCGGCTTCAACTTAACGAACGTCCCGGGCGGGCTCGGCGGCATCGTCAAAAGGGCTTTGTTCGGAGAAGAGGCCAATAGCGCCGTAGCGCAATATGATGATAAAATCGTGAACGCCGGCAGGATAATCTGCGCTTACGCGCCGATTCTTCACCAAAACGGGCGATGGGCGTTCTTCGCGACCGTGCCCGTATCGAGCACCACCATTCCTAAAATGCGCGGACTTTTCATAATCGCCGGTTTGATCTTCCTTGCGTTTGGCGTAATCGCGTCCGTATTCCTGTCCGCCATGCAGGTAAAGCCATACCAAGAACTTGACAGTCAAAACGCGCTGCTGGCAGAACTCAAAGCCAAGGCGGAATCAGCGGGCCGCGCCAAGGGGGATTTTCTGTCGAGCATGAGCCATGAAATCCGCACCCCCTTGAACGCCGTTATAGGCATGACCGCCATAGCGAAAAGCGCGAAAGATGAAAATCGGCGCTATGAATGCCTCACGAAAATCGAGGAGGCGTCGCGCCACCTGATGGGCGTAATCAACGACATTTTGGATATGTCGAAAATAGAGGCGGACAAACTCGAACTCGACGGCACGGATTTCAGTTTTGGGGACATGATAACCCGCGTCTCTGACATTATAGCTTTTCGCGTGGAAGAAAAGCATCAAAACTATTCCATAGATATAGACGCCGCCTTACCGCCCTTTATAAATGCGGACGAACAGCGGCTCGCTCAGGTAATCACCAATCTTCTGACAAACGCGGTAAAATTCACGCCGCAAAACGGCGATATCCGGCTCACGGCGCGGCTTATAGAGGCCTCGCAGGGCGGCGCGGAAATAGAGGTTTCGGTGAATGACTCAGGCATAGGCATTTCCGTGGAACAGCAGGCGAAGCTGTTCGCCTCGTTTCAGCAGGCGGATAGCAGCACCTCGCGCAAGTACGGCGGCACGGGGCTCGGCCTCGCCATATCGAAGCGCATTGTGGAGATGATGAACGGCCGTATTTGGGTGGAATCGGAGCCGGGTCGCGGGGCGCGGTTCTCGTTCAGGGTACGCGTCAGGGTCGCGGAAGCGCCTGAAAGCGACGCGGACGCCCGGCCCGTAAACGAGAAAAACACATTTGAGGGGAAGTGCGTCCTGCTCGCGGAGGACATCGAGATAAACCGCGAAATCGTGCGGTCGCTGCTTGAACCCACAGCCGTCCAAATCGTCGACGCCGTGGACGGCCTTGACGCGGTCGGAAAATTCGCCGCCGAGCCCGCAAAATACGACGTTATCTTTATGGATGTACAGATGCCCGGGCTTGACGGCTACGACGCGACGCGCCAAATCAGAGCGCTCGGAACGGACAAGGCCAAGAGCGTACCGATAATCGCAATGACGGCGAACGTCTTCAGGGAGGACATAGACAAATGTCTCGCCGCCGGGATGAACGCGCATATAGGCAAACCGATAGATATAGAGCAGGTCATAGAAAAGCTCAGGTTTTACTTGGCGTAGCCCGATATTTTTATTTTTTCTCGTACAGAATGCCTATGCCGCCCAGTATAGCCGCCGCAAAAGCCTTCAACCCTACGAGAAAGCCCATTGTCGGTCATGTTCGGGACTTTCACCCTATAGCTCGCGCACATATCGGGCGCACCAATATGTAGATACCGTGACAAATGTCAAGCGCAAAAGTCAATCTTTTTCAGAAACTTTTTTAGAGACATAGACCACCTGCGCAACTAATTTTCGGAAAAGCGTAGTTGCAACAAACAAGAACCTTGAAAAACTATACTCATTTGCCTTCAGATTTACCAGACAGTCAATTAGGCGGCAGAACTTATCTCTTTGGATTCTGGCAAATTATTCAGCATTTGGGTATAATAACGCGACTTGCTATTTACTTGGCATAAGCCGGATCGAACTTTCTGTTGTGCTTGATCACGCTCCAAAGGATGTGAAGAAGTTTACGCATACAGGCTACGATCGCGAGCTTTTTGCATTTTCCTCAAAAACACATTTTCAGAAATTTTTATGCGCGCTCCGCGCGTTGTGATATAATCACGAGGCTATGTAATATTGTCTTTTATAAGAGCAAGGGGGAACTTAGATATGGCAAAAGTATGCCAGTGTTGCGGACGCGGCCCCGCGACGGGAAACAAGGTCAGCCACTCTAATAGGCACACACGCCGTCGTTGGTTGGTCAACCTTCAGGACGCGAGAATCGACGTGGGCGACGGCACGACGTTCAAAGTTCGGGTCTGCGCCAGATGCCTGAAGTCTGGCTTTGTTAAAAGAGCGGCGAGCGTGTAGAGACGAAATCCGGGGGGTGAAACCTCCCGATTTTTTATTTTTTGCCCTTTTAAATTTAAAGATTAAAGCTATCTGTTAATCTTGCCGATAAAAACTATAGAAAGAAAAACATTCTCTGTAATTCAATGAGGAGAGATTATCTATGATCGATAAAATAGCAAACCCTTTTATTATTGACGCGGGAACGAAGTCCAAGGCAAAGAAGGCTTACGGCGGCGGGGAAACGAAGTCCGGTACCGACGGTGCGGAGTTTAGCCTGTTTGCCGTAGAGCTTGCCCGTATCTCAAACGAGCTTAAAAGCACGCCGGAAGTCCGTCAGGATTTGGTCGATGATTTCAAAAAGAAAATAGAGGCCGGAGAATATCATCCTCCGCTTGAGAAAATCGCCCACAATCTGTTCTTGGCCGGAATACTCAACATTCAAGAATAATAGTATATGAGCGAGGCTGCGAAACAGCCCGAAACGCAGAACATCTCTTTGTCGGTCAAAAATTTGACTATGGCTGTTCTGGACGAGGCTGACCTCATAGACGAACTGCGTTTGGCCGTCATAAGACAAAGGGACGCCATCAGAGACGGCGATCACGCCGAGGCTCATAGCCTGATGAAGGACATTCAGGATATATCTTTTGACGTTCAGGCTCAGGAGATGTTGCGGACGCGGCTTGCGGACGCGGCGGCGGCAGGTCTCGAGTGCGAGCCCAGAGTATCGGCGTTGTTTAACGCGATAGCGGTTAACACCTCTTTTAGCGAAAGCGAGGCATCTCTTTTTAACGAAGCGAGCGAGCATCTAAAATACGCGGTCTCGACGCTTAAAATGGAAATATCTGTCTTGAGCGGGCTTGTAGAGCATAACGAGAAATTTGGGGCTATGCTTTTATCAGAGTGGAAACGTATCAATACAGGTTTTGGCTCCGGCTTGAATCAATCCGGCGGTTTGGATTTCAGGGGGTAGAACTCGATGTTAAACAGTTTTTTTGGATTAGAAATGGGCAAACGCGCCATGAACTCTTTCCGCAGGGGCATAGAGGTGGCCGGCCATAACGTTTCGAACGTCGCCACGGAGGGGTACTCGCGTCAGCGCGTCGAGCTATCCACGACGGAACCTTACACAAAACCCGGGCTTATGCGCCCCGAGATGCCGGGGCAGATCGGCACCGGCGTCAAAGTAGACCAGATAGTCCGAATGAGGGATGTCTTCTTGGATCTCCAATATCGAACCGAGATGACCGACCTTGGCTATTGGGAAAAAATAAACAGCCTTTATAATACTTTGCAAACTTATATCTCCGAGCCTTCCGGGCAGGGAATCCGCGCGGAGATGGATATATTCTGGTCCGCTCTCAACGAGCTTCAAAAAGACCCCGAAAGCACAGCGCTTCGCCAGTCGGTTGTGCAGTCGGCCAAATCTTTAGGCTCTATGATAACCAACCTCTCAAGCGGATTCGACGAATATGCCTCTATGGTCAACTCCGAGGTCAAGAGCATGGTCGACCAAGCCAACTCCATCCTTCACCAAGTGGCCTCGCTGAACACCGAAATCAGCCAGCTTCAAGCCTTGGGGCAAAACCCCAACGACCTTCTCGACAGCCGTGACCTGCTTCTCGACAAGCTGTCAAAAATGCTTGACGTGGATTATCAAGAACCTTTTACCAACGGCAACATAACCGGCGAATACTTTATAACATTGAACGGAAGGACGCTTGTTCAGGGAAATCAAGTTCGCGAACTTGTGGCCCATGCCTTTCAATGGGACGGGAAAGTCTATTATGACGTTCAGGTTGCGAACAACGAGTTTGACATAACCGACCCCAACATAGCGCTTGCATTGGCAACCGGGCCCGAGGGCATACATCAGCTCAACATTGACAGGCTTGCCAACGGCAACGAGTGGACTATCGGCGGGCAGGATCCGTTTTGTATAGAGGCCGACGGTACTCTCACCGTAGATGCCAACGGAGATCCTATTCCCTCACGCACCCGCCCGATGACAACGACTGAGGCGCTCGGCCTTGCGTCGTCATTCCGTATCCAAGTCGGCAGTCAGGGCGTTTTGGTTCCGTCCAAGACTTTTAACGATATATTGTTGGGCACGGGCAATATCCTCGGCCCCGGACAGCTTGGCGATACATATTCTTTCCGTGTGGGCGTAAACAGTTATGAGGCCACGATAACCGTGACATGGGATGCTACAGCGAACCCAGACGCCAATCCGTTGAATCCACCTCATGGTGGCTGGGTACTTTCGAGTGATACCGGAGTGCCTAATGGCTTGTCGGCGGATACATTGACCGGCAAACTCTCTGCCGATGATTTGACAGACTTTATAAAGACGGCGTTTACGGGGCAGGGTGAAAACGCTTTGGTTGTCAATACTACAACGTCCAGAGTGACGGACACCTCAACTGTTCCGCCTACGGTAAGAGACGTAATCACGAACTTCTCCATAAGCTCGCCGGAAAATCACCTTATATCCATATCCGACGTCAGCGGAGATTTGGCCTCCAAAATGGGCATGGCAAACCCAAACCCCGTCATCACGATAGATTTAGACACAACTGACTCTCTTGAGACCATACGCAACAAGATAAACGAAAAATATCAGGAAGTTTACGGACTGACAGCCCCTGAACAGTGGGTTCACGCGTCGCTCGTTCAGGATACCGACCAGTCTTGGTATCTCACCATTGCCGCCGACGTGGCGGGCGAGGCCCAGAGAATCACCCTGATGGGGGACGCGAGCGGAAGCAATCAAACTCTGCGCCGTTTAGGTTTAGTGCAATTGGAGGAGATTGGACCTAATGCGACCGGTGAGATGAGGTACCGCGAGGTCACCGCTTACTCGAAAGTCGCCGTGGACGCGTCGTTTACCTTCGACAATATACGCTATCTCTCGTCTGAAAACACCTTCGACAAAGCCCGCCGCGTTCCGTCCGGGACAAACCGCAACGACTACTCGGCCAAGGCGATCGAGAAAGTGAGCGAGGGCATGTGGCTTGAGCTCAAATCCGTCGGCCAAACGGCCATAAAGGTCTTTCATCACGTCAAAAACGGCGAGATAAAAGCACTCGAGGAGATACGCGACGGAATAATCCCCGATCTTCAGGGGCAGCTCAACGACATAGCCTATTCTCTTGTCAAAAACTTCAACGCTTATCAGTATTCCGGCTATGGCATTGGCGACAACATAAACACGACCGGCGTCGCGTTCTTCGACCCGCTTGGCTTCTCGTGGAAGGCGGCGAAGCTGCTTGATGTGAACGACGCGGTAGAGAACAGCGTCAGTCTCATAGGCGCCGCGACGGGCAAAACGGACGCGAACGGACGCGCCACATCCGGCGTCAGCGCCGGAGCCGGGAACGGCGTTAACGCTTCCCGTATGGGGAGCCTGAAGACCTTGAGACTTTTGAGTGACGGAAGCGCTTCTTTCGGCGAGTTTTACGAGTCTTACTTGGCCAAGATAGGCAGCGAGGCCGGGCGGGCATCGCTTATGTACAGGACTCAGAAAAACCTCACCGATCAGATAGACAACCAAAGGCAGTCGATTATGGGCGTCAATATAGATGAAGAAATGCTGGATATACTGATGTTCAACAACGCTTGGGCCGCTATGGCGCGTTACGTCACTACGATAGACGAAATGCTCGATACGCTCATACACAGCTTTGGCTTGGTTGGAAGATAGAGGGGGCTTTATAAGATGGTTATGACAAACCGCGTCAGCACGATGGGGATGTTTTACGCCCTGAGAGGCACGTTGCAGAGCAATCTGCAAAACCTCTTGAATCTGCAGACCCAGATGCTCACACAGAAAAAATATTCCAAACTCTCGGACAACCCTTCTGAGATAGCGCGGGCTTTGTCTCTTGAGTCGTCTTTGGCGTCTAACGCCAACTATATCAGCAGCCAAACCAGCGCCATAGAGTCCATGAACTACACCGACGGCGCGCTTTCGTCCGCCGTTAATATATTGCAGAAAATACGCACCAAGGTGATCAACGCCGGAGACGGCGCTCTTGACGCTACTTCGGCGGGCGCGATAGCCGACGAGATAGACGCTCTGAAGCGGAACCTTATGGACGCGCTGAACGCCAAAATGGGTAACAAGTATATCTTTGGCGGCACGAAGACCGACACGGCGCCGTTTGTGCTTGGCGAGGACGGACAGATCAAATATGTAGGGTCTGACGAGCGCATTCGCTACGAGATAGAGTCCGGCGTCCTGAGCGACATCTCCTTCACGGGGCTTGACGTTATGCCCAACGACAACCGCTCGTATTTCGTATGCTCAAGCTATGTCCCGCTCGACTGGGGCTGGGAGGGACGCGAGGAAAAAGTCCAGATAACGGTCGGAAACCGCACAATATCGGTCTTTATCCCTGAGCAGTGGATTGACGAAGTGTCGACGGGCGGCGTGAAGGCCACGGACTACAACCGTTTCCGTGACCCCGACGAGCTTTCCAAAATATCCCTTGACGATTTGGCGACTTTGGTCAACCGCGCTTTGGTTGAGCAGGGCGCGGATATGCTGGTCAAGGCTACGGTGGAGAAAAACTATACCACAGGGCAACAGAGACTGATGTTCAAGAGCAACACGGGCGAGCGGGTAGGTGTTACAGGCTGGCCGACGACGGACTATCAGCCGATGCCTCAGTCTATAGCCGGATTGAATTTAACAAATACGAATGTCTCCGGGTACTGGGATTCCGAACCATCCGCGCAAAACGGCCTTATGGGGGTCATGACGACTCTGGGCTGGCGCAGCGACGGCTTAGGCAAAAGCATAGATATAAACTTAGGCGGAGTCGTTACTCAGTTTGACCTTGACAACTACAAAAGCGTTTACGAACTTGTTCAGGACATCAACGCCACTTTGAATCCTGGCGGCAATCCTCCGCTTGCGTCCGTTGTGTCAGGACGTCTGGCCTTGCAGTCTAAAGATCACACGATAGAGATCACTGACTCGCCGGGAACCACGGGACCCACGGCGGGCGGCGTGGCTCAGCTTTTCGGCGCGGATTACAACACCCCCCTTGGCATTAGAAGCTCTAAAAGTTCTCTTGAGATTAGCATAGCGGGCGCAATCCCGATAACAATTTACATAAACGACGGCGACACCTTAGAGCGGATAGCCGATCGCATCAACGCTATAGAGGGGCTGTACTCCCGCACGTCGGTAGACGGAGATCAACTTGTGGTCACGGCGCTCCGCACGGGCGACGCCGCGCCCGACCCCCTTGCGCCCGACGCCGCGACGGAAAAACTGCATTATCCTTATTTCACTGTAAAAGCCAACGGCGCGGCCATAAACCTGTTTGACTTTGGCGCGTCAGGCATCACAACGGACCCGGACACCGGACTGAGGACGGGCGGGCTGCGTTCAAAAGAGGAGACTCGCCCCATTGACCACAGTCATATGGACGTGTTCGACTACCTTGGCATGGAGACGGCACTGAAGAGCCGCGAGTTCAAGATGGTAGAGAAACTCACTATAGGAGTCGAGACATCGCCGGGTAGCGGAACTTACACAGGCGAGCCTCTGCATTGGCGCATAATGAGCGGCTCTCACGAGACTGAGATAGTCATAAACCCCGGTGTCTATGATATGGCGCAATTGGCTGAAAGAATCAAGAACGCCGGTGCGGGGTGGCTCGATATTTCTGTAGACGTTCAATTGAACGGCAGGGACGCTGAGGAAAACGGCCTCGGCACGAGCGCGAACTTCGAGGCCGATACCGCGCGTTTGGTCATTCGCGGTCTGCAAGGTCAGCCTGTCGTGTTTATGGATATGAATTCGCAAAGATACGCCGAGGAGCTTGGGCTTTCCACGGCCCTGCGTGCTGACGCCGACACGGGTGTGACAGATATTGTCTTCCCTGACGCGATATGCCTCGATGAAAATCTTCCGGCCATGGTACGTGTGCAGAAGAGCTGCGGACAATACTTTGACGTTCGCATCAAGCGAAGCGACGTATATAAGGATGACGGCTCCAAGACAGTAGACCGCGTAAAGGTGATGAACCAGATAGCCAAGCAGGTCAACGAACAGGCCGGGTTCGAGATGATGAAAGTCATTATCCCCGTGAACGTGAACGGCGCTCAAATTCCGGGGTCAGCATCCCTCGTCGCTCTGACCGGCGAGCCCTTTGAGGTTGTGGATTTGCCGGTTATGGATCCGAACTGGGTCAACCACTCCGGCGGCATCGCCTCCCAGATGGGTATACACGGCGGCGTCACGGCCAATATGGAACTTGCCGGAGTGACGGATAACACCACTATGGGAAGTGTTACAGGACTGATACCCGGCACCATTCGCTTCGAGTCCTTGGGGCGGTTTGTCGAGATAGACGTTAATGCGGCCGACACGGTCGAGTCTATCATGGATCGCCTGCGTTCTCAGGCCGGAGACTGGCTCTACGTAAACTATTTCGACCCGCATATGGGCGCTTTGATTGAAAAGGATTCAGGGCGTACTGATGGTTATGGCGATTATCCGCTTATTTCTATAGCCGCAAAGGACTGCTCTCCCGTCAATGTTATAGACGTAAACGGCAACGTGGCGGAGACTCTGACGCTCAATACGGCCATTCAGGGGAAAGAGCGGCTCATAGATAACACATTAGACCCGAGCAACCCTAGTTATTACACATGGCAGCTTCCCATTGCCGGAACCCCCGGAACTCCTCATCCGACCTTTACGATAAACGTGGCCGGCTACAGCCACACGATAGACCTTCTCGCTATGCGCGATAAAAACGGCAACGGCTTTATAGACGCGGCCGACTTGGTGGAAACTATAAACTCCCGTATGCAGGACTATGACGTGAGGGCCGAAATAAACAAAGGCGGATACTTGGTTCTCTGGTCCCCGCGCGGATATGGGTTCACGGTGGAGGCCGCGGATAATACCGGCGGCGATATTACGGAGACGTTTTTAGGTACCGGCGCGACTAAGGGAAGCGCGGGGGCCAAGACTCCATACAGAGGCGGTTATGAGTTAGAGGATCCGACGCGGCCGGCGCCGGGCGTAGCGGGGGGCGGGACGTATTATCAAAACGTCTCAACGCGCGCCGGAGCCAACACTATGACGCAGAATTTCTTCGGGGTTTTGAACGACGTGTCGGCGGCCATAAGAGCCGAGAACCGCGACGGATTGGCCGACAAGCTTCTGCCTATGATCGATAAGTTTCTGGATACTCTCTTGAGAGTACAGGCGACAAATGGCGCGCAGCAGGCGCGGTACGATAACAATATTGCCCGTTTAAAGCTAAGCAGCATAGTCATGACAGAGGCCCACGACGAGCTTATCGGTGTAGACCTCGCAAATCTGACCACCGAGCTTGCCATGGCTCAATCCATATATCAGGCGAGCTTGGGGATTATATCGTATATAGTGCAGCCGACCCTTTTAGATTATCTGAGGTAAATATATGACCCAAACTATGACGAGTTCGCGTTTTGGCGAGATTTCATACACTGAGGAGGACGTTCTCTTTTTCCCGCGCGGCCTGCCGGCGTTCGAGAGAAATCACTGCTGGATTTTAGCCGGGGAAGAAGACAGCGCCATCAAGTGGCTTCAGAACATCGAGGAGAGCGACTTGGCTCTGCCCGTGACGACGCCTGACGCCATAATGCCGGACTACAACGCGCGTATTCCCGAGGACGATCTCAACCTCGTGGGCTCCATAGACCCGCGAGACCTGGCGCTACTGATTGTGACGTCTATCCCGGACTCTGCGCCTTGGAACATGACGGCCAACCTCCGCGCTCCCATTCTCGTCAATATGAAGAGCCGCAAGGCCGTGCAGGTGATAGCGCTTAACGAAGAATACCCCATACATCACGTAGTCTTCCCGGAAAACGTCCGCGAATCTATGAAGAATGAAGCGGTAAATAACGCGGCGCTGGAAGGGGAGGCAGTTTGAAATGCTGGTTCTCAGCCGGCGCGTCAACGAGTCTATACAGATAGGCGACGACATCGAAGTCGTCATTGTTGATGTGAGGGGCGACGTGGTACGCCTCGGCATAAACGCCCCGCAGAAGACGCAGATATGGCGCAAAGAGCTTTGGGACGCCATAGTCGAGGAGAATAAACAAGCGGCCAAGGCGGCGCGAAAGGCCAAAACCGTGGTCATAACGCCGCAGCTCCCCGTCTCGACCTTCTCGAATCTCCCGAAGCTCAAGACGGTGAAGACGATAAGAGCGAAGAAGGCGGATACGGATACGATAGATACGCCTCAGGAGTGAATTTGTTCTATGTTACGGGGGAGAAAGTTTGTCGTTTAACCGGGAACGCGGATATAATAGCTATGAGTAAAAAACTGTTACATTTGAAAAATGACATTATTTTCAAGATGCTCTTTGCCGACCCGAAAAACAAGGATATACTGCGGGATTTTCTGAGCGTTGTGATTGACTTGCCGGAGGAAGAATATGATGTCATTGAGATAATAGACCCGCATTTGAGGGTTTCTTATGCCGACGAGAAGCTGGGGATTCTTGATGTACATATAAAAACAAAATCGTCGCATCAAATTGATGTTGAAATCCAAGTATCCCGTACGCCGTATGTCAGGGAACGTATCGCCGGTTATGCGGGAAAAATGTTGGGGACTCAACTTTTTGTCGGTGAGAAATACGTCGAGATGAAGAAAGTTGTATCAGTCATTATTTTGGACTATAACCTCATAAAAGATAGCGACTGTTTTCATAATACGTATATGCTCTACGACGCAAAGACGCAATCTCTCTTTACGGACATTATGGAGATACACACGCTCGAACTGAAGAAGCTTTCTCAAGCGATAAACGGCATAAACACGACGGGTGAACACGATGAGAAGTTAGAAAAATTGATTTTATGGCTGAGCCTTATAAACGCCGAGAACGAGGAGGAGATCAATATGCTTGCCACAAAAGACCCTTATATAAAAGAGGCTTGCAGAGTTTTAGGTGCCCTCTCCGACAGCGAGGAAGTGCGTCTGCTATACGAGTCAAGAGAAAAAGCCATTCGTGACGAGCAAGCGAGGCTTTATGTAGCGCGCAGGGACGGCATGGAAGAGAGCGCAACAAATATTGCTAAAACTATGCGTTCTAAGGGGTACCCTATTGGGGCGATCCACGAATGTACTGGTTTGTCTGAAAGTGTTATTCTCTCGCTTTGAGTGTGGTGTGACATGGATACAGCAAAAGACCTCTACCCGAAAGAGGACGGCGTATGTGCTTCTTCATATTGAGGTGCAGGGGCGCGGAGGCGGCAATATCGCGGTGAGGATGTACCATTATAATTGTTTGATTTATTCTCACCATCTAAAAAATCCAGTAGCTTTGGCGATTCTAACGGATAAGCGCCCAAAAAAGAGGCGAAATTCTATGAAAATACGCTTTATGGGACGCAGGCAATTTACAAATACGAGACGCTCTCGCTCTTAGATTTAGATGATAACGAACTTTTGTCGAGCGATAACCCGATAGATATTGTTCTTTATGCGGCGAAAAGCGCGCATTATTGCAAAGAAGAGATTCAAAAATTCCATTACCTGAAAGAGATTGTCGATATTCTTGCGCGGCGAGGGTGGAGTCGGGACGAAACGAGAGATCTGTTGCATTTCGTAACGTGGATTATCGACATGAAAGATGAGGTTCTGGTTGCGAGATTTCGCGAGCTTCAGGCGCATGCCGCAAAGGAGGGGGAAAAATTGTATGTCACTCTGCTCGAACGACAGTGTATAGAAGAAGGTCGTCTTGAAAATAAAATAGAGACTGCGCGGAGAATGCTTGCCCGCAATATGTCTGTTGGCGACATAATAGACATTACCGAGCTCCCCGAGGATGAAATTCGTGCGCTGATGGAAAAAGAAGAAGCCACTGTTATGGTTTAGAATAAAAATGTCAGACGCGACAGCGAGGAGCGAGGAAGTCAGACAGATTTTTAGCTTATGAAATTTTCCGTAAAGGGGTGGCATTAGGCAGACTATTCTAAAATTTGTGTTCTATTTGTTGTTTTTTTGTGTTAGTATACACAAGTTAGTTTCACGCGCTAAGGGGACCAGGACGGTCACAGAATTTTTTTGTCTAATGGGGAAGGACTCCCCTACGACAGGAGGTTAATCTAATATGAGGATTTATCACAACATACCTGCGCTTTACGCCTACAACGCACTGAACGACACAAACAACCAGCTTCAGAAGAGCATCCGCAACCTCTCCACCGGCCTTCGCATCAACAGCGCCGCTGACGACGCTGCGGGCCTCGCTATTTCCGAGAAGATGAGAAGCCAGATAAGCGGCCTCAACATGGCCGTGCGAAACGCTCAGGACGCTATCTCCATGCTCCAGACGGGCGAGGGCGCTCTGACTGAGACTCACTCCATGCTCCAGCGTATGAGAGAGTTGGCTGTTCAGGCCGCCAACGACACGCTGTCTCAGCAGGACAGACAGTATATACAGCAGGAAATAGACCAGCTCAAAGAGGAAATAGACCGCATAGCCAACACGACACAGTTCAACAAAAAGCGCCTCCTGAACGGGTCGGGCTCCGCGATTTGGTCGTCCGACAACCTCTCCACCAAAGCCTACGTGCGCGGCTCCCTGCGTCAGGTAGACCAGTTTGGCCAGAAGGCCGCTTTTGAGGGCAACTATAGAATAAGGATTACCGCCGAGCCAGGTCAGGCCGAAGCGCTCAAGACCGACATATTTAAGATAAAACACAAGAACGTCATCATGAACGTCGTCAAGAACACCGAAGCCGGCATACAGAACGTTCGCGTGGACAACCTGCCGGCGGGTATTTATGATATAGTCCAGGGTAACACTACTACTGGCACTGTCGCCACAACCAACCTGTCCGGTTATTACGGCAACTTGCAGGCGCTTAACGGCGTTACGTTCGCGGCCGCGACTGGCACGGACGTCAACGCCAGCGTGCTTTTTGAAGTTACACAAGTCGGGGCGAGTTCCGTGACCTTCCGCATCACGTCGTCCATCTTGACCGCCGATGGCAAGGTAGAAAATTATGTCCAGAATAACGTGTTGTTCAACGCCGGCGCGACTGCGGCAAACACCAATACCGCCGATTTGGGTTTCGCCTACACCTATGGCGTAGACGTCGCGAGCCTCGCGAATATATCTGTAGGCAATAAGATAGTCTACAACGTGACAGCCAGCCATGATAGCGCTAGCGTAGGCGCATCGGGTACGGTAGTCACCATATCCGGAACCCAGAACCCGGACTGGGAGTCTAAGTGGCCGGACAGCGGCGGCACGTCGTACAAAGTCGCTGAGACCGATCTTAATTTCGCGCTGAACGCGCCACAAGTCGCGAACAAAGAAATCCACTTCCGTAACTTCTACCTCAACTCCAACAACGGAGAGGTTTACGAGGGCAATATTGTCCTTACGACGGACGAAAAATTCAAGGAATACACCGGAACCGGGACTCAGCCTCTGGCTACTTTCGAGGCGGCCTACGTCGGGCAGATAGCGAAGAGCGACGTGCAGCTGCGCGACATAGACAAGTTCTGGAACACGCAGGGCGTCTTTATGTTGAACGACCCGCAGACTATCACCATTTCGCAGGGCAACGGCGCGAATACCACTATAACGCTCTACTCCACGGACACTCTCTTTGAGTTCCAGCGTAAGCTGAACGCCGCTATAGCGTCCGGCTTGGGACAGAACAAGTACGCCATAGGTCAAAATACGGCAACCCACTTTGTATCGTTTGTCGAGAGCGGTCGTGCCGTCCCCAATACATCGGAGTCCGTGCCCGGTACATTTATCATCCGCACGCTCATAGCCGGAGACGGCGGCAAATTGTCGTTCTCAGGCGACGAAGATCTTATCAACGCCCTATCCCTTAACGTCGTGCAGGAAGCCAAGGAGAACTCCTTCAGCGTATCCGTCTTCGACGCGCACAACAGCACGATTATAGCCAACGACGTCAAAATATCCGGCAACCTGATGGTCGGTATAATCCACCCGAACGTAGACGTGGAGTTCGACCCGATGGCCAATATCAAAGTGGCGTGGAACGAGAACACAAAGAGTTTTACCCTCAGCCACGAAGCGCAGCCGTATGAGACCATCCTGCACCTTGTGGACAACAGCACGATCTTCCAGGTTGGCGCGAATGAGAACGAGGACGTGGCCATCGACATGGGCAACATGTCCGCCGCCGCGCTCGGAGTTCGCCGCGTCATAGTCACGGACCGCGTATCCGCCGGACGCGCCATAACCATTCTCGACAGCGCCATCAGCCGCGTATCCTCACAGCGCGCCAAGATAGGCGCGTACCAGAACGCGATGGAGCACACGATCAACAACCTCACCACGACGGCCACTAACCTCACAGCCGCCGAGAGCCGTATCCGCGACGTTGACATGTCTCAGGAGATGCTGAACTTCACGCGTCTGCAGATCCTCATGCAGTCTGGCACCTCGATGCTCGCGCAGGCCAACCAGCTTCCGCAGACGGTGTTGAGCCTGATCAGAGGTTAATATTCAATAATATTTTCACCGAACAAAAACAGCCGCTCCTTAAAAAGGGGCGGCTTTGACCTCTTGCGAAAGTCTTTAATTTTGTTATAATTTAAGCCGTCTGGGAGAGGTCAGACGGGCAGTGTTATACAGGCCGCCCGGTGAGGCTCCGAACCTCACTAGGACTTACGCCCGAGCGAAGTTAGACGAAATTGCGCGTTATGATAATGCGGATCAGTTCCGCGATGGCTCGTATTAGTTCAGCCAGAGCTAATACGAGTTTTGTTATCTTAACTACCACGCAATCACCCCCTTTCGGGGGAAAACCCCAAGACAGCTGCGCGATGTTCTGCGCCCTCTCCTGTTTTTTATTTTACATCATTTTTCTATAATAGAGAGGCGGCTTTTAATTTGTTCAGGGATTCCTCTCCAATAAACCCGCGACCAGCTTCACCGCGTTCACGGCGTCCGGCGAGTATCCGTCGGCGCCTATCCGTTGGCTATAGTCGTCGCTTACCGACGCGCCGCCCACTATGACTTTCACTTTGGGGAGCGCGGTTTTGATGGCCGCCACGTCCTCCTCCATTCTGATCATGGTGCTTGTCATCAGGGCGGACAGGCCGATGACCTTTGCGTTTTTTTCCCGCGCGGTTTTTTCTATCTCGGCGTATGGGACGTTCTTGCCAAGGTCGACAACCGTATAGCCATTGCTGCGCAGCATAGTAGCCACGACGTTCTTGCCGAGGTCGTGCAGGTCGCCCTCGACCGTGGCCAAGACGATGGTTCCCTTGTCTATGCTCGCCCCCGCGTCCGATATACGCGCGAGCTCAGCGTCGCAGACCCTTTGCGCGGCCCCGGCGGCGGACAGGAGCTGTGGCAAAAAATAGCGTCCGGAGTCGTACAGTCTCCCGACTTCGGCCAGAGCCGGGACGACCCCTTTGTTTATTATGGTTGTGGGGTCGGTATTCTTATCGTCCATCTTTTTTCCGAGGCTTCCGGCTTTATCGGCGTCGCCCTGAACAATAGCGTGTTGCAGAATAGCCCACTCGTCAGACGCGTTGCTTTCGCTTTCAGCGCTACTGGAGACGCTTACTGTTTCATCTTGTACTGGCGCGGCGCTGTGTGAAGCTGTTGTAAATGAATCGACCTTGGATAGATAAACTTTCGCGTCTTTATCATGTCCGCAGAGCAGGTTAGCGGCCGTCACGGTCTCTTGAATAGCGCTGTCCCGCGGGTTGGCTATGGCGAGGTTGAGCCCGGCCGCCATAGCCATGGCGAGCCATACGCGGTTTATGACGCTCCGCGCCGGCATCCCGTGAGAGATATTGCTCAAGCCCAGCATGGAACAACAGCCGCTGCCTCTTATTTGGCGCAGCGTCTCGAGTCCGATGTTTGCGGCCGCGGCGTCTGCGCCTACGGACATACAAAGCCCGTCTATGACAAGCATAGAACGCGGATAGCCCTTTTTGTCGGCTATGTCCGTTATCTGTTTTATGATAGATGTTCTGGCCTCGATGCTTTCGGGGATACCCTGCTCGTTCAGGGGCAAGACCGCCAAGACCGCGCCGTATTTTTGCGCCATTTCTATTCCGCGCTCGACTTCGCCGGCCTTCGCCGTCACGGAGTTTAGGAGCGGTATGCCCGTGCAGGTTCTGAGGCCGGCTTCTACGACGTCGCTTATATCGCTGTCTATGGACAGGGGCAGGTCCGTGGCGTTTTCGACCGCCGCCACGGCTTCTTTCATCGCTTTTATCTGGTCGGTTTGAGGCAAGCCGACATTTATATCTATAACTTGCGCTCCGGCCTTGTCCTGAGCGCGCGCCGCGTCGGCGACGGCGCTCCAGTTGCCCGAGGCGATATGGGGTTTCATGGACGGACGGGAGGCGTTTATCTCCTCTCCGACCAAAGTCAGCCCATGCCCAAGGCCCCCCGCCACGAGACGTCCCCTGCTCGCGAAAGGCAAAACGCAGGGCTTGGTTCTTGGGGCGACCGAAACGCCGCTTAGACGATCTCTCATAGCCGCGATGTGGGTAGGGTTCGTGCCGCAACAGCCGCCTACTACGGTGGCCCCTGCCTCTACGAGGCGCAGCGCGGCGTCGGCGTATTTCTCAGGCCCCCAATACTCGGGGTCGTTAGGCAGTCCGGCGTTGGCGAAGACCATGACGGGAAGCCCGGAATGCTCGTGCAAAAGCGCGGTTGTCTCGATATATTTCTCAGGGCCCACGCCGCAGTTAGCCCCTACGGCCACGGCCCCCACAGTCCGCGCCCAGTGAGCGACGACCTCAGGAGCCGCGCCCGTGACCGTGCGCCCCCTTTGCTCAAAAGTCATGCTGACGGCGAACGGGAAAGTTTTATCCAATTCTTTCAGGGCGGCGACGGCGGCCTTCACCTCGCGCAGGTCGAGAGCAGTCTCTATCAGGATAAAATCGGCCCCGCCCTCTATCAGGCCCTGAAACTGCGGACGAAACGCGGACATGGCGCTCTCGAACGAAAGCGACCCGAAAGGCTCCAACAGCTCACCGAGAGGCCCGGCGCTGCCGGCGACAAGCGCGTGTTCCCCGGCCATCGAGCGGGCTATTTTTGCCGCCGCCGCGCATATTTTTACGGCGTCGTTCCCAAGCTCGCGATGAGCCAGCTTCAAAGAGCTTCCCCCGAACGTATTGGTCTCTATGATATTGGCTCCGGCTTCGATATAGAGCTTGTGTACTTCCCGCAAGACGTCCGGCGCGCTCAGGTTCATCTCCTCGGGCAACAGGGGAGGAGTCCAGCCCCGCTCGGCCAGCATAGTTCCCATGCCACCGTCAAGCAGGAGCAAGTCCGTGCCGTTTTTCAGGCATTCCATAAGTTCTTTGCGATTTTTAGCGTTTTGTTGAGACATTTTCGCATCTCCTTTTTTCTAAATCATATCATAAAAGCAAAAGTTCGTAGTAGGTCATTATTTAACCTTTGCGCTACGCTGAAGCGCCTCGCACCTTGGGACTATAAATTTCCCCAAAGATACGAGGCGCTATTTTGAAAACCGTTAAAAACATCCTCTATAAGCTAATACTTAATGATGTAGTTGATCGAGACATTCACCGGTCTGGATTCGAATTCGCCAGCTGGTTTGATACCGAGCATTGTAACTTGATTAGGTCCTCCCCCAGCTTTTGATTGATCCTTAAAATAAAATGGATCTCCGCCTTTGGTTTGATCGCCAGAGCCATCGGGCCACCCACGTCGTGAGAATGTTTCTGTCTCGTGTGTATGTGCTTTTATTGCTGATTCCTGAATGGAGCCGACATCACCCGCGTTGCCATCACCCAAGGACTGACGTTTCGAGAAGTCAGGATCATGGCCGGAACCCAGATCGGCACCGCGCAGGAAGTAACCTCGATAGTCTGGCAACCTGAATTCATTTGGCCGAGAGGCATCGCCGCCATAAGTTTTGCCTATAACCTTAAACAATCTGGGATACTCACGCGCGTCCACAAAGTCGCCATTGCACAAACGATATCCTTGAGGGATGTCGGTTCCCGATCCCGCAAACGGCAATACGGTTCCCACCGGCACGTTGAGATAAGTCGATTCTGCCATCGGCAAGAATTCTGACTTTTTAAACATGCGTTGAATGTTCGGATATTTCTCATTCCCTATAAAAGTGCTTGCGTAGGAGGCCAGAGTCAATGAAATGGGCACTTCACGAATTTTAATATCTTTGGATTGTATTTTATCAAGTGTATCAAAGACTTTTCCGATGTCGGCGCCAAAGAGAAAAGCCTCTCGCGGTTCTATTTCGGCCATCGTCTGAATTTCAATCGTGCAGTTGTATTTTTTGACGACCCGCTCAAATTCTTGCGCGATTTCCGCGTTGGTCCGCTGCCCCCAACCCGAGGCCGACATCGCAAGCTTAAACTCATCGGCAACGCTTTTCTCTTTGTTTGCCATAGAGGCGCGGATAACAATCATTGCGCCACGTTCCACAGTTTTTACGTAGTGTGTTCCGTATAACGTGACGAATTGATAGCGCCTCTCGTTATCGTCGTCAAGAAGTTCAATCTTCGACAACACCTTTTCCACCTCTGGATCGTTCCATCTGCATAGCCCGTCATCAACGGCTACACTGTCGTTTCCCGTGGTAGACATAGTGATATACACTATCGTGTTTTGCGATAGTTCTTTTCTTGCCTGTTCTCTGCTCGCGCTTAAATCTACCTTTGCGCCAAATCCGGAAAGTTTTGCAGAAAAAGCGGTGTAAAGCATCCTTGCCTCATACTCTTCGCTGACATCGGTCACGCTTTCTATTTTTGTCTTTATTACGTTGCCGGGAGTCGGTATATTTTTTGCTTTCTCTATAGCGGCTGGGAAAGGAGCGGAACGACGAAGCGCAACCAGATGATCCTGTGCAAAAAATCCCTGCCCTGGAGCTAAGCCTATAAAACTTCCGGAGTTAGGGTTGCTTGAATCGGGAACGTTAAACTTCAAGTCATTTTCATAAAAAGTATTTGGAATCGACCCTGCCGAAAACCTTGCGGGTTCCAGAGATCCGATCAGATGATCCAACAGAGCTTTTTCCCTCTCTGTTCTTTCATCGTTTTGCACCGGCTTCTCCTCGGGTTGACTCTGTTTTGCAACAACAGAGATTTTTTCCTCCAGTAATTTTATCCTGTTGTTTTGTGCCGCAAAGAACAGAACTAAAACAACAACAGTGATCCAAACTAAATATTTTTTCGCCATAATGTATTCTCCTCTTTACCAAGGTGAATTTGAATATATCGGCAATTTTACCCTAATAAAACAGAGTGCATCAAGCAACATCTTTTCAGCCCTTAATAATCTTCACAAAAAATTTCCTGTTGCGCGGCGGGTCGAACTCACAGAAGTAGACGCCCTGCCATGTTCCGAGAAGGAGTTCGCCTCCGTCGATAATGACTGTCACGCTCGAACCGATCGCGGTCGCTTTCAGGTGGGCGGCGCTGTTGCCCTCGTTGTGGCGAAATTCGGCGCTGTCGAAAAACGCTTTCGACAAGCCGAGCAGCAAATCATGAACCACGTCGGGGTCGGCGTTCTCGTTTATCGTTATTCCGGCTGTGGTGTGCGGGCTGTACACTATGGCGATGCCATCGGTTACGCCGCTTTTAACGACGGCTTCGCGTACCTGCGGCGTGATGTCGATGAATGCCTCTTTTGGTGTTGTGAGTTTGTTTTCAAAAAGCATATGAATTCCCTCTACTCTCTGAGTGATTTATGTGATTTAAAAGTATGCATATAACTTTACTCCGAATTAACTTACAAAAGCGATTATAACCTATCCGCTGATTAAATTCATCACTCAGTTCGCCGGCTCCTCCCGCTGTGCCAATGTTATCGGTGTTATGGTGATATAATCAAAAAGCCTTGCGTCGCAATTTAAGGAACACCGGGATTAGGAGGTCTTGGCGTCTACATGGTGAGGTCGACCATGGATGAGGTGAGCTATTCGAGGAAAAACAACCGCAACATTCTGACAATGACGAAAATTGTTAAATGACCCGATCGCGACGCCGCGGGTATCTATAGCCCGCAAGCATCGAGCATCGCCGCGTCGGATAAAATTGTTTCGGCGTCGCCGTCAGCGCGTATTTGTCCGTTTTGCAGCAAAATTACCCTTTCGCACAGCTTTGAAGCCAAGTCTATGTCGTGCGTGGCTATAATCATCGCCTGCGGCAGACCGCTCAATATCTCTATCAGTCTTCGCCTAGACCGTCCGTCCAAAAAAGACGTCGGCTCATCCATCAGCAGGACGGACGGCTCCATAACCAAAATGCCGGCCAGCGCGGCCAGGCGCTTTTCCCCTCCTGACAGCCTGTGCGTCATGCGCTCTCTCAAATGAGAAATGCCAAGCCGCGACAGAGCGGCGCTTACGCGGCTCTCGACCTCGGGCTCGGGAAGGCCGTAATTGCGGGGGCCGAACGCGATGTCCTCGTAGAGAGACGGCATGAAGAGCTGGTCGTCCGGGTTTTGAAACGCTACGCCGACTTTGCTCCGCAGATAGCGTAGCGTCTCTTTTGTCGTCGCGGCGTCGTCTAGGATGACTTCCCCCGATTCAGGATGAAGGACTCCGACAAGCGTCATAAGAAGCGTGGATTTTCCGGCGCCGTTTGCGCCGAGAAGCGCCGCCCTTTCGCCGTCCCGGATAGAAAACGTGACGCCGCGCAGGGCGCAGCCTTCATTATCGGCGTCGTATCTCACGCTCAGGTTTTCAGCTCTGAGCTTCGATCTAAGCCCCGATCTAAGTTCTGGTTTCACTTGACAAGCCCCCCAAAAAACAGGCTGAGGTTGAAAAAACGCAAGGCCGACAAAGCCGACAAAAACACCGCGGAATAAGCTAAGTCCATAGAATGAAAGACAAAGTCTCCTCTGCCGCGGTAAGTTCCCTGAAACCCGCGGCATTTCATCGCCTGATATACGCGCTCAGCCCTGTCGAAGCTGCGCAAAACGAGCTGCCCCAGGAAACTGCCCATGTCCTTCATTTTTATCATCCGCGCGTTCGGCGAACGCAGCGTATAGGCCGTGAACATCGCGTAAGTCTCGGATATGAGCGACGAAAGATAGCGGTACGTCATGACAAACTGCAGGCAGATGATATTGGGCATGCCCACTGAAGTCAGCTGCCTCGTTATGTCCGCGAAAGGCGTCGTGGCCGCTAAAATCAACACGGATAGGACGGAAAACAGCGTTTTTTGCATAATGGACACGAAAGACAACATGCCGAAAGTTACCGTAAATGTACCCAAAGTAAAGGCCGCGTCGCGCAACAGGAACAAGTTGCTGACTCCACCAAAAACCGAAAACGGCAGAGCCAGCGCGAGCCTCCCAAAAAGCGAACGATATGGCACGCCCGCGAGCGGCATGACTATCGCGGGATAAAAGATGAACGCCATGAGTCCGCTGATGTCCCGGGACGGAAAAGACAGAACGGTCAGGATGTAGGCTATGGTCGTCGACAGCTTCACGGCGGGATGCAGACGATGCACGGGAGATTTGCCCATGGCCATACGCTCCAAGCTGTCGATTCCGTTTACGCCGCTTTGCAAGCCCTGCATTTTTATTTTTTGAGTTTCGCGACGGCGAACCCGACGCCGCCGGCAATGGTCAAGGTGATGACGCTGCCGACAATTCCGGCCCCCGCCGTCTCAAGCGGCGCACCGTCCCCGTTCGCAAGAGCGTAGTCCGGCATGATAGCGACTTTCTCTACGACGCCGCCCATGGTTTTGTAGATAGCGCCGTCTCGCTCAAGCTCAGTCGAGCCCGTCAGGCCCTCGATAGACCACTCCAATCCGTCGGGGAACGACGAGGCGAAAACGGACAGCCCGCCGCCGATTAGAACGGTCAAAATTAAAAGCTCGACAACGACTTTTTTCATAGAGACGAAGGGCGAGAGCCTTGTCTCGGACAGGACGCCCGACATTATCTCGGGGCGCGCGCTTTGTATAAAGCTCAGCACCGAAGCGGTGACGATTCCCTCTATGAGCCCGATGGCCAAGTGTATGGGCTGCATCAAAAGGAGGAACGGCATAAAGGGCAGCTCGGCTACGCCCGACAAAAACGTCTCGCACACAACGCCGAACGAGCCGACCTGCAGCCCCAGCACAACCGAAGCGATGGACGCCAAAAAAATATTTCGCCTCGTCAAACCCCTCTTGGCTATAGGCTGATAGACGCACCTGTACGACAAAAGACAGGCGCAAACGCCCATGTTGAACACGTTGCACCCATAAGCCAAAAGCCCCCCGTCCGCGAAGAAAAGACACTGAACCAACAAAACGGAGGCAAGGACAATGAGCGCCGCGCCCGGCCCCAAAAGCGCGGCCAGCAAAACGCCCCCGCCGATGTGCCCGCTCGACCCGGTTCCGGGGATAGTGAAGTTGATCATCTGCGCGGCAAAGACAAACGCCCCCATGACGCCCATCATCGGAATCTTTTTTTCGTCTAAGCCGTCTTTTGAAATTTTTTTGACGGCCATCCCGATAGCCGCGATACTCACGGCGGTCATTGCGCCTCCGACCGAGGGGGAAAGCAAAGCGTCGGCCATGTGCATAGTAAATCCCTCCAAATACAAATTTTTAGCAAGCATACGTTATTATAGTAGCACCAAATATTGGATTTGTGTTATTAATAATGGGCCGAACCTATAAAGCTCGAACGCCCCATAGCCGCCAGTTGTCCGCAGGCGGCGGCTATATCCGCGCCGCGCTCACGCCTTATCTCGAACTCTATGGAAAGTCCGCCGAGCGCCGCGCAGAACTCTTTTATTTTCGCGTCGCTTGAGCGGGCATATACGGGTGCGCCTTGGGAAATAGCGAGGGGTGGGTTGTAAGGAATGATGTTTACATAGACATCGAGGCCGTCCAAGAGAGCCGCCATCTCGAAGGCCAGCTGCGGGTCGTCGTTTACGCCGTCTATCATTACGTATTCGATCGTGATTCTCTCGCAGGTTCTGTTTTTGTAATACTTCATGGCCTCGACAAGCGCCGATAGCGGATAACGCTTGTTTATAGGCATAAGGCGGCTTCTCAGCGCGTCGTTTGGCGCGTGGAGGGATACGGAGAGGCGCAGGGGAACTTCGAAGTCCGCGAGGTCGCGTATGCCGGGCGCTATGCCCGACGTCGATATTGTGATGTGCCGGGCGCCGAGGTTGCGCATTTTTTCGTTGCTGAGCGCTCGTATGCTCTTCAGGACGTTTTCTTCGTTGAGGAGAGGCTCGCCCATGCCCATGAAAACTATGTTGTTGATGTCGCGTCCCATGCGGCGTTCCATTGTCAGAAACTGGCCGAGTATCTCGCTTGTGGTGAGGTTTCGGGCGTATCCGGCCTGGCCGGTGGCGCAGAACGTACAGGCCAAGGGGCAGCCGGCCTGGCTTGAAACGCAGGCTGTCGTGTGCGAGCCGTGGTTCATAAGCACGCTTTCGACGCGGCAGGCATCATCCATCTGCCAAAGGAATTTGCGCGTGCCGTCTTTGGATTTCTTCTCGCCCACCTGAATGGGGGTTTTTATGAACGACTCGCTCGTCAGCTTGTCCCTCAGAGACTTTGAGAGATTGGTCATGCCGCTCGCTTCAAAGACCTTTTTCGCGTACACCCAGCCGCATATCTGGTCGGCCCTGAAGCGGGGTTCCTTCAAGACATCCGTGACAAACGTCTTCCATTCCTCATAAGACAATGACAGCGCGTCCATTTCCATTTTTAAATCCTCGTCTTTCGTTTTTTAAGCGTTTAAGCTCGTGAATAATTGCATTATACTGTATTTCAAAATAATATAATTCTGTTATTATAATTACCGTGTTATAAAAAATATTTTTGTTGCATTTATATCTCTGGGCGGTGATAGCTTTGGACAAGCAACGTATTGACGAGCTCGGTATAGGCTACGTGGAAAAGTATTCATTATACGAAGAATACTCCGCGCGTATCCGTAACTTGATTCAGGACCTTGTGGACAGGGAGGATATCGAGCCCTGCGGCGTAGAGGGTTGGGCTAAAGCGCCGGCGGAACTTGTCAAATCTCTGAGTTTTAATTACGAAGGAGACGATCTGGACTTGGCGGCGGCCGTTGACTTGGTTACGGTACGGGTGTTGCTGCGGTTTCCGGAGGACGTTTACGTCGTGGAGGACATTATCCGAAAAGAGTTCAATGTCAATATGGGGCGCTCCGTTCCGTCCGAGGGGTTGGACGACCCGTATCGTTTCGGATACCCGTCCGTTTTTTACGTTCTCTCTCTTTCCGACGCCCGCTCCGAGCTTAGAGAATGGAAAAAATACGAGGGGCTTTGTTTTACTTTAGAGTTGCGCACCGTTTTACAGGACGCCTGGGCGACCATCTCTCCCAGCGTGAATTTAAGCGTGGACTCGGTATCGGAGAAAAAGCTCAAGCGCAAATTAGTCCGTTTAGCCGCGCTCTTAGAAGAGGCTGACGAGGGCTTCTTATCGCTTTGGGGAGCGGTGAAAAGCGCCTCGGTTCCGGTGCCCAAAGCACGGGAGTCGAGGCCGGAGGAGAAAGAAACACCGGTGCAGGCCGAGAAGACTTTCTCCGAAGACGAGCTCTACGATTATTTCTACGAGCAGAAAAACAACGGCTTCCTGAGCAAGTGGAACGCGACAGCCGTAAAGGCCGGTTTCCCAATTTACGTATCTACGCCGAATTACCTTCGCGAAAGCTGTTCATATCTTTACAAAATCCTGCGCGCTGTCGGGATAGACACGTTCTCCGAGGTGGAGAAGTTCTTGGCCGAGATGGATGAGGGCGACAAGGGGTTTTTGCAGCTCAAAGCCGTGCAGGGGGCCTTTGAGAAAGAAAGCGCTTCTTGGCGCGTCGACGCGTTCTCCGCGATTTTCCTGCTGGTCATGAACCAGAGATGGGACATTCTCAAAAACAAAGACCTCGTGGCGTCAGGCATAAAAAGCGGCTCGGACCGTATCAGCGGTATTGATGTTTAAAAACGCGAAAGCGATTCATAAAACCGATTTAATTATATGGCTATAGGGTTGCTTCAAGAACACCTTAAAATTTGCGCGTCTCTCGTAGGGGCGGCCGAGAGCGGTCGCCCCTACGTTTGGATTACGTCCTGAGTATACAGAACTTGTCGCCTATCGAAAAAAATCCTTTCTCGAACTTTTGACTTTTGAGAGAAAGGATTTTTATTTTATTTTTATATAATCGGCGAAATATTTCAATTCTTTTTTCGTAAAAGGTATTTACGCAGCTTTCGCATTACGTCGGTTATGTCAAGCGGTTTGCCTATGTGGTCGCTCATGCCGGCGGCCAAGCATTTTTCTATATCCTCGCGGAAGACGTTTGCGGTCATCGCGACTATCGGCACGGTCGCGGCGCAGGGGCTGTCGAGCGCGCGTATACGCCTCGTGGCCTCGTAACCGTCCATCTTGGGCATTTGCACGTCCATGAAAATTATGTCGTATTTGAGCGGGGACGCGCTGAACATCCCAAGCGCCTCCTCGCCGTTCTCCGCGCAGTCGATTTTAACCTCCGTAGGTTCCAAGAGCGATGCGACTATCTCGCGGTTTATCTC
>BOCC01000020.1 GCA_026002715.1 Synergistales bacterium
ACGTCTTTGGCCACACACTTGTGATAACTGAGGCAAACAAGAACGCAAACCTAATCATTAACGAACTAAAATTGGACTTGCCAGATGTGGTTCATTTATAGGTTACAGAAATGCTCGGGAACTACGGATTAATATTGAAGATAAGAGAAAGTGGCACCATGAGCACTTCCCTATCGACCTCAAGAACGCCTTTGAAATCGGGGCGAGATTGGCGAAAGTTGGCGCAAAGGCAAAATTAAAAGAGCAATGATCGAAAACTGCATCCTAAATTCCCGTAAAAGTTATACCAATCGCACTTCAAAATCGATCTGAACCAGTAATAATACCAAGTTGCAATCAACATATTGAGAATAGGGGATTAATTATCCGTTTAGTCGTGATATATCAACGGTTTCTAAATAGATTAAATCCCCATAGATTGCAACTTGGTATAACATTAGATTTTCCTCGAAATGATAATTGAGATTTTACTAGAATGTTTGTTGTCTAACGGCGACCCGTTTATGTATTGCCAAGAGTGGTTACTTTTGACCCCTTTAGCGACATTAGGAATTGACCCCTTAAGTTGCTATCCACTAATTCTCTATAAGCGCGCCATCCTTTCCGTCGGTCTCAGGTCTTACGTTTTTACGAATAAGCCCGGACTTGTGTTTCTCAAGTAGCCTGTAACGGCAGTGACGCAGTTCCTCAATCTGTTGCTTGTCCACCGACGGCTACGCCGACCAGTTGAAACTCTCAAATGATTCTCGTGAGGATATAATTGAAATCTACAGAGGGCTTTGGAAAATAGAGGAGTCATTCAAAGTGACAAAATCCGATCTTGATACTCGTCCTGTTTACCTAATACATATAGTCTTGTAATTTAGTCAAGCGTTAATATTTCCTCCCCCGAGACTGACAACGCAATTTGGAGCGTACTCGACAACCAAGTCGCGGACGTGTTGCATCAAAGAATCTCTTGCCAGTAGTAATTTTTTATCTTCGAAGGGATATTCTTTACCGGCCATAGCGTACTTTGTTTCCCCAAAATTATGAAAAGGAAGCAAGTTGATTTCCGGATGAGTCGGTAAATCATTGATGAACTTCGCCCCCGCTATGACGTCTTCATCGGTTGTGACGCCATCGATGACAAGCCTGCGAATAATGACTTTGGGCTTGCGATGTTTTTCCGCGAACGCGCATAAATTTTGAATGTTTTGGAGTATCTGCTGGTTCCCGACGCCGGTATATTTTTTATGCCTGTCGGTATCGAAAATTTTCAGATCATTGAAAACGAGATCGCAGTACTTCGCGACACTTTCGTATGCTTCCCACTTGGCAAACCCTGACGTCTCGATTGTCGTATGGATAAAATGCGTTTTGCAAAGCCTCAATAACTCTGACGCAAACTCGCTTTGATACAAAACTTCTCCGCCTGATAAGGTAATGCCGCCGCTGTTCCTGCGATGAAACAACTCGTTTTTTTGAACTTCCTCAAAGACTTCGGACACCGTATATTCGCGCCCCGATATCCGTCTCGCGTCCGGTATACATACGAGCGTACACTTTCCGCAAAGAGCGCAGTTCTTAAAGTCTACGTGCAATCCATCTTCTTTGAAGCAATTCACTGACGCTTCGCAAACTTCAGCGCATTTTCTACAGCCGGCGCACTTATTCACGTTGACGATAAGCTGCGGGTCCCGGCTCAAACCGAAGGGATTGCTGCACCATAAACACCTCAGCGGACAACCCTTGAAAAAAACCATCGTCCTCATCCCCGGGCCGTCTTCATTTCGATATGGCTCTATATCAAAAATAGTCGCTTTCAGCTCCGCTTTATCCATAAAACAAACAGCCCTCGCTTCCTATATAAACCTAATCAAACCGTCAATAACCAAAGAAGTCATGGGTATCGCCTACCCATGACTTCTTGCCTTAGCGATAAAACTCAGAAGTTGTGCGCTGTACGGCTGATGACGTCGTTTTGAGTTTTTGTTCCGAGATCGCTCCAATAGACGCTATAACCAGCCACACGCACGATAAGCGTAGGATAGTTCTCCGGATGTGCCTGCGCGTCCAACAGCGTCTTCTTGTCGACGGTGTTAAACTGGATATGATAGATTCCCATATCGTTCAGCATGGTACGAATCAGGTTCGCGAAGTTCGTCATGCCCGCTTCTTTATAGACGGGGGGGCTGTAGGTCGTATCCGGCGTCTGGAGGTGAGGCAGACCGAGCATGACTTCTCCGTCGTCACCCCTCTCGTCTAAGTCGTCTTCGATAAGTTCGCTCCTGCTTACCCACATATTCAGGATTGTCCCGTTTGTGTAAATGGGGAAGTCAAGTTTTCCATAGGAGAGCGCGGCGGCGGTCGGGCCGTGGGTATCCGCCTGTTGGGACGCGGACATGGTGTCGGAAATAGGAGTACCGGCGAGACGCCCGTTTGCCGTCGCGTCTGTTCCTTCGCCAAGCCCCACATTTGTCTGCACGGTCTTGATGGAGGGATCGATGTAGTGACCCAGATACGCCTTGAGCTTGCGAATTTCTTCTGAGACGTACGTCCACATCTCAGCGGCTATAGAATCGGCAAAATCGTCGTTGTTGCCGTATTTGGGAGCTTTTACCAACTTGGCGCGCAAGTCTTCGTAACCTTCGAAGTTCGCTCCAAGGGCCGCTCTGACATCGGCCATAGTCGCTTCTTTGTCAACGTACACGACTTTCTTGACCGCGGCCATAGAATCGAAAAGCGTGCCGAACCCTGAAATAACTATCGTCGGGCCCACGTTGCAATAGGCGCCGCCGCGAGTGACGTCCTGACCCCCTTCGACCGCGCCGCGGGAGAATATCGTATAGGTCGGAAGAGCAAACTTCTCAGCTATGATTTGTTCGCCGACGGTGCTGCCGATATGGGCGAGCTTTATCGTGTGTTTGATCTGCTCTTTTACAGCGTTCTCGTATTCTTCATAGGTTTTTAACGTTGCGGGATCTCCGGTGCGGGCGTTGACCAATTTACCGTTTTTCTCACCGTCAGAGAATACCATATTGCTGCACGCGGCTACGTTTACAGTGGTACTTTCAGTGTGACCGAACTGAAGCCCGCCGACGCCTGTTTCCGTGCATCCTACGGGGCCGGCGTATTCAAGTAGCTGTTCTCTGGTGTACGGGCCAGTTCCATGGAGACCGCCAGTTTTATGCGACAGCATGGCGTACAGCGTTTCGCAGTTGAAGAACGAAGGATGACCCATACCTTCCGCGGACAACGCGCAGGCTTCATAAAGCAGAGAGTCGGGCGTTTTCTGGTGCAGAAGGAGACTGACCGTCGGAGCGTTTGTCTTGACGTGGCGCATCGCCCTGAGGCAAAGGTACGACAACTCGTTCGACGCGTCCCGACCGTGTTTTGTCAGCCCGCCGACATCGAGATGCGAATAACGGTAATATCCGCCTACGAGATATGATCTGGCCGTCGACACGATCCAGGGATTAGCGGTCAATTTGATGTAGAGTTCTTCGATGTACTCCAGAGCGAGTTCGGGAGTGAGCGTCCCGTCTTCGAGACCTTTTTTATAGAATGGATACATGTACTGGTCAAAACGGCTGAGAGTCTGGGATGGTCCCGCGCCTTCCATAAATTGAAACATTATCGCAAGCCATACCATCTCTATCGCTTCATAGAAATTACGCGGCGCATTCCATGGAACCCATCTCATAAGGGCTTCCATCTCTAACAATTCCTGTTTGCGGATAATATCGGTCTCAGCGGCGGCTTTCTCAGCGGCGGCGTCCGCGTAATGCGTCGCGTAGTCTTTCATAGCCAAACATACGTCGGAAATCCCCTTGTAGAATATCTGCTTGTCAAAGCTTTGGGGATCGTCCAAATCCAAATTCTTCAATTTTTCCTGCGCGATATCGTAAGTTCCGACGATGCCCCTATCAAGCAGAGTCCAGAAGTCGGCGATGAAATGCGAGCCAACGTTGGTCAGATAATTTTCAATAGTGGTACAGGGTCCGCTCATGACGAGGGTCGGGTCGATAGGAAGTCTTTTCAGCATCAAGGCCACAACGGTCTGATCCTTCCAGTAAGGAAGGTGCACTTCTTTTAGTTCGTCGCGATACTCTTCGGGAATGATGAACGGATCGTACATACGATTTTCGAGCTGATCCAGATCGTCTCCGATCCAGTGAGCGTGGATTTCCAAAGCAAGCTGACATGCCCTTATTTTGTCAGCGGCCCAGCCGGCAAGACGTTCATGGTCATAGATAACCGGTTTGAACGATCTGTACATCTCGGCGCTCGCTTTGTATCTGCGCTGCAGCTCGGGCTCCCCTTCTGTCTCCCTAAACACCTTTGTGTAGACGCGCACCCGTTGTATGTCTATGCTTGGGCGCGTACCGTGCAGCAGTCCGTTTAGTTCCTGTATGCGCTTGGTGCTTCCGACTTTGGTTATTTTCCCTGAGCGCATTTCAAGACCAAGCGCTCCGCCCATGCTTTCCTGCTTAGCGACTGTTTCTTGAGACATTTCGTTACCTCCCTCATATTTTGTTCAAATTAAAACCAATCAGCGGAAGGAGAGGGGCCTTTTAAAAGATATTCGCAACCCATAAAAATTAAAGAGTTAAACCCAAGATCTTTTGCTTCCTCTATCAGGTCGTCCGTAGCCGCTTTATCCCATTGTACTCCGCGCAACACGGGCTGGGTTTTATATGGCTTGGTTAGATAAGGCACGCACATTTTCAATTCTTTGCCGACGATCGAGCGTATGCTCCCGCCCTCCCCTTCACCGCAAGTGTCCAGTTCACTGAAGCTGTCGGGACAAACGGCGCCGCCCAGATAAAACAGCCGTTTGGCGGCTTCAATGGCGGTGGGTTCGTCCAGCCGCGCGTTTTGCAGGAGATAGCGTCCCCAAGCGGCGATGGGTTCATAATGGTGATACTCCATATAGGGAAACAGCGGCTGAACAAAGTCGCAGATTTCGGAATACGAATCGTCATAGTCCTGCCCGCATACCGCCGCGGCGGTGGGCGAATAGGCGTTGCTGCCGAAAGAAACGCCGCAAGACACTACAGCCTGACGCAGTTTGCGCAAAGACCGGTGTATCGTGTCACAGCGGAAAGCGACAAGGCGTTTAAACGCGTCGCTTTGTGAGAGCTCGCAAAGGAACTCAATCATGCCGTTCTCAGCGTACTTTAAAAGCGTTTCCTTATCTGTTTTTCCCATTGCCTGTTCCCAGGAGCTGCGAGCCGCCAGCATTTCCGCTCTCGGTATCCCCGCGGCCTCCATGCGGGCAAGATACTCTTGGTCTTCACTGCCTTCGTCAAAGATTCCGTCCAGATAAGCCGGGTGACGGAAGCGTCCGTGGGTAAGGCAGACAGAATCCGGTCGGAATTGTTTGCAGGCCTTTTCATATTTGGCGGCTATTTCAGCGTCAATCGCGGAGCCCGGCATTGCCATCGGATACCTGCTCTCGTAGCTCTTTGACGGCAAATTCTCCAACGGCTTTATATTGCCTCTTCCCCACCAAGAGCCCATCATGACACAGACCCCTACTTTTAGGCCGCGGACAACTTCCACCGCCTGTCCGACAGACGCGGGGAAATCTAGCCCGTAGCCCGCGCGCAGAATGAAATAATCCACTCCTGCTTCCCAAACTAACCGCTTTGCGTAATCCGGAGCGGAGACCACCGCCTCCGGATATACATAGACGCCAAGATTGCCCGCTTTCATAATATACATCCC
Organism: Synergistales bacterium; assembly: GCA_026002715.1. GTDB lineage: Bacteria > Synergistota > Synergistia > Synergistales > Aminobacteriaceae > BNVG01. The sequence continues at coordinate 5,713 of BOCC01000020.1, forward strand.
CTCTTTCAAAATAAAACCTGCAATCTGTATTCATAACACCTAAATAAACCAATGCGGAGCCAAGGATAAAAATCCTGGGATTCGCATCGGCTGTTATCTTGTGGATCAGTAATTCATGGTAGCGTGATCATGACGCTGCGGTATGTATGACTCCCCTTGCGGAGACGATCGAAAAATCGTCAGAGAATTTCGTCGTCATTTCGCCTTGACAGCCTCAAGGTACTCTGCGATGGTTCGTGGTGTGAAGCCGACGGACTCCCAGTAGGCCTGAGCGGCGGGGTGCATTTCGACGGGATCGGCGTACATGGCCATAATGTCATTCGTCATCATGGCAAACTGCGGATGTATATCAACCAATTCGTCAGCGTGCTCTACGAAGATGCGGAGCATTTCTGTAATCACTTCAGGATCCATATCCTCATCGGCGAGGAAAGAGGCGTTGTTAAAAAAGACGTCCCAATCTTCCGGCTGCCGTTCGCCCAGACCGCCGGCCGGTACCGTGCCGGGAGCCAGATAATAACCCTCAAAAGGCCCGCCCGCCTCGGTGCGCATCTTCTGCATGCGATCATGGGGCACATTGATAAAGCCGATATAGTCGGCGCGAGCCAACACCTCGGTGCAGGCTGGATTCGGCGACCATATTTTTAAATCAGCCGTCAGAGCGGAGGCGCTAAAATAAGTAGCGGATGTTCGCTTAGCTATCGTAGCTTCTAATCTTTGCGTAGCGTCCATTTGCTCAAACCTGATAGGGGGGTTTATATAGCCTAATAACGCCTCGACGAATTTGTTCATGGCACCGTTAGAAAATTGAGCAAAGGGCGTGCCTGCCAGATCTTCCACGGTTTTGATTTTGGGGTCACAGGTGAACAAGCCGTTGAGGTTCAGACTGACATTCAATACGTGTTTGGAACGCTTGTACGGATTGCCCTTGAACTGATCCACGCCCCTGTAGGCGGCGTCGCCGACGCCGTAGTATACGGTATGGCCGCGCATATCCGGATTGTCGCGAATCATCAGCTCATTGCCGACCGAACTGATCGATTCCACACAAACCGCCTTTAGCCAGTCGCTGTGTTTGTTGATAAGATCGGCCCAGGCCATGCCTGCAAGGTATGTAAAATTACCCATTTGATAGGAGTAGATTTCCACCTCGAAAGGTTCGTGCTTGGCTGCGGCGAGCGCGTCCTCGCAGACCGTGAATACCGACACCGACAGCAGGGCGCATAGCAATAGGGAAACGATTTTCTTCTTCATCATTTACCTCTCCTGTTTGTATTGTTTCACATCAAACGTAAAATTTCTTCGCGAGGGGCGCGCGTTTTCATGTGCTCGGCGCGCAAGGGGTCTCGCTTCCGTCATTTTGATTTGACGGACTCGACAAATTGAACAATGGTCTTTGGCGTTACGCCGATGGATTCCCAGTAAGCTTGGGCTGCAGGGTGCATTTCGACAGGTTCGGCATACATGGACATGATGTCGTTCGTCAGCATGTTAAATATGGGATGCAAATCTGCCAATTCATCGGCGTGTTCCGCGAAGATGCGGAGCATTTCCCTAATCACCTCGGGATCCATATCTTGATCGGCAAGGAAAGCGGAGTTGTTAAAAAATACGTTCCAATCTTCCGTCTGTCGCGATCCCATACCGCCAGCCGGTATCGTGCCGGGCACTTGATAAAAACCCTCGAACGGTCCGCCCACCTCGCTGCGCAGCGCCTTCATGCGATCATGAGGTATATTAATAAAGCCGATATACTCAGCGCGTGCCATTACCTCGCTGCAGTTGGGATCTGGCGACCATTGTTTCAAATCGGGCGTCAATGCGGAACCACCGAAAAAAGTGGCGGCTGACCGCTTGGCCAGCGTGGATTCAAATCTTTGATTTGCGTCCATATCCTCAAACCTGATCACGGGGGTTACATAACTCAATAGAGCTATGACAAATTTGTTGATTGCACCGTTGGAGTACTGAGCAAAAATCTTGCCTGCCATGTCTTCCACGGTTTTTACCTCTGGGTTGCAGGTGATCATGCCGTTTAGGCCCAAGCTGACGTTCAATACGTGTTTGGAACGCTTGTACGGATTGCCCGCAAACTGATTCACGCCCCTGTAGGCGGCATCACCGACGCCGTAGTATACAGTATGACCGCGCATATCCGGATTGTCGCGAATCATCAGCTCATTGCCGACCGAACTGATTGATTCCACACAAACCGCTTTCAGCCAGTCGCTGTGTTTATTGATGAGATCGGCCCAAGCCATGCCGGCAAGGTATGGAGTACTGCCCATTTGATAAGCGTAGATTTCTACCTCGACAGGCTCATGCTTCGTGTCGGCGGCGAATGCCCGATCACAGATTGTGAATATCGACATCAACAACGCTGAACACAACAATAAAGAAATTATTTTCTTTTTCATCACTTTTCTCTCCTATCCCAGATAAACTGAAAAAGCAACCTTCAAATTTTCGTATCCAATGAGTCGAACGTGAAACTTCTGAGCAAAAAATGATACATTCAAATATCAAGCACCATAGTCACACCTCCTTCACGCCACTTTGAGAACTGAGTTTGGAGCTGATGTCCAGACACAGAACTACCTTATATTTTGACTTTACGGAAGCGAAAAGCAAATTTAATCACGAACAGTGTGAAAGCCACCGCTATCATCAGCAAAAACGCCGGTATCCGGAGGAACAAATAAAGAAACGAACCCAAGGCTACCGCTCCCATCAAACCACGCTCCGACCAAGGCAAAGGTGACACCAGATAGCCTATGAACATGAAATTCGCCGAAATTATAAACAGGACACAAAGGCCAATCTCAATCCAGAATACTGGAGAAGCCGGAGAGCGCTGCAGAATGATGGATGGCGCGTAGATGGCGAAGAAAGGGAGCAAGAACGCGGTAAAAGCGGCGCGCATCGTTTCATAACAGCATTTGATATAATCCGAACCCGATAATTTAGCAGCTGCCAAACAACCTAAAGCAACTGGCGGCGTGATGCCGGCGAAGATACAAGGAAACATCAAAAAGAAGTGGACCGCTTCCAGAGAAAGACCCGTTTTCATCAGAATAGATGCGGCAAAGGCAGCGCTCATGTAATAAGCCACGGAAGAGACGCCAATCATTCCGAACAAGACGCTCATGATCCAGACAATCAGCAGAACACCAAATGTCGTGCCGCCACTCAGGAATTGTATGCTCGAAGCTATTTTTATTGCAAGGCCCGAACCGGTAAAAGTTATCAAAATCAACCCGGTGGCACATAGAATCACCGCTAAACTGGAGCCTTCCTTGGCGCCGTTCCCCATACCTTTTATCAAATCCTTGAGCGGAGGACGGAGATCTTTCGGCACCATCTGATTTACCGTGATCAAGGCTATGATCGCCCAGAAAGCAGTCTCCAAGACCGCCACATTCTTCGCCAGCAGGTAGACGATCAACCCCACCGGAACCAAAAAACCTGGCATCTTCCAAAAAAACGTCCGATAATCTACTTCCTCCGCGAAAAAATCCATCTTCTGCACTGTCTGGGCCTTGTGATACGACTTCATTGCGGCGAAATGCGCGAACAAACCGACTCCCAGATAATACATGAACGCCGGTATCAACGCCATCTCGCAAATCCTAATATATGGAATCCCGGTGTAGCTCGCCATTATAAAAGCGACGGTACCCATAACCGGCGGTACGAGCTGCCCCCCGCAGGAGGCGGCAGCCTCCATCGCGCCGGCGACCTCGGACTTGATGCCCGCCTTTTTCATGGTCGGTATTGTATAGACGCCTGTAATCATTACATTTGCCACGACACTACCCGTCACCGATCCAACCAAGGCGCTGTTCAGAACCGCCATCATGCATGGTCCCGAAGGCAGCTTGCGGAACAGCAGTTTTCCCAATTCCCAGAAGAATTTCTGCACGCCGGTAGCGCTCAGCAGAGAACCGAAAACAATGAAGAGGAAGACGTACTCCGCCGAGGTCATCAGATTGCTGCCGTAAATTCCTGTGTTCAGAGTGATGGCATAATTACCTATCGTCATCATAAGCGGGTAAGCTTTAGTTGTGAAAGGGGCCGGCAAATACTGCCCGAAAAAAGGATAAACGCAAATGCCTAGGATTAGAAGCAACATGAACCAGCCGATACTGAGTTTCACGGATACCAGGCACAAGATTATCAGAGTGGCGCCTACTACCAGATCCAACCGCGTGTTAGCCCAGGTACGATCCATTATCTCCGTGTAGTTGAAGTTGATATACAAACCGCAGGCCATAATAACAAAGAACATAGCGATCAGAAGATAACGCGTCCAATTTTTCTTTGCCTTGCCTGCCGACTCCAGAAAGACTATCATCAAAGCAAAGATCAGATGCGCGTTGCGAAACTGGGTGCCATTGATAACATAGCTTTTTGCATAGATCAAATGAATAATGACCATAATTATACCGAGCGCCATGACAACGCGGTCGAGTATAAAACTTAGTTTCTCATCCTTTTCTATCTCCGTCATAATAACTCCATCCTGCCTTCCTCGAAACACTTAGAAATTCTTCAAAAACTTATGATAGGCAATATTGCCCGGACGTCGTTATTTTTCATCCCGTGTCCATCTCATCACCCACCGTTCTCTCGCCTCATAATGTCTGTCCTGATTATTTATGGCATATCGGCGATTTTAACCGCTTGCGCGGCACATTGCTGAAAAAGACTTATCTTTACTGGGTAAAGATTAATGGGAGACGTTCCCCTTGATTCTCGGTTAAAAAAATTCGCTACACAAAAGGAGCAACTGATTTGTTTCAAAATAATGATAATGTATGAAAATAAATGAGATATATTTGACGTAAACGCACTCATCGCAACAAGTTCTTCAAGAGGCACAAGAATTGTTTTCGATCCCTCTTCCAACCTTGATATAAACGTTGCATACTAAATCAAAATTTTAATAATTTCCATATATTGGAATTAACTTTTATATATTAATATTATACATATAGTGTCACAATTTGGTCAAGCGTTAGTTTAAAAAAAAGAGGAATGGGTTGTTTACCCAACATTCGTCAGTAAAATCCTCAAAATCTGGATTTTTGACAGTATCGGTGTTAATCTCTCAGCTAAAGCACAGAGCGAGCTTGAATACTATCGGCTTTAGGAGGAGAAACTTATACCATGGACGCAGACGGGAATTTTGTAAAACTGGAAGATACTCAGATAGAATCTCGTCAGTTGGGACACCTTGGGTTGGTTACAGACTGGTTTACTGCATCTACGATTAACAGTCGCGTGCGTGATTGCTGTTCGTGCTTTTGTGATTTTGATTTTAGCGAGGGCTTACGCGAATATCGAGGGCTTACGCGAATATCATGGAAAAAAAAGTTGCGAACCATTTTTTATATGAATTTGACTTTTTTCAGAAAACAATGCTATACTAACTGAGCAGTAGGATTACCGCAATTCTTGGGCAGCTAATTACTGAACTATCAAGATTGGCAAGTGTGTTCGCTCACGGGTATAAAGACGTATTTTATAGCTTGTTATTCTCTTTTTCAATGTCGTTTGTTTTTTAATGAAAGCAAATACTACTTTATCGGTCAAACTTCATTTGGTGTTATATCTATTCAGCGTGGTTAAAAAATAAATAAGGAGGTAGTTTGAATGCACTTTTTCGAGTTTACGGAAGAGCAGACGATGTTGCGCAAGGCAGTTAGGGAGTTTGTGGAGGCCGAAATCGCCCCAAAGGCTGCGGAGTGGGACGAAAAAGACGAATGTCCCGTGGGCCTTTTTAAGGCGATGGGTGGAATTGGCATCAACGGAGTATTCGTCCCGGAGCAGTATGGCGGCGGCGGAATGGGTTTTGTGGGACGTAGTATTTGTCTTGAGGAAATTTCCCGTCACTCCGCCGGGCTGGGTATTGCCATGATGACCCATCACTTAGGTATATACCCCATTTTGCAGTATGGCTCGGAGGAGCAAAAAAAGAAGTATCTTCCAGACTTCTGCTCCGGCGCCAAAATCGCTGGCCTTGCCGTGACCGAGCCTGGCGGCGGCTCCGACTTCAGCGGGCAGAAAACCCTCGCCGAGAAAAAAGACGGCGGATGGGTACTCAACGGCAGAAAATGCTTCATCACAAACTCCCATATCGCGGACGTGACGATTCTTACCGCTAAAACTGGCGAGGACGAAAAAGGCCGCAACAAGTTGAGCACTTTCCTTATCGAAAAGGAGGCCAAGGGTTTCGAGCCGGGGCGCAAAGAGCATAAATTAGGCCTTCGCGGGTCGGTAACGGGAGACTTGGTGCTGTCGGACGTGAAACTCGCCGAGGATGCTCTGGTGGGGAAGGAAGGCGCGGGAGCCAAAATCGGCATGGAGGGCATTGGCGAGGTTGGCCGAGCTGGGATGAGCGCGATTTGCGTGGGCATTTTGCGGGGTTGCGTGGAAGAAGCGGTGAAGTTCGCCAACGAAAGAATCGTTTACGGTAAGCCTATCGCGAAGCTCCAAGCGATTCAGCTTGAGGTGGCGAAGATTCGGACAGCCTACGAGGCGGCGCGTTTGCTGACCTACTACGCGGCGAGCCTGAAAGACGACGGGAAGCCCTGCTCAAACGAGGTGGCCACGGCAAAGTACTACTCCACCGAGGCTGCCGTGGAAGCGTCCAAGCGGACGATGGACCTGATGGGCGGGTACGGCGTGATCAATGAATACCCTGTGGGCCGTTTCTTGCGGGACGCGCTGGCGTCGATTCCCTCCGGCGGGACGTCCCATATTATGCAAGTTATCATGGCCGCCAACACGCTGAGTTCATTCCAGGCGTAAAACGTTCAAGCCATGACGTACAACATTGCCGTCTGCGTCAAACCGGTACCGGATCCCAAACATTACGACAAGGTCACTATTGACCCTGTGCGGAAAACCATTACTCGCACAGGTATTCCCACGCTGTTGAATCCAGTGGATAAAAATGCCTTGGAGGCGGCTTTACAATTGCGCGAACAGTACACGGGGACTGTGACGGCTATTTCCATGGCTCCGCCGGACGCTGGCGAAATTCTCCGGGAGGCTCTGGCGATAGGAGCCGACGAAGCCTATCTCCTGAGCGACCGGGCTTTTGGCGGCGCGGATACCTTAGCTACGTCCTATACGCTTTTTCATGGACTGAAGAAACTTGAAGCCGCCAAAGGTTACAGGTTCGATTTTGTATTATGCGGCTGTGAAAGCGCCGACGGAGCCACCGCGCAGGTTTCCTCCCAGCTTGGGGAATGGCTGGGCTATCCTCACCTGTGGAATGTATTTTCCTTGCAGGAGGTCGATTCAAAAACGTTTTCTATTAAAACGAAATTAGAAAACGGGTACATGGAGTGGAGAGCTCAGGCGCCTCTCGTGCTGGGAGTGTCTCGCGAGCTGAATAAACCTCGTTTTACGTCGGTCATGGGGATAATGAAGGCAAAAAACAAGCCCCTGCAAGTGTGGGGGCGCGAGGATTTGCCGGAGGCGAAAGACGAGTTTTTGGGCCTCAAGGGCTCTCCCACACAGCCGGGGGAAATATTCACCCCGGACATGAAGCGCTCCGGTAAAGTTTTGGCGGGAACGCCCGAGGAAATCGCCGGACGTATCGTAACGATACTGAGAGCCAACGGCGTCGTGGTAGGTGGTTGACTTATGAGTAAAAAAATATGGGTACATGCTGAAGTAGCGGACGGAAAAATAGCAAACGTGACGTACGAACTCCTTTCCAAAGCCTACGACCTTGCCGGGGAAATGGGAGACGGCACGGAAGTGGAGGCCACGCTCGTGGGCAGCGGTCTGGAGGAAGAAGCTGGCCGTCTGGCGGGATTTGGAGCGAAAAAGATATACTTGGCGGACGACTCGAAATTGAAGCTCTACTCCCCGGTAATCTACGCTCCGATATTGGCCGACCTGGCGGCGGCGAATTCTCCGGAGATATACATTTTTGGGGCGACGGCGACGGGTTCGGCTCTGGGTCCGGCTGTGGCGGCGCGTTTGAAAACGGGAATGGCGGCCCACTGCGTGAACCTGCTCTTAGACGAGCAAAAACAATTGAAAGCCTTAGTCCCCTCCTTTGGCGGCAAGGTTATTGGAGAAATACTGTGCCCGGGTAAATTGCCGCAAATGGCCAGCGTGAAGCCAGGTATTTTCGTGAAGAAAGACCCTGTTCCCATGCCGAAGAGAGTAGAAAAAGTAGATTTGGGCGTCTATGAAAAACTCTTCGACGCGAAGGGATTAGAGGCGGTGGGGGTCTTCCGGAGCCCGCCCGAGGGGTTGCCGCTGAACGAAGCTCAGGTTGTTATCTGCGGCGGATATGGAATAGGCTCACAAGAAAACTGGAATACGCTGGAAAAACTCGCCCACTTACTGGGTGGAGCGACAGCCTCCACGCGCCCCGCGGTGGACGAGGGCTGGACTGGAGAGCATAACATGGTCGGAACCAGCGGCCAGAGCATCCGTCCCAAGGTCTACATAGGGTTTGGCATCTCGGGAGCGACGCATCACATCTGCGGAATGAACGAGTCTGGAGTGGTGATAAGCGTGAATCGCGACGAGGAGTCGCCGATTTTTCAAGTATCGGACTTCCTTGTGCAGGGAGACGTGAACGTCATCCTTCCCGCTTTGCTCGAAGCGGTTAAATCGGAAATGGAGTAAAACCGGCCCGCGCGATACGACCGGGCTCGAAAATTCTACGTAAAGAAGGGTTTTCAAATGAATACAGGGATCCTTGTCCTATTGGTAGCTTTTATCCTGTTTGGCGTCTTGGCTTTCAGGCAATTGAACGCGCTTATTTTGGCTCCGATAGTGACTATTTTCGTGCTGATTTGTTTTGACATGCCCATCTTGGGCGTGCTGAGCTGGCCCAGCACCGCTCAGTGGGACTTCGGAACGGGGTTGATAGGGGCCTTCATGCCCAACGCCACCAAGTATGTCACGCAGTATTTCCTGGTGTTTTTCGTGGGAGCGCTGTTCGGGGCCGTGTATCAGTTTACCGGCGCGGCAAAGTCCATTGCGAAGTGGATGGCCAGTAAGTGCCACGGTCAATACGTCGCGGGCATCATAATGACGATCACCGGAATATTGACCTACGGCGGCATCAGCGGTTTTGTGGTGTTCTTTGTCATTTACCCCATCGCGCTTCACGTTTTTCGCGAGGCGAACATCACGCGCCGTCTCATTCCGGGAGCAATCTCCGCGGGCTGTTGGACGTGGTCTATGTACGGCCCCGGCACTCCCGCGATTCAAAACGTCATTCCCGTGCGCGAACTGGGCACGACGCCTACGGCGGCCTTCCTTCCCTCCCTCATCATCACGGTGCTTTCTTACGTTATGATCTTCGGGTGGTTAGAGTATCGCACCGCCGCCTTTAAGAGGAAGAACATCCTGTTCGACGACCTCTCGCTTCGCACGCAGCTCACCGAAGACGAATTGAGGAGCGAGGACAAGGACGAGAGCCTGCCCAACGTTTGGATCGCCTTCGTTCCTATCGCCCTTATTCTGTTCTTCTTCAACGCCCCGCTCTTCCTAAACGCTCAGGGCAACCGCGTTGGGCTGCCGGTCGAGACGGCGGTCTTCATCGGCGTGGCCGTCGCCACCATTCTGATGTACAAGCGCATCGCGGGAGGCATCGACGGATGGATCAAGGTTTTCAACAAGGGCGCGGCCGACTCCGGCGTGGCCATTCTCAATACGGCCATCGTTGTTGGCTTCGGCGGAGTGGTGCAGCAAACTCAGGGCTTCAAGGACCTGATCGCCGCGCTTCAGACTTTTAACATACCTCCTCTGTACTTCGTCTTCTTCACGGTGGCCATTGCGGCCGGAGCCTGCGGTTCCGCGTCCGGCGGGCTGGGCGTCTCCTTCAACGCGTTGAAGGACACCTATGTCGCTATCGGCGCTCCATTGCCCTACGTTCATCGTATAGCGGCCATAGCGTCCGGCACTCTGGACAGTCTGCCCCACCAGGGCGCGCAGATAACGCTATTGGGCATCTGCAAGCTTACCCACAGGGAAGCCTACTGGGACATCTTTATAACCCAGATCGTTATCCCCGTTATAGCCGGCTTGGTGTTTATTTGGCTGGGTATGGCGGGAATGTAGTTATTATGGAATATAGGGACATTGTTTACGAGGTAAAGGACCATATCGCGTTTGTGACCATCAACCGCCCGAAGGCTCTCAACGCGCTCCTCATGAACACGAAAGAAGAATTGGGGAAGGCTGTTGACGCGGCAACGGCGGATGACGGTGTTCGCGGAGTCATCATTACCGGAAACGGACGGGCTTTCTGCGCGGGAACCGATATCTCGGAAATCCCCGTTGACGAAAAGGGCGTCAGGAACATGTCTAGGAACGCTCACATCCTGTTCAATAAGTTCGATGAACTTGGAAAACCGATCATCGCGGCCGTAAACGGCTACGCACTGGGAGGCGGGATGGAACTGGCGCTGGCGTGCGACATCATCGTCGCGAGTTCCAAATCGATCTTTGGCCTGCCGGAGATTGATCTCGGCGTGAACTGCTGCTACGGAGGGACACAGCGCCTACCAAGAATAGTAGGGCCAATGGTCGCCAAAGAGATGCTTTTCACTGGAAAAAATATCAGCGCACAGGAAGCAAAGGATCTGCGCATCGTCAACAGAATCGTCGAGCACGCCGATTTGCTTTCGGAGGCCGAGAAACTTATGAGAGAGATCGTCGGCAAGGCGCCTATAGCGGTGAAATACAACAAGTATCTGGTCAACAATGGCCTGAACAAGACCCTTGCCGACGCGTTGGTCTACGAGGAGGAAATATCGGGAATCGTGTTTGTCACAGAAGACGCGAAAGAAGGGCTTAAGGCTTTTCTCGAAAAGAGAAAACCGGAGTTTAAGGGGAAGTAATATTTTCTCCAAATGACCCAGATCGTTATAGCCGGCTTGGTGTTTATTTGGCTGGGTATGGCGGGAATGTAATGCGCGTGGAATATTGAGCAGTTCGGCCTTTTAAAGGCGTTAACAAAAAAAGTGGAGGAGGTCTTTGTATATGAACAATTTGCTTATGGAAGTGGAAAACGAAATAGCGGTGGTCACCATCAATCGACCCAAGTCCCTCAACGCGCTCAACAGTGAAACCTTGGCGGAACTTAATCAATGTTTTTGTGAAATCGAAACGCGCAAGGACATCAAGGTCGTCATTTTGACCGGTTCGGGGGAGAAATCCTTTGTGGCCGGCGCGGACATCTCGGAGATGGTCAACGCCACAGCCGCGGAGGGCAGGACCATGGGTCTGCTCGCCTACAACGCGTTCGGGAAGTTAGAAAACATGCCTCAAGTGACCATCGCCGCGGTGAACGGCTTCGCTTTGGGCGGCGGCTGCGAAATTTCCATGGCCTGCGACATCCGCATTGCCTCCGAGAACGCCAAGTTCGGCCAGCCCGAGGTGGGCTTGGGCACCCTGCCCGGTTTTGGCGGCACCCAGCGACTGCCGCGTCTCGTCGGCAAGGGCCGCGCGAAGGAACTCATCTTTACCTGTGACATGATCGACGCGCAGGAGGCCTATCGCATTGGCTTAGCCAACAAGGTGGTTCCTCTGGCGGAGCTCATCGACTATTGCAAAAAAATGGCGGCAAAGATAATTTCCAAGGGCAGCTACGCCATCTCCTTAGCTAAGTCCGCTATCAACACCGGTCTCGATGTTGATTTGTCCAGCGGGCTTAAGCTCGAGGCGGGTCTCTTTGGCCTCTCCTTCGCTACGGCGGACAAGAAGGAAGGCATGTCGGCGTTTTTGGAGAAGCGGCAGGCGAAACTTACCGACTTTTAGCGAGTCCGCTGAGAAGATTGGGAAGGCTGTAAAAATGGGAAATAAACCAATCATCACGGCAGCAGAGGCCGCTTCGTGGGTCAAGGACAACGATACCATCACCAGCAGTGGGTTTGTGGCCAGTTGTATGCCCGAGGCGCTGACTAGCGCGCTGGAGAAGCGCTTCTTGGACACGGGCTCGCCCAAAAATCTGACGTTCTTCTACGCCGCGGCTCAGGGCAACCGGGATGGCAGCGGCGCGGAGCACTTTGCCCATGAGGGCATGACTAAGCGAGTCATCGGCGGTCATTGGAATATGGCGCCCAATCTGGGAAAAATGGCCATTGAGAATAAGATTGAGGCCTATAACCTGCCCCAAGGCACTTTGTCCCAGCTTTATCGGGATATCGCGGGACACAAAGTGGGCACCATCACGCATGTGGGCCTTAATACTTTCGCCGATCCCCGCATTGAGGGCGGCAAGCTGAACAGCGTAACGAAAGAAGACATCGTGGAGGTCGTCAATATCGGCGGCCAGGAAAGACTGCTCTACAAGCCTCTTTCTTTCAATGTGGGCTTTATCCGCGGCACCTACGCGGACGAGAACGGCAACGTTACCTTAGAGCGTGAGGTTTGCCCCTTAGAGGCGACCTCCATCGCTCAGGCCGTCAGGAACAGCGGCGGTAAAGTTATCGTGCAGGTGGAGAAAGTGGTGGCGAACGGCTCTCTCGATCCTAAGCTCGTCAAGATACCGGGCATCTATGTGGACGCTATTGTCGTCGTTGAGAACAAGGCCGATCACGCGCAATGCGTAGGCTGCGAGTATGACGGCGCCATGAGCGGCGACTTCCGGATACCCCTGAGCGGCATGTCCTTTCCTCCGTTAGATGCCAAAAAGATCATTGGCCGCAGGGCCGCGCTGGAGCTCACCTCCAACACGGTGGTCAATCTGGGAATCGGTATCCCCGAGTACATTTCCATGGTGGCCAACGAGGAAGGCGTAGGCGACTACATGACGTTGACCGTAGAAGCGGGTCCCGTCGGCGGCGTTCCTCAGGGCGGCTCTAAGTTCGGCGGTTCCGTGAATGCCGAGGCGCTTCTCGACCAGCCCTATCAGTTCGACTTCTATGACGGCGGCGGGGTGGATTTGGCTTTTCTGGGGTTGGCGCAGGCTGACAAGAACGGCAACATCAATGTCAGCAAGTTCGGCCCAAGGATTGCTGGCTGCGGCGGTTTCGTCAACATTACACAGAACGCCAAGCGGGTGTTCTTCTGCGGTACTTTTACGGCAGACGGCCTCAAGACCAAGGTAGCCGACGGGAAACTTGTCGTCACGCAAGAGGGTAAAGAGCGCAAGTTTATCGAGCAGGTGGAGCAGATTACCTTCAGCGGAGCCTATGCCATCAAGACAAAGCAGCCTGTTTTGTATATTACCGAGCGGGCGGTTTTCGAGCTGCGAGCCGACGGAGTTTACCTCATTGAGGTTGCGCCCGGCATCGACGTGAAAGCCCAAGTGACCGACCTGATGGGTTTCGTGCCGAAGGTGGATGGAACTCCCAAATTGATGGACTCCCGCATTTTTTCTGACGCTTTGATGGGTCTCAAAAAAGACTAAACAAGTGGGACGGAACCGACGCGGTTATGCGGCGTCTTTTCCGTCCCATTATCATTTCATGCTTGCATATCGCGTTGGTTAAGTATGGAGGAGTGTAGAGGAGGTGTATTTGTGCGCGATAAAATAGAACGGCTTTCGACGCTTAAGGCTGGAATAGCCGCCGGCGGCGGGGAGCGCAAGATCGAAAAGCAGCATTCCTTAGGTAAAATGACGGCTCGCGAACGTATCGCGGCTTTGCTTGACGCGTCGAGCTTCGTCGAGATAGACGCCTTTGTTGAGCACCGGTGTACTTACTTCGGCATGGAAAAAGTGGAAATTCCCGGCGAGGGAGTCGTCACCGGCTACGGGAATATCGACGGCCGATTAGTATACGTCTTCGCTCAGGATTTCACGGCCCTAGGTGGTACATTGGGAGAAATGCACGCCAGCAAGATCTGCAAGATCTTAGAGTTGGCGCTCAAGGTCGGCGCTCCCGTCATCGGCATCAACGACTCAGGAGGCGCCCGCATTCAGGAGGCCGTCGACGCTATGCGTGGGTACGGAGATATATTTTACCGTAATACGATCGCATCGGGCGTTGTGCCGCAAATTTCGGTAATCATGGGGCCTTGCGCGGGCGGGGCGACCTACTCGCCGGCTCTGACCGACTTTATTTTCATGGTGGACAAGACCTCAAACATGTTTATCACGGGGCCTCAGGTTATTAAGGCTGTGACCGGCGAGGACGTTACGGTCGACGCGCTGGGCGGTCCCATGACTCACAACAGAATATCGGGCGTGGCGCACTTCCTCTCATCCGACGAATTGACCTGTCTGGCCAGCGTGCGCAAGCTAATAGGCTTTCTTCCGCTGAGCAACAGGGAATTGCCCCCTATCTCTTCGAGCTTGGACAGCGGCGACCGGCTTTGCCCCGAACTCAGCGATATTCTTCCAGATTCGTCCAACCGGACATACGATATGAAAAAAATCATCACGTCGGTGGTGGACCACCACGATTTCTTCGAGGTCCAGCCCTACTACGCGCAGAACGTCATCACCGGCTTCGCCCGTTTCGGCGGTCGTCCCGCTGGTATAATCGCCAACCAGCCGCAGATTATGGCGGGCTGTCTCGACATCAACGCCTCCGACAAGGCCAGCCGTTTCATTTCCATATGCGACAGCTTCAATGTGCCTTTGGTGAGCTTCGTGGATGTGCCGGGCTTCATGCCGGGCAGCAATCAGGAGTACGGGGGCATCATCCGCCACGGGGCAAAACTGCTTTACGCCTACTCCGACGCCACAGTGCCTAAGGTGACCGTCATAGTGCGTAAGGCGTACGGCGGCGCGTACATCGCGATGTGTTCGAGGCACCTGGGGGCAGACATGGTGCTGGCGTGGCCGAGCGCTGAGATTGCGGTCATGGGGTCCGAAGGAGCGGCTAATATTATCTTTAAAAAGGAAATAGACGCGTCCGCCAATCCCAATGAGACGAGAGGGGCAAAAATCGCGGAGTACACGAAGGAATTTTCTAACCCTTACCAGGCCGCCAAGCGCGGCTACGTCGACGACGTGATCGAGCCGTCCGAAACTCGAAAACACATAGTGTCCGCGCTGGTTATGCTGGCGCCTAAGTGCGAAAGCCGGCCCACCAGAAAACATGGCAACTTCCCTGTATGAGGGAAAAGACTGAAAGGAGAGGAAAGAATTTTGCAATTTTTTGAGTTTACCGAGGAACAGAAGATGTTGCGCAAAGCGGTCAGGGACTTCGTTGAGGCGGAGGTCGCGCCCAAGGCCGCGGAGTGGGACGAGCAAGACGTCTGTCCCATCGACGTTTTTAAGAAGCTCGGGGAAATGGGAGTCAACGGAATTTGCATCCCGGAGGCGTACGGCGGAGCGGGACAGGGTTTTGTGGAGCGCACTATATGTATAGAGGAACTAGCGCGGCACTCCGGAGGACTCGCCATGACCATGATGACGCATCATTTGGGAGCGGCGCTGATTTCCCAATACGGCACGGAAGAGCAGAAAAAAAAGTACCTGCCGGACCTCTGCTCGGGGGCTAATATCGGCGGCCTCGCCGTGACCGAACCTGGCGGAGGGTCGGACTTCATAGGGCAAAAGACGCTGGCCGAGAAAAAGGACGGCGGCTGGGTTATTAACGGGAGGAAGTGCTTCATCACCAATTCGCATAACGCTGAGGTCACGGTCGTAACCGCCAAAACAGGAGAGGATGAGAAGGGACGCAACAAATTGAGCGCCTTCCTCGTCGAAAAGGGCGCGGAGGGCTTTACCCCGGGGCGCAAGGAGCACAAGCTGGGACTCCGCGCGTCGGTTACCGGAGATGTGGCGCTCACAAACGTCAAGGTGCCGGAAAGCGCAATTCTGGGTAAGGAGGGAGGCGGGTCCAAAATAGGGCTGGAGGGAATCAGCGAGATAGGCCGTGCCGGAATGAGCGCCATATGCGTCGGCCTTCTGAGGGCCTGCGTCGAGGAAGCGGTAAAGTTCGCCAACGAGCGAATAGTCTATGGAAAGCCGATAGCCAAGCTGCAAGCCGTCCAATTCGAGGTCGCGCAGGTGCGCATGGCGTACGAGGCCGCCCGCTTGCTGACGTACTACGCGGCGGGCATGAAGGACAACGGCATACCGTGCGCCAACGAGGTCGCCACGGCGAAGCTGTTCTCCACGGAGGCCGCCGTGCAGGCGTCCAAGAGAACGATGGACCTAATGGGCGGCTACGGCGTCATCAACGAGTACCCCGTGGGACGTTTCCTTCGCGACGCTTTGACGTCCCTATCCTCCGGCGGCACGTCCCACATCATGCAGATAATCATCGCGGGCAACACATTGACGAATTTCCAGCCGTAACGTAAAACTTGAAATGAGGGAATAAAATGGATGAAGTGACACTCAGTGTAGTAGGTATTATTGTCGCCTTGGGACTCGTGCTCTATTTGATAATGAAGGGCGTCAATATTTTCGTCGTCGCGTTTTTGTGCGCGACAATCGTGGCGCTTACGGGGGAAATCAACCTCTATGACGCGCTGAAGACGCATTATATGAGGGGTTTCGTCGGATTTATGCAGGCCAACTACCTGATATTCCTGACGGGTACCCTACTAGGCAAAATGATGGAGGTCACCAACGGGGCAAAGGCCATAGCACAGCTTTTGGTAAAACTGTTCGGCAAGGACAAGGCAATAATATCCGTCCCGCTTGCCTGCGGCATCCTGGGCTACGGCGGGGTGAGCGCCTTCGTCATCAGCTTCTGCGTGTTCCCCATAGCGCTTCAGATATTCAGAGAAGCGGACCTTCCGAGACGTTTCATACCGGCGGCCCTCACCTTCGGTTGCTCGACGTTCGCCATGGTCGCGCCTGGCGCGCCTCAGATTCATAACGCCATTCCGGCCAACATTCTGGGTACGGACCTGATGGCTGGGGCGGTAGTCGGCTTCATTTCCTGCGCCGCCGTGCTCGTTATCGGCTGCCTGTGGTTGTTCCAGATAGTGAACAGCGCCAAGAAAAAGGGAGAGCATTTCGTAGCGAAGTCAATGGACGTGTTCTCCACCGAAAAGGAAAACCTGCCCAACGGCTTTATCGCCCTTATACCGTTGCTCGTGACCATCCTTATCATCAACGTCAAAATCAACGGCCAGCCTATAGTCCATTTGGAGTCCGGCCTTCTTCTGGGCTCGATACTCGCTTTCGTGCTGATGAACAAATATCAGGACAACAGCAAGCTGCTTACCAACTTAGCGGACAGTTGCAAAAACTCTATGGGAGCGATAGCCAACACCTGCGCGGTTGTGGGCTTCGGCACGGTGGTTCAGGCCGCCAAAGCGTTTCCCGTAATCGTCAACGCCGTGCTCGACATACCTGGTCCCCCCCTCGTCGGAGTGGCTGTGGCGATGAACGTCATAGCCGGTATCTGCGGTTCCGCGTCGGGCGGCTTGGGCATAGCGACTCCTCTGATAGCCCCGGTCTACTTAGCGAAGGGAATTTCCGCCGCGGTGCTGCACCGTACACTGACTATCGCGTCGTCGGCATTGGATTCGCTGCCGCATAACGGTTACATCGTCACCGTCACGAACGGCATCTGCAACGAAACGCACAAGGACGCCTACAGCGCGATTTTCAAGCTGACAGTGGTTACGCCCGCTATCGGAACCGTCATCGCCGTAATATTGTTCACCATGTTCCCAGTGTAAATAGCGCGTAACGCATCCAACAATGGAGGTGGCATGTATGAGTAAAGTAGTGTCTCCCGAACACGCTGTATCCCTGATCAAAGACAATATGACGCTTGGAGTGGGAGGGTTCGTCGGTTCCGGAATCCCGGAAGAACTCCTGTCCGCGCTTCAAAAAAGATATGAGGATTCTCACAGCCCCAAGGATTTGACGCTGTTTCACTGCGCCGCCGTCGGAGACGGAAAGGATAAGGGATCGAACCACTTAGGAGCCGAGGGGCTGCTCAAAAAATTAGTCTGCGCCCACATCGGCTTGGAGCCGGAAATAAACAAGTTGGTCGTCGCCAATAAAATTTCCGCGTACATGATTCCGCAGGGCGTAACGAGCCACTTGCTTCGCGCCATAGGCGGCAAAAAACCCGGCGTGCTGACCCATGTGGGGTTGAAGACCTTCGCCGACCCCCGTTTGGAGGGCTGCAAGGCTAACAAGGCGGCAATCGATTCCGGCGAGGAAATCGTCTCTCTAATTCAGGTCGAGGGGAAGGATTATCTGCTTTACAAGCCGTTCGTCATCGACATTTGTTTCATTAAAGGCACCTTCGGCGACGTAAACGGCAATATTTCCCTTGAAAGGGAGTCGGCGCGCTCGGATCAGTTGGAGATGTCTTTAGCGGTACATAACAACGGCGGCATCGTCATAGCCGAGGTCGAAAAGGTCGTGGCCGCGGGCAGCTTAGACCCCAGAAACGTGGCCGTCCACGGCGTTATGGTGGACTACGTCGTTGAGGCGACCGTCGAGAAAAACTGGCATACCTGGACATCTCAGGCGTATCGTCCAGAACTCTCCGGCGAAATAGCGATTCCGCTTGAGGCGATCCCCCCCATGAAGCTCGACCACCGAAAGGTCTGCGGTCGTCGCGGCGCGTTTGAACTCAAGAAGGGAAAGTTGGTGAACCTCGGAATAGGCATTCCGGACGCCGTAGCGGCGGTGGCGAACGAAGAGGGTTTTGCCAACGAAATCACCCTTTCGATAGAGTCGGGCGTTTTGGGAGGCGTCCCGCAGGGCGGACTGGGAATAGGAACCACGATAGGCCCGGAGTCCATTTACAAACAGCCCGACATCTTCGACTTGTACGACGGCGGCGGGCTCGACATGACCTTCTTGGGCGCCGCCGAAATCGACCCAAAGGGCAACGTCAACGTGTCAAAGTTCGGAGGAAGGGTGGTCGGTCCCGGCGGCTTCGTCAATATTTCGCAAAACGCCAAAAAAGTGTGCTTCACCGGCACTTTCACGGCGGGGAAGCTCGAGACGAAAGTAGCGGACGGCAAGCTTTCGATTGTCAAGGAGGGAACCGGCGTCAAGTTCATCAACAAAGTCGAGCAAGTGACGTTTTCCGCTGAGTACGCCGCCGAGATCGGGCAGGAAGTGTTGTACATAACCGAAAGAGCGGTCTTCCATCTCACTAAAGACGGCATCATGCTCACCGAAATAGCCCCCGGAGTCGACTTAGAAAAAGATATTTTGGCCCATATGGAGTTCAAGCCCATCATTGCTGAAAACTTGAAGCTGATGGACGAGAGGATCTTCAAAGACGGCAAAATGGGCCTATCGCTCTAAATTTTTTCTGACACGCTTTGAATGGAGAATGGGGAGTGGAGAATTGAGAACGCAAACAACTCTCCATTCTCCATTCTCCATTCTCAATTCAAGAGAAAGGTAACGATTTAGACACCTTTCTCTTTTTTGCGTCTAAAAACGCTATAATGAATTCGTCCATTGATTGAAGACTCGCACACGCGGGTCTTTTGTTGCGTTTTATACCATTTCCCGCCCGGAAACGGCGGGGCAAATCAATCGACAAATGGGCGCGAGAAAAAATTCGGCTGTTGCGCTGACCGCCGCGCTACTGTTCGGCCTTATGCTGAGCGTCGCGCCGCGAAACAGACAATTTAGAGAGGTTTGGCAATTTTCGGTCTAAGTGTGCTATATAATGGAGAGTTGAGAATGGAGAATGGAGAGTGAGAGACCTATCTTCTAAGGCGTAATGCCTTATAATAAACACAAGATTCGGAGGTGAGAACCCATGACAAAGACAAACAAGACTGACATTCAGCAAGACGACATAGAAAAGCCGAACGGCGATTCTATCAAAACAGAACGCTTTGATCACGATGGTTTTTGGAAAGACCTTATCGACAGGTTCTTCTATCCTCTGCTCAAAAGAACCATACCTGAACTTTACGAGGACGCGGACAGGGAAACCAAACAGCGTCCGCTTGACAAAGAATTTACGGATATTCTTAATACTGCCGATCCCACGATTCATACAAGTCCGCACTTTGCGGACTACGTTATGGAAGTGCCGCTTAAAAACGGAGAAGCTGAGTGGATACTTCTCCATCTTGAGGCGCAGGGACATGGCGGAGGCAACATATCCGAGAGAATGCACCATTACAAATGCCTGATTTACGCTCATTACAGAAGAGAACCCGTTGCACTTGCCATCATTACAGACAAACGCCCCGCAAACGAACCCGCTTATTATTCGCATGAGCATTATGGAACCGAGAGCGTTTATAGGTATAATAGACTTGTATTGTCGGAACTCGACGACGACGAAATGATAGAATCCGACAACCCGATAGAGATTGTGCTTTACGCGGCGAAGTTCGCTATGCAAACGAAAGAGGAACTTAAGAAATTCAACTTTCTTCGCAAAACGATTGAGCTTCTCGGTGAACGAGGTTGGAGTTTGAATGAGAAACGAGACCTTCTGCTCTTTACGGAGCGTATCGTCAACATGAAAGACGAAGCGTTGGTGACCAAGTACAGTGAGATTTTGCGACAATACAAAGAGGAGGGGAAAAATATGTATATACCGATAGCTTTGAGAGACCAAGCGGATGACCTGTTAGCGAGAGGCAGAAAAGAAGGCAGACTCGAAGTGGCCCGCAACTTGCTTACCAATGGCATACCGACAGATATTATCGTTAAGAGTACCGGTTTGCCTCTGGATCAAATCCAAAGCATGATGAACTGACAAACCAATCCACTCTCCACTCTCCACTCTCCACTCTCCATTCTCAACTCAAGAGAAAGGTAACGATTTAGACACCTTTCTCTTTTTTGCGTCTAAAAACGCTATAATGAAGTCGTCCATTGATTGAAGACTCGCACACGCGGGTCTTTTGTCGCATTTTATATCATTTCCCGCCCCGGAACGGCGGGGCAAATTAGGAGGAAAGAATATGAACACATCAATCAACAAATGGGCGCGGGGAAAAATTCGCGCTGTCGCGCTGACCGCCGCGCTGCTGTTCGGCGTTATGCTGAGCGTTGCGCCGCGAAACAGACAATTTAGAGAGGTTCGACAATTTTCGGTCTAAGTGTGCTATAAATAGAGACAGAATTTTCAGAAAAGCGCGCGCCCGCGCTTTCGGCGCGTTGTTTAAGAGTTCACAGAAAGGACTTGACATTTATGACTGATTGCGAAACAATTTTAACAGACAGACAGACAGACAGACAGACAGACAGACAGACAGACAGACAGACAGACAGACAGAGTATAAGTCTGTCCTTTAGTCGTGCCTTAAAAGCAAATATACTCGCGCCACCGGGCGGCTGTTTTCCGTGTTTACACGGAAGATGGCCGCCTTTTTTGCGCTTCCGCCCGGTGAAGCAAGCCCATAGGGCGCAGGTGAACCGCTGGCGGAAGCCATGCAAGGATTCCCCGCGAACAAGCCCGCAAGGGCGCAGAGAGCGGTTGGAATCTACTGCGGCGCGTTCTTTTTTGAAAGGTAAACTCGCAAGCTAAAAATCAAAAAAACAAAAGGAGAGAAAATCATGAACAAAAAAGTTCTGTTTATACTACTCACGCTGGTGACGACGCTTACCCTCGTCCCGGCGTTCACGCGGGTGTCTCACGCGGTGAGCAACGCTACCACCATCGACGTAAACGACACCACAACAATGACAAGCGGCACAAACTGGGCATACGCGGCCGCCGGACCCGAGGGCGGCGTGTTCACCGTCTCTGGCGACGTAACCATTACGGGGACGACGACCGCTAACCGCGTAGTAGTGCGAAGCGGTGTGAGCGCCAACATCACGCTAAACGGCGTGAACATAGACGTAAGCGCGATTAATTACACCGCCTTTAATATGGACGGCGCGACGGTAAGCCTCACGCTGCAAGGTACGAACACACTGAAAAGCGGTACGAACAGAGCGGGAATCAATGTGCCAACGGGCGCGGCGTTGACCATCTCCGGAAGCGGTACGGTGAACGCGACCGGAGGAGGCTACTACGGCGGCGGCGCGGGTATCGGCGGCGGCGGCGCTGTAACGATTAACGGCGGTACGGTGAACGCGACCGGAGGAGGAAACGGCGGCGCGAGTATCGGTGGTGGTGGCAGTAGCATGAGTAGTGCCGGCAGTGTCGGCACTCTAACGATTACAGGCGGCAGCGTGCGCCGTACAGGTGATACGTCTCTCGAGGCTCCGGCGACCAATGGCGCGGGTTCCGATGTATACATGACTACCCTGACAATGGGCAGCCCCGCTATTCTCAATTCCGCTGTAACCGCTGTCAGTATAGACGGCGTGGCTTGCTTGGATATACCCAACGCGGCAAACGGCGTTTACGGCATCAAAGACATGGCGACCGACGGCGACGGCAAACTATATTTCTGGCTTACGGAGGATGCAAATGGCGCGAAAAGCGTGGTCATTACCATAGGCGGGGTGACGTATGTAGGTTCGGTTACGCCCAGCGCAACGGGAACAGGGGCGGTTACAATGACCGTAGACAACACCGCCCCCACCCTCTCTGGCGGCGGCGTCACCCGCACTTCCGACACAGAGGCGACCATCGGCTTCACCACCGACGAAGCGGGAACGGCGTATTATCTTGTCGCCGCAAGCGGCGCGACCGCCCCGACAAACACGGCGGTCAAGGCCGAAACTTCACTCGGCGCGGTTTCTATGGGAGCGGTCAGCGGCAAGGACGTCGCCCTCACGGCGGGCGCGAAGGATATTTACGTCGTAGTGCAGGACTTGGCGGGCAACATCAGCCAGCCGCTGAAGATAGAAGCTGCGGCGTATGCGCCAGCGCCCGCGCCAGTAGCTCCGGCAATCACAACAACTGTCCTCGCAAGCGGTACGGTAGGCGCGGCGTACAGCCAAACCCTCGCCGCCACGGGCGACGCGCCTATCACATGGAGCCTTGAGAGCGGCAGTTTGCCGGGCGGCTTGACGCTTTCAAGCGCGGGCGCGATTTCTGGCAACCCCACGGCGGCGGGCGCGTTTGCGTTCACGGTAAAGGCGTCAAACGGCGTGAATCCTGACGCGACAAAAAACTTTTCCATCACGATAGCCGCCGCGCCGCCCACTCTCGACCCATTGAACAACGTCACCATCGGCAACGTCTGGACAAACCTCACCGACAACGCGTCCGGCTTGGGCTGGACATGGGACGCGGGCGCGAAAACCCTGACGCTGACAGGCGACATCACGGACGAGATAGAAATCGCCTCCGAGACGACAGAAATAACGGTTCACATAGCAAATAACGTGAACGTCCCCAAGATCGTCAAGACGGGAAGCGGTTCTCTCAAAATAACCGTAGAGACGGGCAAGACTCTCACGGTCGAGGACACTAACGGCCCGGCCATTTCCTCAGAAGGGGATATTTACATCGACGGCGGAACAGTCAAGGCAAACGTGACCGGCACGGGCGACACAGAACCCGCGATAAAAGCCGGAGGAGACATCACCATCACCGGCACGGCAAACGTTATAGCTTCTAACAGCGGGACGGGAGCGAACAGTGCATAAGGCACTGGAAGACATGCCACGAAGAACTGTCTTCGTTTGAGAATGAAGTTAAAGCTAAGCTGAAAGAATCAGAAGTTTTACACTGCGATGAAACGGGAATCCGAATGGAAGGCAAGACCGGGTGGTTGCATGTGGCGTCAACGAAAGACCTGACATATTATCATGTGGACGAGAAGAGGGGAAAAGACGCCTTTGAACATATAGGCATACTATCCGAGTATAAAGGAACCGTGATTCACGATTGTCTGCCATCTTATTTTAAATACGACATATCGCATGGACTGTGCAACGCTCATATTTTGCGGGAGTTGAGGTATGTGTCAGAGGAAATGAATCAGCCATGGGCGTCGGAGATGTCGAACCTGCTGAAAATAGGATTGTCAAAAAAGGAAGAAAGTGGAATTCCGGACGCTGAGGAGTACGCTGAATACGAGCGAAACTACAAAGAAATCCTGTCGAGAGGAAAGGAACAACAGCCACCGTCTGTTCCGAAACAAGAAGGACGAAGAGGTCGGGAAGCTAAAAGTAAATCACTGAACCTAATAGAACGATTAGAACACCATCAGGAATCAGTATTGGCGTTTCTAAGAAAAAAGGAAGTTCCGTTCACTAACAACCTAAATTCCCGCTATATTTTTGACCTACATGCTATAATATTAAGTAATTACTGCTCTTAAGTGAAATTAGGGTAGCGTTTTGTAGGTAAAATATTTTTACCTACAAAACGGATTGAAAATCTCACGAATCACATGAAGTCAATAGCTTTGTATTGTAGGTAAAATAATTGCCGGGAATTTAGGTAACAACCAAGCGGAACAGGATATACGTATGACCAAAGTTAAGATGAAGATATCTGGATGTTTTCGGACTAAAGAAGGAGCCAGCATATTCGCGCGAATCAGAACCGCTATGTCTACCATACAGAAACAAGGTAGAAAAGTATTCGCCAGTCTTCAGTCTGTTTTCATGGGCGTTCCTCTTAGCCTGTCAAGTCCTGAGTAGCCATCCACGATGGCAAGCCATCACCAAACGGAACGAAACTGGGGACGACAGGGAAGCGAAAATTGTGTATGCTGGCTATAAGGCAACAGAGATCGATGTTACTTAGTGCTTCGAGCCTGTTGAGTAGTCTGATTTGGCTTCCCGCTTGCACCACACATTGTCGCCGGCAGAAGTTCATTGCCGAG
>BOCC01000021.1 GCA_026002715.1 Synergistales bacterium
CTTCCTTCGATGATCTCGCCGCTCGACAGAGTAGAGGACATAATGGTCTATCCGGTGCTGGCCATTTCACCCGACTCCTCGGTGGCGGAGGCGTACCGCACGATGCTGCGCTTCAGGCATAAGGCCCTCCCTGTCGTCCGCGACGGCGAAATCCTCGGCATGATGACCCGGCACGACCTCGATATAGCTCACCTCCACGGCTTTGACAAATCGTTGGTTCAAGATTTTATGACGGAAGGCGTCATAGGTATTTCGGTTCAGGCCTCAGTGAATGAGGCTCATCGCCTCATGGCCACTTACGACTTCGAGCGCTTGCCCGTCCTAAGCGACGGGCGCATAGTTGGGATATTGACCAGAGCCGACCTCGTGCGCGCGCTCTACCAGACGTACCGCGCGCCCGGAGAAAAAGATTTCAGAAAAATCTCTACGTGGATGGAAGAGGTGGCCTCGCTGCTTCAAGAGTCATTTTCGTCCCGGACCATGGAGCTTTTGCGTCGCTTGGGCAAAAAAGCGGCTGAGCTTGGGATGAAGGCTTATATCGTAGGCGGCGCGGTGCGCGATATACTTTTAGGCGAAAAGAACATAGATATAGACATATCGATCGAGGGAGACGCTGAGACGTTCGTCGAAAACTGGAATGAACCCGGGTGCCGCGTCACTACGCACGGAAATTACAAGACTGGAACCATAACATTTCCGGACGGACAGAAAATCGACGTCGCCACGGCGCGGCGCGAGTTTTACGAATACGCCGCCGCCATGCCGGAGGTCGAGAGCGACTCACTAAAACAAGACTTGGGCCGCCGCGACTTCAGCGTAAACGCTATGGCCGTCTCTCTCGGCGAAGGGGACTGGGGCGTGTTGCTCGACTTTTACGGCGGCAGGCGCGACCTCAAAAAGGGGCTTCTGCGGGTGCTTCACAATCTGAGCTTCGTAGAAGACCCGACCAGAATAATACGTGGGGCCAGATTGACAAGCCGCCTCGACATGAAATTTGAGGACAACACACTTCGCCTTCTAAAAGGCGCGCTGAACGGCAATCTTCTCTCCAAACTTTCAGACTCGCGCGTTCGCGTCGAGGTAGAGTCTGTTTTCGCTGAAGAAGCTCCCCTCAAAGCCGCGTGTCATATGGAGGATTTGGGCGTGTGGGAATCTCTTTTCCCAGGTCTTCACTTCACCCCTTTGGCGGCGAGAAAAATGAGGCGTATGCAAAAAGCGTTGTCTTTCATGAAAACAAAAAACGCGGCAGTCGTCTGCGGATGTCAAAAATGGTTGGCGCTCGTCGCCTTACTTATCTCCGATTCCGCGCCAAGCGTTCAGTCTCTCGTCATGGACAAACTGCATTTTTCTCACAACGAGCGGGATACCGTCTTGAAATGCCTCGCGTCTCTCGCCACGATAGAGCAGTTTCTCGGCTCTAAACGCTTGCCTAAAAACTCCGAGGTGTATCTTTTCCTCAAAAACTACGCCACTACGCCGCTCATATTTTGCTGGGCATCCACGAAACGCAAAGAGACGCGACGCTGGATAACGCTCCACATGCTGAATTTCGATCCCATGAAGGGCTCTTTGACGGGACGTGACCTGCAAAAAATGGGCTACAAACCGGGGCCGCTCTTGGGTGATATGCTGAGCGGCATCCGCCTTGTCCGCATGGACGGATACATAAAGTCCCGCGAGGAAGAGGTGGCCTACGTCAATAATAACTTGATGAGGTAATACACAAATTCAGAGGTTTTGCGCGCGCGAAAGGAGACGGATGGGTTGCTCGCCGAAATCATAGGAGAGGTTTCATAATGAGCAATTTAGACGAGCGAAGCAAGCAAAACGCGTACCGCCTCTTCGAGAGCAAAGACATTGATAATATTGATAATATTGATAATATCGAAGTCGGCACAACTCGCGGGCTTTGCCAAATCCATAAATATATCTTTGGCGGCATATTCTCATTCGCCGGGGAAATACGCACACAAAACATCAGCAAAGGCGGTTTCCGTTTCGCGAGCGCGCTCTATCTCGCCGAAAGTCTTGTTAAAATAGAGCAAATGCCGGAAACCACTTTCGAGGAAGTTATCGCTAAATATGTCGAGATAAACATCGCTCACCCGTTCATGGAGGGCAACGGGCGCAGCGGCAGGATATGGTTAGACTTAATACTCAAAAAACGGCTCTCTTTGTGCGTCGACTGGCGGCGCGTAGGCAAACGCGCGTATCTGTCCGCAATGGAGCGTAGTCCGGTAAACGACCTCGAAATACGGGAGTTATTGCGCTCCGCCCTCACCGACAAAATAACCGACCGCGAGATTTATATAAAAGGCGTGGAGCAATCGTATTATTATGAGGAACCGGGGTTTAGGGAATGAGTGGCGGCGAAGGTTCCGCGCCGCTTTTTCTTTTACCCGGGGACACGACGTTGAAATTTGTCTTTGCCGTGTCTATGCCGTCTGAGACGGAGAGTTCGTGGTGGCCGTCCGGGAACGCGTAAAAGAAAGTATCGCTGCTCTCGCTCGACCCGATAAAGCGTCCGTCCGCATACCACCAGACTCTTCCGCTTACGTTCCTCGCGCCCTCCGAACGGAGCGGAATTTTTTGTTCGCGCGCCAAGGGGGCCATATAATAAGTAGCTGTGGCGACCGGCGACACTATGGTCAGGTCGGAACGGCGAAAACCGCCGGCGGCTGCCGAGCCGGCAACAAAATCGCCGGGCCATAAAAGCGCGCTTTGTCCGTTTCGCAAAACATGAATATCGCAAGGGGTAGTACGCGTCACGCCCTCTATGCTCCAATCTAAGCGGCGCGAAAGGCAAGCGGGCGTGGGTGGGCGTCCCGAAAGAGCGCAAACCTCGCGCATAACAAGCTCTTCGGGACGATCATACCAAGCCGCGGCGCTCTGATTCCGGCCCGCGCTTTCCCCCGCGCTCAGGACGCGCAGGACGGAGAGCGCAACGGGCGCGGCCGCTCCGGCCCCGACAAGCCCCGGCCAAGATTCGCCGCTTGGCGCGCCGACCCATACCACGACGGTAAACCGCGGCGTCCAGGCGGCCGCCCATGCGTCCCTCAGTCCGTAAGACGTGCCCGTTTTGAGCGCGGCGCGCCAAACGTAGTTTCTCTCGCTCTCACGCGCAAACGCAGACAGGCGGCTTTTGTTGTCCAAGATGTCGGCAGCCATCCAGACAGCCGCCTCGCTCGCCAACCTCTCGCCGGCCGGACGCGGCGAATTTTCAAAAAACGACAGAGTTCTATGCAGCCCTTTGTTGGCCAAAGAAGAATAGGCCTCGAGCATTTGAAGCACCGTAACCTCGCACCCGCCCAATATCAGCGAGTCGCCGTAGTGCGATGCGTTCTCAGTCAGCCCCGACAGGCCGAACGCGCGCATCAGACGCAGAACGTTGTCCGCGCCAGCCATTCGCAGGACGCGCACAGCCGGGGCGTTCAGCGAGTCGGAGAGCGCGACGCGCGCGCTTACGGCGCCTCTGTAGGTGAGGTCGAAGTTGCGCGGGGCGCGCCCGGAAAAGGCAAGCGGCGTATCGGCCAAGAGCGAACCCGGCGTCAAAAGCCCTTGGTCGAACGCGCTGATATAAGCAAACGGCTTCAAGGCAGAGCCCGGTGAACGGGCACTGAGCGCGCAGTCTACCCACGCGCCGTCAAGTCCGCTCCCGAAACGGGCGTTTCCCACCCATGCGATTATCCCGCCGGTCTCGTTATCAACCACGCCCGCCGCCGCGGTCACAGAGTCGGGGAACGCGGCGGCAGATCTATGTAGCACGGCCTCCAATTTGGTCTGGGCCTCGAGGTCAAGCGTCGTGTGATATGGCTCAGCAGACTCGGTATCGCCTCGCGCCAAGACCTGTTCAGCAAAGTGCCAGGCCCGGCTCGCCGGGCGCTTCCATTGAGACGGCAGCGGCTCCGAGAGGGCTTTTCGCGCTTCCTCGCCTGAGAAAACGCCGCGTTTTTCCAAGAAGTCTATAATGAAATCCCTGCGCCGGCGCGCGGCTGCCGGATGTCTGTCGGGACGATAAAGCGACGGGCCCTTCAGCATGCCCACAAGAAGGCATGCCTCTCCTGGGGAGAGCAACCGCGCCGGCTTGCCGAAATATATGAGCGAGGCGGCCTGTACACCTCTGATGTTGCCTCCGAAGGGCGCCGAGTTGAGCCAAGTCTCCAGAATTTCGTCTTTACTCATGACGCGCTCTAACTTGATAGCTTGGACAAATTCCCTAAGTTTTAGGGACAAACCGCGCTCTTTTTTTACGGTGCCGCGCTCCGAGACGCCCATTCTTATGGTCTGACTTGTTATAGTGGACGCGCCCGACACTACGCGCAGCCTCGTCACGTTTTGCCAGACCGCCCGCAGGAGAGCCAAGGGATCAACGCCACTATGAGAGTAAAAACGCTTGTCCTCCACCGCGACGGCCACAAGAGGGAGCCACGTCCCCATGTCGGACAGAGGGACGGGCGCTCTCCATTCCGAATCGGTCGAGAGGCGCATATGAAAAAGCCGCCCCTTAGAATCGTAAAGGGCAGGCGACGACGGCCTGTTTGTAACCGCGTCAATCGGCAACGGGATTGAATAGAACAGGAAAACAACGGCAGCGGCGCACAGAACCGAAAACGCCGCTATAAATATTATAGATTTTTTCAGAAAACCACGAGACATTTAGACCGGCATCTATTTGGTCGAAAACTTGGAAAGCGCCACTATATCCCGCGTGAAACAGGCTATGTTGTGGCTGTGGTCGCCGATACGCTCCAAGTTGCTCAGTATATCTATGAAAACGACGCCCTTTTCGGGGTCGCACTCGCCTCTGTTCAGGCGGTCTATATGGTTGCGGCGGTATTGCTTTTCCTGTTCGTCTATTTTCTTCTCGAGAACCTGTATAACCTCGTCCGCCTTTTTTACGTCTTCGTATCTGATGGAGTCAAGCGCGTAGGTTAGGGCTTTTTCGACCGTGTCGTACATGTCCCACAGCTCCATTTCGCCGTCTTTTGAGAAGTAAGCCGTTCCGTCGCACACCTCGCTCAGCTCCGTGAGGTTCTCGAAGTGGTCGCCCACGCGCTCGACGTCGCCCGACGCGGTCACGTAAGACCCCAAAACGGTGGAGACCTCCTCCGACAAGCCCCTCTGCCAGACTTCTGAGGCGTAAGTAGATATAGCGCGGTTTATGGCGTTGACCGCGCTCTCGGCCTCCGCGAACTCCGCCGTCAGCTTCTCGGTGGTTTTCTCCGTGTAGCACCGGCGCACGATACGCGCCATATTCAGGGTGATGTCCCCCATGTGCATGAGCTCGTCCTTGACGGCCTCGACTGCGGCCGTAGACGACGCGGCTATCAGCTTTTTATCGAGGTAAAGCGGCCCCTGAATAAGCTCTTTGCTGTCGTCCGGGATTATGCGTCTTATAAGGAGCGCTAGATATTTCGTGAAGGGCAAAAAGAGTATCGCGTTGCCTATATTAAATATAGAGTGCGCGTTGGCTATCTGATGTGAAATCGTGCCGGCCGTAAGCCTCACTAAATCGGCGTAAAAGGGCAGGCAAAACATAAATATAACGGTGCCTATGACGTTGAACAGCACGTGAGCGGCGGCGGTCTGTTTAGCCGAGCGGTTGGTTCCTATCGTGGCCAAAACGCCGGTTATGGTCGTGCCTATATTGTCGCCCATTATTATGGGCAAAGCGGTGTCTATTGTCAAAAGCCCCTGCGCCGCCATGATCATCGTCAAGCCTATCGTGGCCGCGCTCGACTGAACTACCATGGTTACGATCGTTCCGGCTAAGACGCCGAGTATCGGATGCTGGCTCAGGGACGCGAATATCGCCTGATTTGTGGACAAAAACGCCATGGCTGAGTTCATCGTTCGCATACCGAGGAACAATAGTCCAAGTCCGAATACGCCGTTGCCGATGTATCGCTGCTTTTTCGACCGCCCGAATAAAAAGAACGCGACGCCGATAGCTACAAATCCGAGCGCGAAATCGTCCGCCTTGAAAGCGATTATCTGAGCCGTGACCGTCGTGCCGATGTTCGCCCCCATTATGACGCCTATGGCCTGGTTGAGCGTCATAATCCCGGCGTTGACGAAGCTGATGGTCATAACCGTCGTGCCGCTGCTGCTCTGTATGAGCATCGTGACGATTATTCCGACGAACAGTCCGCGCAGAGGGGTGCTTGTGAGGGTGCCTATGAGCTGTCTCATGCGGTCGCCCGCGATAAACTGCAACGATTCGCTCATCAGTTTAATGCCGTAAAGAAAAAGCCCAACTCCGCCCACAGCCTGCATAATGTTGAAAATATTCAAACCGCATCGACCTCCGGCAAAAATTTTCTCCTTCATCTCATTGACACTCAGTATATCATGGTGAATGTTTGAACTGAAATGAGTAATTCATCCGAATAGTATGTATAATGATTCAGAAGTACACGCAATTTAATAAATTGTTCGACGATTCTGAATTCAGGGGGGATTTCTGTTATGTTAGACCAAATCGACCTAAACAGAAAAATCGATAAGGAAGTCTATAAATCCGCCGTAACTTCGCTCTGCGCTAAACTTGCCGAATTGCAGCGTTCAGTTCGCGAGGAGCGTGTTTCCGTTCTTGTTTTGCTCGAGGGCTGGGATACGGCCGGCAAGGGTACGCTCTTGGGACGTATCCTGCGTCCGCTCGACCCGCGCGGATTCAAAGTCTATAATGTAGGAAAACCATCAGAAGAAGAGATCATGCGTCCTTATCTGTGGCCTTTTTGGAGCAAGACCCCGGCAAAAGGGCAGATCGTCTTTATGAACAGAAGCTGGTACAGACGTTTTCTCGAGGGGCGTTTCGATAAACTCCTTCCCGAGAGCGAAGTGTCTGAGGCTTTCGACGAGACGCGCAACTTCGAGCGTCAGCTCTACCTCAGCGGCACGAAATTAGTCAAGTTTTTTATTCATCTGTCTAAAAAAGAGCAAAAAAGGCGGCTCGAGGGTCTGGGCAAGAGCTCGGCGTCGGCTTGGCGCGTGAGCGAGACCGAGTGGGCGCGGCACAAGCATTATGACGACATCTTCGCGCTGACGGAGGAGATGCTGCACGCTACAGACACCGGCACGTCGCCGTGGGCCGTCGTAAACGGTCACGACGAGCGAAGCGCCGAGGTCTATATGCTGTCCACAATGGTGAAGGCCATGGAAGAAAGCATCATGGAAAACCGCGACGAGCTTCTTTTTTATAAAAAGAAATTTCTTCAAAATAACGCGAGTCACGCGGAAAGAAACTCCCCCTCCGAGGCACAGTCCGCCAAATCGGGCGATTTGCCGATGGTTGACCTGCATATCAACAGCTTAGACAACATAGACCTCTCGCTTTCTGTCCCAAAGAGCAAATACAAAAAAGAACTGCCTAAACTTCAGGAGCGTCTGAGGGAGATTCAGTACACGCTCTATCGCGAGAGAATTCCGGCCGTCGTGGCGTTTGAGGGGTGGGACGCCGCCGGCAAGGGAGGGGCGATAAAGCGCCTCACGGAGCGCCTCGACCCGCGGGGCTACGAGGTTATGCCCATAGCCTCGCCAAGCGCCGTCGAGCTGGCCCACTATCACCTGTGGCGCTTCTGGTCTGTCTTCCCGAAAGCAGGGCATATAACGGTGTTCGACCGCACTTGGTATGGCCGCGTGCTGGTCGAAAGAATAGAGGGCTTTTGTCATTCGGAGGAATGGAAAAGAGCCTACAGCGAGATAAACGACATGGAAGCTCAGTGGCGGCGCTACGGGGCTATCTTAGTGAAGTTTTGGATGCACATCGACCAGGACGAGCAATTACGGCGTTTCGAGAGCCGCAAAAACGACCCCGAAAGACAGTGGAAGATAACCGACGAGGACTGGCGAAACCGCGAAAAATGGCCCCTCTATCAGGATGCCGTAGAGGAAATGCTGTTGCGCACAAACCCGCCGCAGGCCCCTTGGACCGTCGTCGAGGCCAACAATAAAGAACACGCGCGCATAAAGGTCCTGAAAACCGTGATAGACGCGGCTTTGTCTGTGTTCAAGGCGAGGGGCGTTAAAATATAAATCGCTTTTTCCAAACATAAAAAAACTCGCTCCGCATGACCGCGGGGCGAGTTTTTGTTTTTTTAGGTACGGATAGTTTGTCGCGGTTTTCTACTTGGAATACAACTCGACCGCGAGTATTTCGTTGACGTCGATGGGCAACTCGGTGCGGAGAGGTTCCCGCGTCAGCTTAGCGCTGAACTGGGTCTTGTTCTTTTCGAGATATGGGACGCTGAAAGACTCGAAGCCCTCGAAGTTATCCTGAAAGACTTTATTGGAGCGCGATTTTTCCTTCAGGGCGATAACGTCGTTGACTTTTACGCCGTAAGACGGAATGTCGACCTTCAGGCCGTTGACCAAAATATGGCCGTGGTTCACTATCTGACGAGCCTGCCTGATAGAGCGGGCAAACCCTATGCGATAGACGAGGTTGTCGAGGCGCATTTCGAGGGTCTTGAGAAGGACGTCGCCCGTCATCTCGGAGCTTTTCTTCGCTATGTCGAAGTAGCGGGAGAACTGACGCTCCATAATGCCATAATAAGCCTTGATTTTCTGCTTCTCAAGAAGCTGGAGTGCGTACTGCGATACTTTTTGTCCGCTGCCGCCCTTGACGGGCTTCTTCGCGTCCACTCTTTTGAGAGCCTTGGGATGACCGCAGATATTGACTCCCAGATGACGGGACAGCTTAAAACGTGGTTCTCTTCGTGTTGCCATAGGTACGCTCCTTTACCAAATAATAAAATTAGAGGGTAGTTTCAACCCTTCTTTATTTGTGAATTTTACAGCCTCTGCAATTTTATCACAATGTCTGAGATATGTGTAAAGTTTTCGCCGTAAAATCTCACTCTAACCATTCCCGGATGTGCTCGATATAAGCCTCCGACAGTTTTTTTGTCATAGCTCCGACAAGCCCGTCGCCGATTATCTGAGAACCCACGCGCACCACGGGGAGGATTTTTTTGATGCTGCCCGTGATAAACGCCTCAGAACATTGCGGAAGCTCGGACAAGAGCGGACAGCGTTCCTCCACCTCTATACCGTCTCCGTGCGCTAAGTCGAGGACGGCCTGCCGCGTAGTGCCCTTCAACACGCGCGTCAGCGGGGCCGTGACAAGAACGTCGTTCAGCACGACAAAAAACGAGCTGTGCGCGCTCTCCGTTATCTCGCCTTCGGGACAATAGAGTATCTCCGTATGTTCGTCATGGGGGGCGAGGGCGTAGGCTTTGCGGTAGTCTATGCTCTTGATCGCTGGGTCTTCGCGATAGTCGTCTATCGGCTCGAGACGAATACCCTGCTCGTAAAACTCGCGCGGCGGAAGTTCCAAGTCCTCGAAAGTCACAAAGAAGCGCGGTTCGGTGAAGCCGCGCACACGGTTGAACTCGTCGCCGCCCGAAAGGTAGGTTTTTATGAGAAGTTCACAGTCGAGCTTGCTTATCCCCTCGCGGACGACCTCGCGCATCTCGGCTATACCCAAGGGGGAAGCTATATACGAACTCTTCGCGCTGAACAAAAACCGCTCGAGGTGCGGCGTAAGCATGAGCGCCCGCCTATCGTATGTGCTTATAGACTCAAAAACCCCTATCCCGCGCTGAATCATAAGATCGCTGACGGGCAGCCGGGCCTCTTCCGGCGAGACAAAAGCGCCGTCAAGATAACAAAGTTTTATCATTTAGAAAAACCTCCATAAAAAAAGAAAATTCAATTAAAATTCAATTAAAATACAAGTTAGCGTACAATATGGCAAAACACAATGTACAATGCTTGCGGCGAATTGTAAATACAGATAATAAATATTTTAAGGAGGAATTTTTTATGTGGAAAATGGCTTTTGTGTCGGCGTTGTTGGCGGCTTGCTCGTTTGCTTGGGGTGCGGCGGCTGTGGCGGCTGAGAACGCGGCGTCGGACGAGGCAAACCCAGCGCCTGCCTCGCGGCCTGTGGCGGTGTTCGATACGTCCATGGGCGTTTTTAAGGTGGAGCTTTTCACGGATACCGCGCCCTTGACGGCCGGGAATTTCATCGAGCTGGCCGAGAAAGGCTTCTATAACGGCGTTGTCTTTCATCGCGTCATAGACAAATTCATGATTCAGGGCGGAGACCCCACGGGGACGGGAACCGGCGGGCCGGGCTACGTCATAAAGGACGAGTTCGGGGCCGGGCTCAAGCACAACAAACCGGGCGTCCTGTCTATGGCCAACGCGGGGCCTAACACCGGCGCTTCTCAGTTCTTCGTGACGCTTGTTCCGACGCCGTGGCTCGACGGCAAACACGCGATATTCGGTGCCGTCACTGAGGGCATGGACATAGTGAGCGCCATCGGCAAAACGGAAACCGACGCGCGGGACAAGCCGGTCACGCCCGTGGTCATGAAGTCGGTGACTATAGTATCAGAGCTTTAGACTTTGACTTTGCTGTGAGCAAATAGTTTATATTTGTTCTGCCATATGACGCCCAAGTTCACCGGCGGAGAATCTCCCATGAGCGGCAGCGTAGCCGACAAAAGCTCCGCCGCCGCTATTTTGGCTTCTTTTTCGTCATGTATCGTTACAATTTGCGCGCCCCGTTTTACCTAACGTTTGCCGCGTTTTTTCAGCAGCATTCCCGCCGCGAGCGCTATAACCCCAAATCCAATGTCCAGAGCGGAGCACCCGCCGCCGCCGAAGCCGGGATTGATGGGATCTGCGGGATCGACCGGATCAGGATCTGCGGGATCAGGGTTTACAGGATCTACAGGATCTACAGGGTCAACAGGGTCAGGATTTACAGGATCTATAGGGTCAACAGGGTCAGGATTTACAGGATCTACAGGAACGACGGGATCTGCAGGATCTGCAGGATCAGGGTTTACAGGATCTACAGGAACGACGGGATCTGCAGGATCTGCAGGATCAGGGTTTACAGGATCTACCGGATCTACCGGATTGACGGGGTCAACAGGAACGACGGGGCCAACCGTTCCGCTTCCGTCCGACGCCAATTTGACGATCCAGTAGTCGTTGCCGCCGTGATTGCCTGATACGTCGCCGTCGTTGCTGTTGCTGCCGGACTGTCCGGCTACGATATAACCGCCGTCGGATGTCTGTTGGATAGAGTAGGC
The DNA here is from genome assembly GCA_026002715.1 of Synergistales bacterium. Taxonomy (GTDB): domain Bacteria; phylum Synergistota; class Synergistia; order Synergistales; family Aminobacteriaceae; genus BNVG01. The sequence continues at coordinate 11,109 of BOCC01000021.1, forward strand.
CGTATCAGTACCTGACCCGCCGAGCGACTTCTCCCATACGATGACTCCGGTGGAGTCTAATTTGACAATCCAGTAGTCGTTGTCGCCGTGATTGCCTGATACGTCGCCGTCGCTGCTGTCGGAATATCCCGCTACGATATAACCGCCGTCGGATGTCTGTTGGATGGAGCGGGCCGCATCATAACCGGACCCGCCGAGCGTTTTCTGCCATGTGATGACTCCGGTGGAGTTCAGTTTGACGATCCATTCGGTACCGCCGCGACTGCCTGATAAGTCGCCGTCGCTGCTGTTGGACCATCCCGCTGCGATATAACCGCCGTCGGATGTCTGTTGGATAGAGAAGACTTGATCACCACCTGACCCGCCGAGCGACTTCTCCCATACGATGTCTCCGGTGGAGTTCAGCTTGACGATCCAGTAGTCGTAAACACCGTGATTGCCTGATGATACGTCGCCGTCGTTGCTGTCGGACTGTCCGGCTACGATATAACCGCCGTCGGATGTCTGTTGGATGGAGTTGGCCACATCATAACCGGATCCGCCGAGCGTTTTCTGCCATGTGATGTCTCCGGTGTAGTTCAGCTTGACGATCCAGTAGTCGCCACCGCCGTGATTGCCTGATACGTCGCCGTTGTTGTTGCCGTTGCTGTTGGATACCCCCGCTACTATATAGCCGCCGTCGGATGTCTGTTGGATAGAGTAGGCTTGATCACCACCTGACCCGCCGAGCGACTTCTCCCATACGATGCCTCCGGCGGAGTTCAGCTTGACGATCCAGTAGTCTAAGCCGCCGTGATTGACTGATAATACGTCGCCGTTGTTGCTACTGTTGGACATCCCCGCTACTATATAGCCGCCGTCGGATGTCTGTTGGATGGATTGGGCTCTATCATTACCTGACCCGCCGAGCGGCTTCCGCCATACGACGCCTCCAGTGGAGTCCATCTTGACAATCAAGCAGTCGTTGTCGCCGTGACTGCCTGATGCGTCGTCGTCGTTGCTTTCGGACCGTCCCGCTACGATATAACCGCCGTCGGATGTCTGTTGAATAGACCAGGCGTAATCATATTGTGACCCGCCGAGCGACTTCTGCCACTCCATAATCGGCGCGTCCACCGCGTATCCCGCGCCGCCGATAAAAACAAATCCCAAGGCCAACAAAAACATCCACAAAAACGAACTTCTCTTTCTCACAATCAAAACCTCCCTCTTAAAATCCACGGAACCCAAAACAACCCCGTCAACGCCGGAGCACCTAAAAATTTGCGCGCCTCTTGTAGGGGCGACCGCCCTCGGTCGCCCGTCTTTTAATTTTTGGTCGCCCGTCTTTTAATTTTTGGTCGCCCGTCTTCTGTGCGTTGCCCTGACACGGGCGACCGGGGGCGGTCGCCCCTACGAATTGGATTGCGTCCTGAGTAAACCCTATAGTCATGAAAACAAAAAAGCGACGCGAAGGGTCTATAAAACCCCTCACGCCGCTATACATGCGCGCTGTTAAATTTATCTGTCGGCAGAGAACCCCCAACGAGAGAAAAATCTTGCCGCTTGCCGCTTGCCGCTTGCCGCTTGCCGCTTGCCGCTTGCCGCTTGCCGCTTGCCGCTTGCCGCTTGCCGCTTGCCGCTTGCCATTGTACTAAGGTTTGTCATTTTGTGTCACCCGCCGAAATACTTAATATTTGTGCCAATTATTGGTCAGTATATCAATGTCAGCAGGTTAAAGCAAGGGCTAAAGCGATCCTTTTGTCAAGACATTTTTTAGGCATGAAATTTGTCAGGTTTTAACTCCTGTTAATTGTCACTTGCGTACTTGAATCTTTAACGCAATAGACGGACGCGGGTGTCTTGTCGTTCAGCTGCTTGTATCCTTTAAAACTCTCGCTCCCAATTTACCAAGCCGTCGGCAAGCTGACGCTGTTCAACGCGAGAAGTACCATATAGCCCCTATGACAGCCGCAACAAGAACGACGGCTATTCCTACACGAATAGCGGATATCGGAGTCTGCCCTCCAACTTTGCCGGTTTGACCGTTGACCACAAACTGATAAGTTTTGTCGTTGTACTTGAAAGCGGAGACCCATACCGGCAGCAGCAGATACTTGTACTTGACGTTCTGGTACGTGGTGTCGACGTGATGCACTTTAGACGTATTTGCGTTGTTGTCATGCTCTATCTTGCGACCGATATTTCCCCTCAGCTTGGCGGCTATAAACGCTTTGGCCTTTTCCCATGCGTCTTTGATGCCGACTGAGTATCTCTCGGCCACAAAACCGGCGACGTACTCCGGTTTATAGAGAACGTTATCGGCGGTATTGAACGGCTCCGCCAAGGACCAGATGGATGTTTCCTTTCTCTTCGGGTCGATGCCGCTCACCAACTGGTCGTCGATAAACTCCGTATAGAGCCCTCTTGTGTTATGCCACTCCGTGTACGTCTCCTCTTTGTCGTCTTTGGTCTTCCTTTTTCGATAGATGCCGTATTCACCCTCATAACGCGACTTCGTGTCGGTGTCGAACGTCCAGTATGGCAGGTATATCCCGGTGAACGATTTGGGCTGCGCGCGCTCTTTCGCCGCGCTCGGGCAGAACCATTTACCGGCTATCCACCTCTTGAAATTAGCGCCCGCCTGGTTTGAATCCACCTTGAAAACACAGACTCCACCGGGAGCCAGTGTCTTTTCTCCCTTCGCCTCCGTCACCTGATTCGAGCCGCAGTAGGGGCAAACGTTTGAAACCATCAGCGCGTCGTAGACCGACTCGGCCCCGCAGGATTTACAGACGACAGATTTTTTCTCCGTTCCCCAATCGAAATTGCCGGTCTTCTCCGCCGAGTCGAAATCGGCTTCCATGACCGATCTCAACGCGTCGCTTCCCGAATCTCCGGGGGCGTTTATTTCCTGGGTGTGTCCGCAATAAGGGCATTTAAGTCCACCCGTCTTGGGGTCGAAATCGAGGGTACCCCCGCACTCGGTGCATTTTTTGTCGGTCTCCTCTATCGTCTTGACTCTTACGTCTTCGTAACTGCCAAATTCGTCCAATTTTTACACCTCGTTCACTTTACAGCGTCGTTTTCGTCGAAGACATCCCCGCACTCGGGGCAGAACTTCGGCGGGTTTTTGGGGTCGCTCGGTTCCCATCCGCACTTGTCGCACTTGTAGAGAGGGGCTCCGGCCGGTCTCGGTTTACCGCACTCGGTGCAGAATTTGCCGGTGTTGCCCGCATGTCCGCAAGCGCAAGCCCATCCCGCGCCGGTCGCCGGCTGCGCGGAAGGGGCGGAAGGAGCGGGTTGCTGCTGTGCTTGTTGTTGCTGTGCTTGCTGTTGTTGAGCGGCTCCTATGCTGTACAGATTCTGAATGTTGCCGGCCGCCGCGTTCTGCGCAAGGCCTAAGCCCATCATTCCCATCACAGGTCCCGCGCCCTCGTTCTTCGCGGCGTTCTGCATCGCGGACGCCTGAGCGCCTACGAGGTGGGCCGCCGCCATCGTGGGGTCGCGGAACGCCGCGTTGCGCTGAAGCTCCTTTATCATCTGCTCGTCCTCTTCGGACGCTTTGAGGGAGGATACGCCGAAGGAAACTATGGATATGCCGCGCAGCCCGGCCCATTTTGCGGAGAGCACGTCGTTCAGCGCGTCAGCAAGCTCTACCGTGTGGCCGGGTATCGCGCTGTAGCGTATGCCCGTCTCCGACAAGCGCGCGAAGGCCGGCTGAAGCGCCGTCAGGAGTTCGGTCTTGAGCTGACTGTCGAGCGTGTCTCGGGTATATGCCTCGGCGATATTTCCGCAGACGTTTGTATAAAACAATATCGGATTGGTTATACGAATAGAGTATTCGCCAAAACACCTTATGGATATGTCGACGTCAAGCCCGACCCTTGCATCGACGACTCTGAAGGGCACCGGGTTGGGCGTACCGTATTTGTTGCCCATAAGTTCCTTCGTGTTGAAATAGTAGACGCGCTGGTCTTTGCCGGGCTCGCCGCCCATCGTGAAGCGCTTGCCCATGCTGGCGAACGTCCCCTTTATACCCTCCCACAGTCCGCCATAAAAAATCGACGGCTCGGTGCTGTGGTCGTACACGAACTCGCCCGCCTCGGCGCACAGGTCTACTACCTTGCCCTGATCGACTATGATCATGCACTGGCCTTCGTTTACCGCTATTATCGAACCGTTGGATATTACGTTGTCGGTTCCCTTCTTGTTGGAGCTTCTGCCTCCAACGCGCTTCTCGCCCTTTATGGCCAAAACATTCTGATCGATTGACTCGCAATAGAAATATTCGCGCCACGAATCCGCGAGCGCGCCGCCGAGAGCCCCGAAACCCGCTTTCAAAAGACCCATGTTAAAACGCCTCCTGTTTTTTTATTTATACCCAAATGCTGAATAATTTGCCAAAATCCAAAGAGATAAGTTCTGCCGCCTAATTGACTGTCTGGTAAATTTGAAGGCAAATGAGTATAGCACAACCGTAAACCGATCGGCTGTATCTCTAAGTGAAACGAGGATTAAAGCGGCTTCTCAGAATAGACACAGCCGCAGTAGTTCTGGCGGTAAAGCCCAAGTGAGCGGCTGATCTGAACGGAGCGCAGGAAGCCGCCGTTTTTGCGCCATACTCGGTCTTCCCATATAAGGCCGTGCCGCGCCGATATTTCGCGCCCGAGGCTCGATATTAGCTTTACGTCTTTATGCGGGCTTATCGTAAGCGTCGTGCAAAAGCGCAGAGGCGCGGCGGCTTGCGTATTTGCGTAAGACGCCGCGGCGCTTAACTGAATCGCAAAACATAAGGCGCACCGCTTGCCGCGCTCAGGTTCATCTTTGAGCGCATAAGCCGAAGAAAGCCAGACTTCCGGCTCATACGGAAGGTACACAACGTCGAAACCCTCACAGACGGAGAGCCGCGCAAGCGCGCCGGCGCGCCGTCTGTATTCGTCTTCGGGATGAATATTAGATCCGTAGAAGAGGCCGATGACGTCGAAGCCCTCGGCCTTCAAGTCTCTGACTGGTACAGTGGCGTCAGGCGCGCAGCATATATGCAACAGCAGGGGCGACCGCCCCGGTCGCCCGTTTTTCACGAACATGGCCGCCCCCAATGACCCATTATTTCTTCAGCGGGTTCGGCTCCGAGTCGCAGAGGGCTTTGAACTCGTCAAGCGTCATACTGCCGAGGTCGCCCTTTGCTCGCTCGCGCACGGACAGGCTCTTTGTCTCGGCCTCTTTGTCGCCTATGACGATCATATAGGGCACTTTCTCGAGCTGAGCGTCGCGGATTCTCTTGCCCAACTTCTCGTCGCGCTCGTCTACAGAGGCGCGAAGACCCCACTCTCTGAAAGTCTTGGCAAGTTCATGGACGTACTGCTGATGCGCCTCCGCTATCGGGATGAGCTTCACCTGCACCGGCGCTATCCAGAACGGGAAAGCCCCGGCGTAGTTCTCTATCAATATGCCGAGGAACCTCTCTACGCTCCCCAAAACGGTGCGGTGCAACATGACGGGACGATGCTCCTTGCCGTCCTCGCCGACATACGTGAGGTCGAATCGCTCGGGCATCTGAAAATCGAGCTGTATGGTTCCGCACTGCCAAGTTCTGCCGATGCAGTCCTCGAGGTGAAAATCTATCTTGGGGCCGTAAAAGGCGCCGTCGCCCTCGTTTACGCGATATTTCGTGCCGGAGGACTCGAGGGCCTCCTTGAGCGCGCTTTCCGCGGCGTCCCACTGTTCGGGCTCGCCCATCGAGTTTTCGGGACGCGTGGAAAGCTCGACGCGATACGCAAAGCCGAAGACATCTTTGTAAATATAGTCGCAAAGGTCCATTATACCCATGACCTCCTGCCTCACCTGGTCGGGCCTGCAATAGAGGTGCGCGTCGTCCTGCGTGAAACAGCGTACGCGCATAAGTCCGTGCAGCGCCCCGCTCCGTTCGTGACGGTGGACCACCCCGAGCTCTGCCATACGAAGAGGCATATCGCGGTAGCTGCGCAGGTGAGTCTTGTAAACTAACATTCCGCCCGGGCAGTTCATGGGCTTCACGGCAAACGGCGCTTCGTCTATCTCCGTGAAATACATATTTTCTTTGTAGTGGTCCCAGTGCCCCGACTGAATCCAAAGAGCGCGGTCGAGGATCATCGGCGTCTTTATTTCCTCGTAGCCGCGGCGCTGATGTTCTTTGCGCCAAAAGTCAAGTAGCGTGTTGATAACAGCCATGCCTTTAGGGTGGAAGAACGGGAAGCCCTGCCCCTCGTCGTGCAGGCTGAAAAGGTCCAACTCGCGCCCCAATTTGCGGTGGTCGCGGAGCTTGGCTTCCTCGATGCGGCGAAGGTGTTCTTTCAGGTCGTCGGGGGCAGCGAAGGCCGTTCCGTATACGCGGGTGAGCATGATGTTCTTCTCGTTTCCGCGCCAGTACGCCCCCGCGACCGACAGCAGCTTGAAATGTTTTATGTGGGAGGTGTCCGGCACGTGGGGCCCGCGGCAAAAGTCTACGTAGTCGCCCTGCTGATATATAGACACGACCGGCGCGTCGAGCTCCGAAATCATCTCCGTCTTGTAGCTGTCGCCGCGTTCCCCGAAAAACTTCAGCGCGTCCTCGCGTTTCATATCGGTTCTCTTGAAGGGCAGCGCGGCGAGCGCGAGCTTTCGCATTTCCGCCTCTATGCCCTCCAAATCAGCGTCGGTCAGGGGCGGGCGCGACGCCGGAATTTCGATGTCGTAGTAAAACCCGTCTTTGATAGAGGGACCAATTCCAAACTTTGCGCCCGGTATGAGCTTTTCCACGGCCTGGGCCATAAGGTGGGCGCAGGAGTGGCGGATAATATCGAGCCCCTCCTCCGACGCCGCCAAGACTGGAGAGACAGTTCCGCCCTCGGTGAGCGTCGCGCTCAAATCCAACAGCTCGTCGCCGAACTTTCCCGCCAAAGCCTTCTTGTCCAATTTAAGCTCGGCCAAAACCTCCGAAACCGTCGCCGCGTCTTTTTGAAACTCGCATTCTTTGCCGTTGCTTCCGTCAAACTTCAACATATTTTTTCCTCCTTAAAAACATTCTTAAAAACAAATCTTCAAAACACAAAAACGCCCACGCCGCTCCATAAAAATCAGGAGACGACATGGGCGTCGCGGTTCCACTCCAATTCCAGACGACACGTTTCTAAAACGCGCTTCGTCCGGCTCTTGCTGCCGCTGTAAGGGGCGGTCTCCCCGGCGTCTTATCGGCTAAATCAATCGCCGCTTCGGCGTCAGCTCAGAGGTGGTTTTCACAGTTTTTTCAACGCGACAGGGTTCTCAGCCTATGACCCTGTTTCTCTGTGCGTGAAACGGAAAGCTACTCGTCCTCTTCATCGCTTGTCATATTGAATTTTTGTCTATAAAAAGCAGAATAGCACCGAGAGCCGGTTTGTCAAGGGAAAAGCGGCATAAAAAAATTTTTTCATCACAAAATTATCGGGCGTCTGTGATTCGACGGGCGAACCGCTCTTCTCAAACTTCAATTCAAACTTTAATTCAAACTTTAATTCAAACTCCAATTCAAACTCCAATAACGCGGCGCGTATTTTCAGCGTGTTTTTGCTATACTTTCTATGGATTTGACGCGATTATAGGCGGAACAATAGGAGGTTTTTATTTATGTACAGCTTCAAAAACGATTACGCCGAAGGGGCGCACCCGAGAATTCTGCAAGCTCTATCGGACACCAACTTAGAACAGAGCGAAGGGTACGGCTGCGACGAGCACTCATTGGCCGCCGTTCAGCTGATCAAAAAACGTCTCGGCGCGGACGCGGATAAGGCGGACGTGCATCTCCTCTGCGGCGGAACACAGACGAACCTGACGGCTATCTCCGCGTTTCTGAGGCCCCACGAAGCAGCCATCGGCACGAACATGTCCCATATTTTCGTTCACGAAACGGGAGCCATCGAGGCTACGGGGCACAAAATTTTGACCGTTCCAACCACGGACGGCAAGCTCTACCCTGACGGAGTGAACGCGATCTTGGACATGCACCCGAACGACGAGCACATGGTGAAGCCGCGCCTCGTCAAAATCTCCAACTCGACGGAGATAGGCTCTGTCTACACCCTGAAGGAATTAGAAGACTTGAGCCGGTTTTGCAGAGAGAAAAAACTATTGCTCTACGCCGACGGGGCGCGGTTGGGGTCGGCTCTGACCGCGGCGGGCAATGAGACGACCTTGGCGGACATGCGGCGCCTTACGGACGCCTTTTACATCGGAGGCACCAAAAATGGGGCGCTTCTCGGCGAGGCGTTAGTCATTGTGAACGATGCACTGAAAGAGGACTTCCGGTATCATATCAAGCAGAAGGGCGGGCTTATGGCCAAAGGGAGAATCCTCGGCATCCAGTTCGAGGAGCTCTTCCGGGACGACCTGTTCTTTGACCTGGCAAGGCACGCTAACGCTATGGCGCAGCTTATCGTCTCATCTCTCAAAAAGGCCGGCTACAGTTTTCTGACGGCCTCGCCCTCCAATCAGATTTTCCCTATTCTGCCCAACACGCTAATAGAGAAACTGCACAAAAACTGGGCTTTTTATGTATGGTCGAAAATAGACGAGAGTCACTCCTCTGTTCGCTTGGTGACTTCCTGGGCTACATCGGCAGAGGCGGTGAGGAAGTTTATCGAGGAGTTTGAATGAATCGTGTTAAAATTTAGTTAATAACAACGATTTTCTTGTAATTTCGGGAGAGGGGGCGGCTATGTATATGCAGAATATATTTAACAAGCTGGGCATGAAAAAAGTCAGCGGTGTGTTCAAGAAAATTGTCAAAGCCAATAAATGGCTCACTCGGCAAGACGAACTGCTGCGCACGATAAACAACATAGCCGCAGATTTGCTCGCCTCGGATAAGGCTGGTTTCGATGAAACTTTGCAAAGAAGCCTGAGCGCCATGGCCGTCTGCGCAAACATAGACCGAGCCTGCATATGGCGCAACGAGACGCGGGGCGGCAAGCTCTGCTACGTACAGGTGTTCGAGTGGCTTGACGACAAAGAGCGGCATGATTTGCTTGCGCCGAACATAGCAGCTTTTCCCTACGTCGATACCTTCCCCTTTTGGGAGGAAATATTCGCTAAAAGGCAGTGCGTGAACGGCCCGCTCAGCGCCATGCCGGTAATTGAGCAAAGACGTCTTGCTCCCTATGGCATCAAGTCCATTTTAGTCATTCCCATTTTCCTGCAAGACCGGTTCTGGGGCTTTGCCAGCTTTGACGATTGTCGCAATTCGCGCGAATTTCCCGAAGCCGATGTGAATATACTTCGCTCAGGCAGCCTTTTGCTGGCCAACGCGCTGGTGCGCAATAACATGACGGCGGAGATAGAGCATCAGAACAACCTGTTGAGCACCATGAATCAAGTCGCCTCCATAATGCTGAAAATAGAACCCTCGACCTTTGACGAAAACCTCATGCGCTGCATGGGCATGATGGCGAACGGCATCGGCGCCGACCGTATGCGTATCTGGCGCAACCACACTATAGACGGTAAACTGTACTGCTCCGAGATTTACGAGTGGTCGGAGGGAGCGGAGTCCCAGTTTGACAAGAAAATTGTGCGTAACGTCTCCTACGACGACACGCTCCCCGACTGGGAGAAAACGCTTTCAAACGGGCAGTGTGTAGGAGGCATTGTGCGCGCTCTCTCTAAAGAGGAACAGGCCCAGCTCACGCCTCAGGGCATTCTTTCCTTTTTAGCGATTCCGGTGTTTATCAGGGAGAGATTCTGGGGCTATGTGGCGTTTGACGACTGCCACAAGGAGCGCGTGTTTACGGACAGCGAGGAAAGCGTCCTGCGCTCGGGCGGCCTGCTGCTCATAAACGCGATCGAGCGCAACAAGATGATGACGGACATAGACAGGCGGGACAGCTTGCTCGACACTATAAACACCGTTGCCGCCATACTTTTAAAGTCCGACCCCGAAACATTTGAGCATGACATGTGGTGCTGCATGGACATGATAGCCCGGAGCCTGAGTATTGACCGCTTCCGCATTTGGAAGAACAACATGGTTGACGGTGAAATGTATCGCTCTAAGGTTTACGAGTGGTCGGTCGGAACCGAATTTTTCAAGGGCAAGCCCGCTATGCGGAACGAGAACGTCTCATACGACAAGACCGTCCCCGGCTGGAAAGAAATTCTTGCAAGCGGAAAATGTATAAACGGCATCGCGCGCACCTTCTCGCCCATAGCGCAGGCCCGGCTTCTGCCCCAGGGCACCGTCTCGCTGCTGGTGGTGCCGCTGTTCTTCGATAATAATTTTTGGGGCTACGCGACATTTAACGACTGCCACGAAGAGCGCGTGTTTTCAGACAACGAGGAGGATATTCTGCACTCGGCCGGCATGCTGATAGCAAACGCCATACGGCACAACCAAAGCGTGGCTACAATTAGACGCCGCCTCGAGCAGGAAGAATTGATGACGGATATCTCCAAGAGGCTACTCACCAGCGACGGCACGGCGGATATTATCAACGACGCCTTACGCCTGACGGGGGAGTTCGTCGGGGCCGACCGCGTGGTTGTCAGAACCACAGACGACGAAGCCGACGAGGGGGGACCCGTCTACTGCTGGTGCGCTTCCGATGATTTGACCCTCGGCAAACAGAAGGGCCTGAACGCGATTATCAAAAGCGCGTTTCCGAGCTTCGCCCTCCAAAATGACGTCGTACCCACCATTTGCTGCAACGACGTCCATACAGAAGAGGGCGGCAAATATAACATTATGAGCACCGTCGGACTTCGCTCGTTCATCTGGGCGCCTATTTATATAGGCGGCGATTATTGGGGCATCTTAGACGTCAATAATTGCTTCAGCGACCATGTTTGGGAAGAAAGCGACGTTCAGCTTGTCAGCATGGTCAGCGGCGTCATAGCCGGCGCGGTGGCCCGGAACTTGGCGGAGCGCGAGCGCGCCAAAGCGCTCGAGAACGCCATCCTTGCCAACAGAGCCAAGAGCCAGTTTCTCTCCAATATGAGCCACGAGATGCGCACCCCGATGAACGCGATCCTCGGCATGACGGTCATAGGCCATAACGCCGCCGACTTGGAGCGCAAGGATCATTGCTTTTCCAATATAGAGAGCGCGTCGTCCCGCCTGCTGAGCGTCATAAACGACATTCTGGACGTGTCCAAAATAGAGGCCGAAGAATTGGAATTTACGCCCGCGCTTTTCGACTTCGAGAAGCTGATACAAAAGGTTGTGAACGTCGTCAACTTTTTGGCGGATGAAAAATCTCAGACGTTCACCATATCGCAGGACGAGAGAATACCCCACGCCCTCATAGGGGATGACAGCCGGTTGCTTCAGGTCATAAACAACCTGCTCTCCAACGCCGTCAAGTTCACGCCGGAGCGCGGAACTGTCAGCCTGAGCACTTACTTGGAAGAGGAAAAGGACGGGCGCTGCGCGGTACGCGTCAGCATTGCAGACACGGGCGTCGGCATCAGCAAAGAGCAGCAGAAGCGCCTCTTTCGCGCTTTTGAGCAGGTGGACGGCAGCACGTCGCGCAAATTTGGCGGCGTCGGGTTGGGTCTTGTCATAGCCAAACGCATCGTGGAGATGATGGGCGGCGAGATTTGGGTTGAATCGGAGCCTGGCAGGGGCTCGACGTTCTCCTTCACCGTGACGCTGGAGCGGGCTGACAATGCGGATACGCTGCATGCAACGTCTCTGCCTGATAATAATAATAATAGTGATAATAATAGTGATAATAGTAATAATGATAATAATAGTGATGAGGATGTTGAAGAGGACACCTATCCGGGACAGCGCGTGCTGTTGGTCGAGGACGTGGAGATAAACCGGGAAGTGGCGATGGCCCTCCTCGAACCGAGCTTGGTGGAGGTGGACTGCGCCGAAAACGGCGCGGAGGCTCTCAATATGTTCAGCTTGGACCCGGAGCGATACGATTTGATTTTCATGGATATGCAGATGCCCGAGATGGACGGCTGCGACGCCACCCGCAACATCCGCGCGCTCGAACACCCCAAGGCCAAAACTATCCCGATTGTCGCGCTGACGGCCAACGTATTCAAGGAGGACATCGAAAAATGCCTCGATGCCGGAATGGACGACCATATAGGCAAGCCTATAGACTTCGATGTGGTGATGGATAAGCTGCGGATATATTTGTCGAGACAAACTTGATTTTTTTGCGGCGAAATAAGTTGAATAAAATAATTCAAAAGAATTCAAAAGAATTCAAAAGAATGTTAGGATATTTCGATTGTCCATATTTTTATTTTTAAAAGTTTTTTTAACGGATTTTAGGAGAGATAAATAATATGAAATTGAGCGGTGCGCCACATGCTTTTTGACGAAGGCAAGAGAAAAAAACTTCTCGATATATACCGCGGCTTGAGCGAAGACGAGCGCGCGGCGTATCGCGTGTTGTCGGTGATTTACACCCCTATGCCCGTGACCAATATTGCAAATGTCATGCGCGCGGTGGGCTCGCGATACCCATGGGGTAAGTGGGCGCTCAAAAGATGGGGCGAGCTTTTAGACGAATGGCTTAGAAAAAATATCGTCGAAAGAGTGATCCCGAACCGCCATGAAGCCTGGCGATGCCACCCCCTTTTAGTCGAAATAGCCACGCGGGAGTCCTTGGACCGCGGAGAGTTTGACACCATCAACAACGCCGCCAAAAACATATTGGACCTGAAAGATGAAAGCGAACGGCATTTTTACGTTACGGGAGAGCAATTTTTACGGATGGCCCGGGAGGTTTTTTATAGAGGCGACGACAGACGCTACGCAAAGCTGATGTCTTTGTCTGTCGCATCTGACACGGAACGCGCGAACGTGAAATATATCCTGCAAGTTTTGGCCAACCCGCTCGATATGAAGTATCTCTCTAATCTGCCGCCCACTATGGCGACCAACTTGTTTGACGTGCTGCTTCTCGTTTTTATGTCGGACGCGCAGGCTTTTAAGGAGGTCAGAAACACTTTCGAGTCTAAATACAAAGAGAGGCCCGAAAGTTTTTATCTTTGGGCCGAGTACGCTACGCTCGAGGGGCGTTTTGAGGAGGTCGCCGACCGCTCGGGCCGTTATACGGGAGACCCCGAGCTGTTATCCTATATAGCGGCGTCCGCCCTTTTCAGGGGTGAACCGGCGCAGGCGCTCTCTTTATACGAGAACGGGCTGAAAAGCCTCCGCAGGGAAAGGCACAAGCGCAAGACGGCGTTTTACTCTTGGACGGGCGTTTTTTATCCGATACTGCTTATGAGCTCCGGCGCGGATTCAAAAAAAATGGAAGAGTATCTCGAAGGCGCAAACGGCTTGCACAGCGATATTGTTCAAAGGGCGTTAAGCCTGCTGTATATTTTCTACGCGCATGTTCCGTCGGAGAGGTATTTTATCAAGGAGGCCGAGTTTTTGGCCCCAAATTCCAACCCCGTGGACGCGTTTTTCTTTATATTGTACGGCTACTGGTTAGGCGGGGGGTCGCTCGCTCTCCTTGAGCCCTTGTCCCTAAAAATTTACGAACGCCTGTCGAGCCTTGGATTTACGTTTTTGGCTGCTAACTTGGAAGACATTCGCAATTCGGTTTGGCCAAAGACGGCGAAACAGGACTCGGTGCCCTTGCAATACCCCATAAAAGACCTCGTGCGCCGTCAGTCGGATTGGGAGAGAGTCCTGTCCGCGCTTTCCGAGATAGGGCGCACCGCGGCCAAGACAAACGCGCCTCGCGACAAGCGATTTATATGGGAGATAGAATGGTCCGCCGTCAAAAAGACGGCCCGCGTTTCGCGCATATCCATAAGGCCCATGGAACAGACGGCGAACAAGAGCGGCTGGAGCAAGGGCAAGGCCGTGGCGCTCAGCCGAATTTATAAAAAAGCCGACATAGAGTCCATGACGGAACAGGACCGCATAGCGGCGTCCTCCATTCACGAAGAACACGGCTGGGGCGGCGCTGTTTACGGTATAGACTATATAAGGATATTGTCCGCGCTCGCGGGGCACCCTTATATTTTTAGGGCCAAGGACGGCGCCCATGTCGAAATAGCGATAGACGAGCCGCGCATAACGACAGTCGAGCGCGACGGCGGTTATGTCGTTACGATGTCGCCGTTTCCCGAGGGCGATGTGATTCCGCAATATATCGCTTCGGAGGACGGACCAAACTGTCTGCGCGTCACCATATTTAAGGCGGAGCATTTCAAAATGGCGTCTCTCATAGGGGAAGAAGGAGCCTCTGTTCCGGCGGACGGGAAACTTTCTCTGCTCAAGACGCTCGGCGACCTTTCCCCTGTCGTGAGCATCCACTCCGACATCGACGGCATAGAGACGGGCGCGGACATAGAACAGGTCGAGGCCGAATCCCGCATATGCGTTCAGATTCAGCCGTCGGATCTGGGGCTTGACGTGGAGGCGGTTGTGCGGCCCTTGGGCTTGGGCAGTCCGCCGTGCCGTCCCGGCGCCGGGGGCGTAAATGTCTACGGGCTTATCGGCGAGACGCGGACGCTGGCGAAGCGTGACTTGAGCGTTGAGCGCGTTGGACTTGCGAAAATGATAAACGCGGTCCCAGCCCTCTCCGAGGGAGAACAAATATCAGATGACCGGTGGTATCTGCCCACGCCTGAGTTGTCCCTCGAGTTTTTGACGCAGATAAAGGCGATGGGGGACGAGGTCGTTCCGGAGTGGCCGAAGGGTGAGACCATGCGCGTCAGAAAGCAGGTCTCGCTCTCGTCTCTCGGCGTGTCCCTGCGCAGCGCGGACGAGTGGTTCTCTCTGTCCGGAGAGGTCAAGATAGACGAGGGCCTCGTCATGAGCCTGAAGGACATACTGGGGCTTATGAAGGCCGCGCATGGGCGGTTCCTGCCGCTCGGCGACGGGCAGTTTCTGGCTCTGACCAAGGAGTTCAAGCGGCGTCTTGAGGAGCTGTCGTCGTTTGGCGACCTGCGCGGGGACGAGCTTCGCATCTCGCCTTTGGCCGCACATCTTTTGGAGCCGCTCGAGGACGAGGCCGCGTCCTTCGTTTCGGACGCGGAGTGGAAAAAGCGCGTAAACCTGATAAGCGAGGCCATGAAACTGAACCCCGAGCTGCCATCGACGTTCAAGGGGGAAATGCGGGAGTATCAGCTCGAGGGATATCGCTGGATGTCGCGCCTGTCTCACTGGGGCGCCGGCGCGTGCTTGGCCGACGACATGGGGCTCGGCAAGACCATTCAGGCGCTTGCGCTTTTGCTTTCGCGCGCCCCCCTCGGCGACACTCCGTCACTTGTCGTGGCCCCCACAAGCGTATGCTCGAACTGGATAAGCGAGGCCGCCCGTTTTGCCCCAACCCTCAATATGAAAGAGCTTCGCTACGGTGACCGCGAAAAAACCTTGTCGGAGCTTTCCCAGTTTGACGTCGTGGTGACGAGCTACGGACTTTTGCAAAACGAAATAGAGCGTCTGTCGGCTATAGAGTGGCGCACTATCGTCTTGGACGAGGCCCAGGCCATCAAAAACATGGGCACGAAACGCTCCGCCGCCGCCATGAAGCTGAAGGGCAATTTTCGCGTAGCCACGACGGGCACGCCCATAGAAAACCGCATGACGGAGCTATGGAACATCTTCCGCTTCCTAAACCCGCACTATTTGGGGTCTCTTGACAGCTTCAGCAGACGCTTCATCATCCCGATAGAGCGCGACGGCGACAAGAGGGCCAAGACGAGACTGAAGCGGATATTGCAGCCCTTTATCCTGCGCCGCAACAAAGAGCAGGTGCTCGAGGAGCTTCCGGCCAAGACCGAGATAACTTTGCGTGTCGAGATGAAAGAAAAAGAGCGGGCGTTTTACGAGGCGCTGCGCCGCGAGGCCGTAGAATCTCTCTCTATCGAAGAGAAAGACGGCGAAACGCGCGCGGAGGACAAGCGCTTTCAGATTTTCGCGGAGCTCATGCGCCTCAGACGCGCCTGCTGCTCTTCGGCTTTGGCCATGAAAAAGAGCGAGTCTGACGCGGACATAGAAAGCGCAATGATCAAAGAATTTCCCTCCGCCAAGCTCGAAGCCTTCGCGGAAATTTTATCAGACCTGCGCTCCGGCAGCCACAAAGCGTTAGTGTTCAGCCAATTTGTGGGACATTTGACCATTTTGCGAAACTATCTCGACGGCGAGCGTATTCCCTATCAGTATTTAGACGGCTCCACGTCGCCGAGAGAGCGCGAAAAGAGAGTGGCGGCGTTTCAGAACGGCGAAGGCGACTGTTTTTTGATAAGCCTGAAAGCCGGAGGCGTGGGGCTCAACCTCACAGCCGCCGACTACGTTATCCATATGGACCCGTGGTGGAACCCGGCCGTCGAGCAGCAGGCCTCCGACAGGGCACACCGCATAGGCCAGGACCGCCCCGTGACCGTCTACCGCATTGTGGCGAAGGACACGATAGAGGAAAAAATCGTAGACCTCCACGCGTGGAAGCGCGACTTGGCCGAGAGCCTGATAGGCGACTCCGACGCCCCGGCGCGCATATCGGCGGCGGAGATGCTGGAGCTTATAAAAGAGGCGCGGTGACGGCGGAGCTATGGACAAAATAAGGAGGATAGACCTATGAATGATGTTCTTCGTACCATTCTGGAACGGCGGAGTATCCGCAAGTACAAGCCGGACGGCGTCTCAAGGTCGGACATCGAGACCGTTGTGACGGCGGCGCTTTACGCCCCCACGGGAGGCGGCGCCGAGCCATGGCACTTTACCGTCATAACTAACAGGGCGTCAATCAGCGATTTCGACGCGCGCGCGAGAGCCGCTATGGCGAGTTCGGGCATCGAGCGTATCGAGGCCATGGGGAAAGCGCCTAACTACCGCGTGTTTTTCGACGCTCCCGCCGTCATTCTGATCTGCGGCGAAAAGGTGCTGCGCAAGTCTGGCCGGCATCTTTCGGCATTAGCGGACTGCAGCGCCGCCATCCAAAATATGTCGCTCGCCGCCGCTTCCGTCGGATTGGGAACGTGCTGGATCGGGTTGGTGCGCTACCTGTTCGAGCGGGATTCGTCTTTCATGGCCCCGGAGGGATACGAGCCGCTTTTCGCACTGGCGCTGGGACACCCTGCCGAAACGCCCTCCGCGCGCCCAGAGCGCCGCGAGGGAACCGTGATCTGGGTAGAATAGGGCGGGGGACGGCATTAATGCGCTTTCCGGGGCTGCCAATCAATTTTCACTAAACTAAATTTTAATATTGACTTGGCATATAAACATAAGTATAATTTAACCTCAATTTTGAAATAACTAAAAATTCAGGAGGTTTTTAAAATGCCGGAGTCAGTCAGCAACGTCGGAAAGGAAAAGAAACACAAGGAACTGCCTCATATTTTCGTGATACTGCTCAGTATCATCATCATCGCCATGATAGCCACTTACGTGGTGCCGGCGGGGAAATACGACCGCGTCATGGACGAGCATTCGAAGCGCATGGTCATCGCCCCCGACAGCTTCAAATACGTGGAGAACACCCCCGTCAACCCGTTCGAGATGTTCGTTTCCTTGGAGATGGGGCTCATCGAGGCCTCGAACATCACTTTTCTCATTCTTGCGGCCTTCTCATGCATATATCTGATTGAAAAGACCGGAAGCATCGACGCGGGCATCGTGGCGATACTGCGTAAAACCAAAAACAACCAGAAGTACGAAAAAAGCGCCATTGTCATTCTGATGGTGTTGTTTTCTATATGGGGTTCCACGGGAACGTTCTCCTACGAGGAGGTCATCGCGTTCGTCCCCATCTTCGTCGCGGTGAGCATCGCCTTGGGCTACGACGCGCTGGTCGGCGTGGCTATCTCGGTTGTGCCTGTCGGCATGGGGTTCGCCTCCGCTACGACCAATCCGTTTACCATAGGCGTGGCTCAAACGATCGCGGAGCTGCCGCTGTTCTCGGGTCTCGGTTTCAGGATCGCAATTCTGTGCGTAATGACGCTTTTTACGGTTGTCTACGTGCTGCGATACGCCAACATGGTCAAAAAAGACCCGTCCAAGAGCTACGTCGCCGACCTCGACTACTCCGACCTCGCGGTAGACGAGGAGCGCATGAACACAGAGCTGACAGGCGCCAGAAAGCTGTCCCTGCTCACGCTGATAGCGGGCGTCTTCATCATGGCTTACGGCCTTATCTTCCTCGGCTGGTACATCAATCAGGTCGCGGCCATATTCATGATCGTGGCCATCATAGTTGGATTATTGAACAGGTGGAACGTCAATAAGATCGCCTCTACGGTCACCGAAGGAATGGCGAAAGGGATACTCTCCGCCCTCATCGTTGGGGTCGCTCGGGGGATATTGGTTGTGCTGACGCGCGGCAACGTCATGGACACCATTGTGCATGCGTGCGTTTCCTATCTGGAGCATATGTCCCTTTACGTGAGCTCGATAGGCATGCTGGTGTTTCAGACGCTTCTCAATTTTCTTATTCCGTCCGGGTCGGGACAGGCGGCGGTCTCCATGCCCATCATAACGCCCATAGCGGACCTCATCGGCATGAACAGGCAGATAGCAGTTCTCATATTCCAGTTTGGCGACGGCTTCTCCAACCTTCTGTGGCCGACGGGCTTTATGGTCATAGCCTGCGCTTTGGGTAAAATTCCGCTGAGCCGCTATTACAAGTGGATCACACCGTTTTTCATATATTCACTTGTTATTCAGGTGGCTTTTGTGTTGCTCGCGGTCGCCATGAACTATGTTTAAAGCTGTAATATAACCCGACTTTTACGCCAAAATACATAAACCTAACAAAAAAGTGCTGAAGTATTTATATTTCAGCACTTTTTGTTTGCGGCAAGTCTCTCGTTCCGTATGACCGTCCATTATTAACCCGCCAATAAAATCTCGCTCTTTAACCTGAAAACTACAAACAGGCCCCTGATCTCGACGGCATCGTTCGTGCGTATCTTGAAGAAGAGCTTCAGCGTGAGCCAAAATCTGTTGTAATAAACCGCAAGGAATCCGAGTTGATATAATCCAATAACACGCCGCGTTCATTTTCTACTTGCTCGTCTATGACGGCGTTCAGCAAAAAAT
>BOCC01000022.1 GCA_026002715.1 Synergistales bacterium
TAAGCGATATTATCGCGTCATAGTCTATTCGGCGCAGCGGGTCTACCATGTAATTCATATCGTCTTTACCCGGCCCCGCCGTGTTGAAGAACTTCGCTACTTTGTATGTGTCCATGATTTTCTCCTTTATCGGCACCTCGGTTTCATTCGAGTTTCGTCACAGGCGCGCCGCTCTTCTCGTATAAAACATTATACCAATATTCGGCGCGGAGATGGACGCGGTTAGGGATGAATAATGGTTTGCGGTTCGCTGTGCATACGGCAGCCTTTTGGAATGGCGCAAGTGCTATACTTTTCCTTGGGTTATTACAATATTTAATGAGGAAGTGTTCAATATGTTTAAGTTTGAAAGCATTGAGAGCCAAGGCGATTTGATGGAAAACTGCTATCTGTTCTGGTGCGCGGAAACCTTGGAAGCGGCTGTTATCGACCCCGGCGACAGGGCGGAGTATATCCTCTCCCGGTTGCGGGAACTCGGGCTCAAGGCGCGTTATATTCCGCTCACCCATGGACACCACGACCATATAGGCGCGGTGACGGCCGTTCAGGCCGCGACAGGCGCAACCGTCGCCATTCACCGCTTGGAACCGCGGCCCAAGCACGCGGATTGGTATGACAGCGCCCTCAAGCTCGAGGACGGGCAGGAAATTCAAATTGGACAGGAAAAACTGAAAGTCCTGCACACGCCGGGCCATACGCCGGGCGGGGTCTGCTTTTGGACGAAAGGGATTGTTTTCAGCGGAGACACGCTGTTTCACACCGACGTTGGCTATTCCAATTTCCCCGGAGGCAGCTTCGCGGACATCGAGCGCTCAATTCGAGAGAAACTCTACGTCCTCGACGAATCGACGGAAGTTTACCCCGGACACGAGGAAAGCACGACCATCGGCGAAGAAAAATGGCATAATACCGTGGTTCGAGCTTGAGGTTATAGTGTTTACCTCAGCAAATCCACCGCTGAGCGCTTGACCTGCGGCGCGAGGTGGGCGTATCTCAGCGTCATTTTCAGGTCGGAGTGGCCCAGCAGTTCCCGCACCGTGTTGAGGTCCACGCCGCGCATCACGAGCCGCGAGGCGAAGTCGTGCCTCATGTCGTGCCAGCGGAATTTCTCTATCCCCGCGTCTTTCAGAAGCGTTGCCCAAGATTGTTTTACGCTGTTCAAAACGGTGCCGGAGACCGGGGACGGAAACACGAGCCCGTCGGTCGCGCCACCCCGCCACCCTGACAAGACCTCCGCCGCCGCGTCGTTCAGCGGGACAAAATATCCCTTTCCGCTCTTGGACGAAGACGCGCGCAGCGTCAGAACGCGGTTGTCGAAATCCACATCGCGCCACTCGAGCGCGAAGAGAGAGCCGCGCCTGACGCCGGTGTTGAGCGACAGGACGACCATGACTTTCAGATACCCGGGCGCGTTATCGAGAGCCCCGCGCAGGCGTTCGCGTTCCTCCTCCGTGAGGTAGCGAACTTTCCGGTCGCTGTCGTCCTCCGGGAGCCTCTCCAAGTGTGACATCGGGTTTGTTTCGATAACACCGCGCTTGACGCCCCAGTTGAGCGCGGCCCTGAGCGCGGTGATTTGCCGGTTCAGCGTTGACGCTTTCGACGCTTTTTCGCGGCGTTTGTTTGTCCTCCATTGCTCGACGGCCGATACGGTTATTTCTTCGATCGGTTTAGCGAGCAGCGGCTCGAAAGAGCTCTCGATCAGCGCAACGGTGGCCTTGCCCGAACGCCTGTGCTCGATGACCCAAGGGGCGTAATCGCCGGATATGAATTCCCGGAGAGTTATTTTTTCGGTATATTCAGGCTTTAAATACGGAGTTTCGCCGCGCGCCACAGCCGCCAAAAAAGCCCTCGCGGCCTCGCGGGCCTGAGCGACCCCAAACAAATCCAAGCCGCCTATTTTGTAATGCGCCAGTTTTTTCGCGTTTTGCCGATAATGCACATACCAAGTTTTTTTCCCGGACGAGCCGACATAGAGCCGCAGCCCTCTGCACCGCTCGTCGGAGTACCAAACGCCTCCGTCGGGGTTGGCTTCCAGAGACGACAAAAAGCTGTCTGAAAAACATATCCTCGGCATTTTCTCTCCCCCTCTCCTTGTAACGCCCTTGTAACACCCTTGCAACATCATTGTAACAAATCAAACGTAACCCAAGCTAAAAAATCGGACAAAAATAATATATAAAACATTGCAATTAAATACTTTATATCAAAGAAACACAACGCGGCCCGATTTTCCTCAAAAATCAATATTACCTAAAGAAGGAGGGGATTACAGGCTGGTTTTGAGCTTGCCGGATTTTTAGATAGTGCCCGAAACACCCTGTCTCGGGCGAGCGTGTGGGGAGTAAATTAGGTAAAGACTTGAGGCATGAAAGCAAAAATACGGCTTTCGGATGTCTGGGTTGATTAGTTTTTGGAAGGAGTGAAGTAAATTTGAGTAAGAAACTTTTGAAATTGGCGAGTTTAGTCGCTATATTGACGCTGGTCTTTGTAAGCGGGGCTTTTGCTGCACCTGTAGATGATGAATGGCAGGGTGGTAATGGTACAGATTGGACGACGGGCGGTAACTGGACGGGTAGCACTGGCCCTTCTGATAGCGGTACGTTGACATTTAATGAAGCCACTAATGACGTCGTCACAGCAGTGCCTACAGGGGCTATCTCCATTGATTTTACGAGCTTGGCCACAAGTCAAAAGACCCTCACGTTAGACGATGACGCCGAATTGACCGTTGGGAAAATCACGTTTGCCGCAGCGGCTGTTGGCGGTCTTATTATCGACGGCTCAGGCAGTGGCGTACCCGCAGATAAGCTCATCTTTACTGATGATGCAGAGATCGCCACAGCGGCTGCTACTTCCCTTACGCTGGGCGCTAACCTGACCGCTTTAGAAGGCGGCAAATTGGCCAAGACAGGTACAGGCGTACTGAATTTGGCGTCAACCCCTGCTTGGACTGTACCTCTCAGCATCACGGGTACTGCCGCCGCCACTGACGGAGTTACCACGGCTATTGCGTTGTTGCCGGAAGTCAGCGTTGATCAGGGCGCGACTTTGACCCTTACCGTCCCTGCGGAAGTCACAAAACTCACCGGTGACGGTGCTGTAGCCGGTGGCGCAAACG
Organism: Synergistales bacterium; assembly: GCA_026002715.1. Classification (GTDB taxonomy): domain Bacteria; phylum Synergistota; class Synergistia; order Synergistales; family Aminobacteriaceae; genus BNVG01. Next base: position 3,119 of record BOCC01000022.1, read on the forward strand.
TTCTCACTCTTGGCGACGGTACCGCATTTACAGGCGGCATCACCACCACCGCAGGTGTCGTTATAAGCAAAGACGCAACCGCAGACCTGACCGGCGCAACGCTGACCAATGCTACCAGCATCACCGTTAGCACCGACGCTACGCTTAAAATTAAAATGGATGCCCTGCCCGCGACCACTACCGTTAACGGTACGCTTGACGCCGCGAACGACTCCAACTTCACCGGCACATTGACGTTTATAGGCGTTGGGTCTCACCTGAAAATCAACGTAGCAGCCGCGAATTTGAATACCGTTACGCCCGCATTGACGTTAGCTACTGCCCTCAACGCCGGCGAAACGTCTATCGACATCGCGGGTCTCGCCAATACTCTTGTCGTAGGCGACTACTACACCGTGCTTTCTGTGACAGGCGCAAATGCGCTTTCTCGGGATGTTGTCGTTCCCGACGCCACCTACAAAGTGTCAGCTGACGTTGCATCTAACCTGTTGCAGATCGTGAAAAATTCCGTAGCCGTAGAGGGCGACATCGAGTTTGGCGATCTCACCACCACAATCGCGACCCCCGGCACGCAGTATATCGCCTCTGTTGACGTAACGCTCAGCGCGGGTGTTTCCGCTTATGATGATTATGATATTACCAGCACGGATCTCGATTGGTTAGGTGTTGAGCCCGTCGAAAACGACAACATTGACACCTTCACTTTCACATTCAGCGGCGACGTGCCGGCCGGCTTCAACTCGGGGACCCTCACGCTCACCGTATCTAACGACGCCAGCAATCCTGATTTCCTTCCCGCCGTCGGTTTCAAGACATTCACAATCACTTCCAAAGACACCACACCTACCCCTCCTACCCCCCCTACCTCCGATGTCAAAGTAACTCTTAGTCCCAGCAGTGCTGTCGCCGGTTCAGCAAACAGCATCAGCGGCACCATTGAGTACACAGTCGCCGACGCCAGCTTTGACGTCACTGTGCTCGACGTGACTGGCTGGGCAACAACAGAAGTGTACGTGCTGTCCACTGACGCGAAGCCTTTCACGGTCGGGGGTACTTCCGCGCTCACGGTCGTCGGCACCTACACGGTCCGCGCCGTGCTTCAGGATGACTCCACTGTATCCGGCGACGCGACCTTCACGGTTACCGATCCCGGCGGCACTGGCGACCCCAACGACCTCAAGGTTTACCTTTATGAGCCCAAGTCGATCGGCAACGGTATTCAGGTCAAGGCTCTTGTAACTAATAAGGGCGTACCTCTTCCGAACTACACGGTCGAGCTCACGGCGACCCCTGTGCCGGCCACGACCTCTATCCGTGCGGGCAACCCCGCGACCGCCAAGACCGACAAGGATGGTATCGCCATTGTGAGGATAACAAACCTGAAGCCTGGCACCGCTTACACCATCGGCGTCACCGGCCTTAAAGACGCTGACGGCAACGCCGTGTCAACCACGCTCTATGACGTGACCCGCTCTGATAATTTCTATCCGGCAGACGGTAGCGGCTTCAAAGCCGGTAAGAGTTCCTCCGGCGGCGGCTGCGACGCTGGTTTCGCGGCTCTCTCCCTGCTCCTCGCGGCTCCCCTCTTTCTTCGCCGCAAGAAAGCCTAAGCCTGAATAATATCTTAGAACAGCTTTATACGTAACGACGACACCCGCCTTCCGAAAGGGAGGCGGGTGTTTTGTGTATTGTAATGGTTTGCTCGTCGAAGACGGGCGACAGGAAATTAGAGACTGGTGACAGGAAATTAAAGACGGGCGACCGGCAAAAAGAGACGGGCGACCGGGGGCGGTCGCCCCTACTAACGTTGTGGGTTGGCTTCAATATATATTCCGCAATTTTGGCATACTCGTCCGCACATGCGAATAACATGATCATAAAACAATACAATATGCTGTAGGGGCGACCGCCCTCGGTCGCCCGTTTTTAATTCCTCGGTCGCCCGTCTCTTTTTGCCGGTCGCCCCTTCTTAATCGGCCACCCGTTTTTAATTGATCGCCCGTCTATGGTTGTAATGTTATACCCGTTTGCTTTCTATCCCGTCACGGCAGGGTCGCCCTTACGGTCGCCTATGTACGCCTTTCCATACAATTCAGAGATATGGCAATTCCACGTAAAGAGAATCTTCTTTCCATTGTTGTGGGTTGGTTTCGATGTATTCCTTAATCTGGGCGTATTCATACGGGTTACGAATGATATGGTCGTGGAATGATTTTTGCCACACAGGAAAGCCCGCCCATTTTGTAACAAATGATTTGATGTTCCTAACAATGTATTGTAGGGGCGACCGCCCCCGGTCGCCCGTCTTTAATTCCCGGTCGCCCGCCTTTAATTTCCGGTCATCCGCCTTTAATTTCCGGTCATCCGCCTTTAATCCCCGGTCGCCCGCCTCTTTTTGCCGGTCGCCCGTTCTTAATTGACCATCCGTTCTTAATCGGTCGCCCGTCTCAGGTTGAATCACAATAATCATGTGTATATGATTCGGCATAATCACATATTTATCAATCGTAATATCGTCATGATTTGCGATGTTGATTGTTTCGTCAACGCATTTTCCCAATGCGGTTAATTCTACTCGCGGATGTTCGTTTTCCAACGGATGTTCGTTTTCCAAAGACGGGTGTTCAAGCGAAGACGGGCGATCGGGAGTTAAAGACGGGCGACCGGCAAAAAGAGACGGGCGACCGGGGGCGGTCGCCCCTACGAATTCGCCGAATAATGGTTCGCGGTTCGCTGTGCATATGGTAACAAAATACGCGCCTCCTGACGCGTAATCATATTCTTGTAATCTATTGGGTTTGCGGGTTGGCGGCATAATTTTTGTCTCCTTATCTGTCTGTAATATTGAATTATGCCGTGTTTTTTGAAAAAGTAAATGCTGTTACCCTATTTGTTTTCCAAAGATAGGTGTTCAAGCGAAGACTGGCGACAGGGAGTTAAAGACGGGCGACCGGGGGCGGTCGCCCCTACCGTGGCGGGATAGAAAGCAAACGAGTATAATATCATCGGGGAGTACGCGAAGGGGAAACAGGGAAACAGCCTCGCGTAGCTACGGGGGTATGCCTCCGAAAGGAGGTGATTACATGGCTGAGATAATAAAACTCGTATTAGCTCTTACCGAACTAATACGAGCCGTCGCGGGACTTGTCCGCGCTATCAAAGCGTGAAATCAGGCACTTAATTAGGGCGTAATTCCTAATGAAGGTGTCCTCCTTCAATAAGGTAGCCCATTTACCACGGTCATCCGAAGCTCCCCCGGATGGCTTCTATTGTATCAAAGAACACGGCATAATTCAATGACGCCAACCCGTAAACTATTCGATAAAGCTGTAGGGGCGACCGCCCTCGGTCGCCCGTCTTTAATTTCCGGTCGCCCGTCTTTAATTTCCGGTCGCCCGTCTTTAATTTCCGGTCGCCCGTCTTTAATTCCCGGTCGCCCGTCTCTTTTTGCTGGTTATTAATCCACCAATTATGTTCTGCGCATTGTAATATTATAGACTTTTAGCTTCTTGTGTTTGCAATGGTTTTCGCGGATACTTCACGACAAAAACGCACGACTTTATTGCCGGGTTAATACCCGGCGGCCACTGCCGATACTGTTGACTTCAACCTCTGTTTTTGCTATGTTTTTTGCGCTAAACTCAGCGTTACGCGAAAGGAGGCCGTAAATACATGGGCGAATCTGTCCCCCAAGATTTTATATATGACATTAACGCCTACGACTACGAGCTCCCGGCGGAGCGCATAGCGCAGGCTCCGGCGGAGCCGCGCGACGCCTCCCGGCTTTTGGTGTGGAATGTAACAAGCGGCTTGGTCGAGCACAAAATATTTTCCGATATTTCAGAGTATATAAAGGCCGGCGATTTGCTTGTCCTAAACGACACGCGCGTCCTCCCCGCGCGCCTCAACGGCGAAAAGGCGAGCGGCGGCAAGGCTGAAATTATGCTGTTAAGCCCTTGCGACGCGAATTTTGAGCGTTGGAAGGCGCTGGTTCGTCCCGGGCGCAGGCTTGGCGTGGGCTCGAAAGTGTACGTATCGGGGCGCGCCATAGAGATAGAGGAAAAGGAAGACGACGGGGTTTGTTTGGTCAGAATATACAGCGGCGACGAGGGATGCCTCGAGTTTTTGAATAAATACGGGCGGACGCCGTTGCCGCCCTATATAAAGCCCGACGGGACGACCGAGGCCGAGACAAGGCAAAGATATCAGACCGTCTACGCGAATGTCGACGGCTCTGTCGCCGCGCCGACCGCCGGTTTGCATTTCACGAAAGAACTGTTGAAGCGCGTCGAGGCCAAGGGCGCGGAGATAGCGTGGGTGACTTTGCGCGTTGGGCTCGGAACGTTTCGCCCTGTGAGTGCGTCCGACATAAGAGAGCATAATATTCACAGCGAGCACTGCGAGGTTCCGCAAGCTACGGAGGACGCCATAGCGCGATGCCGGCAAAGGGGAAGGCGCGTCATAGCCGTGGGTACGACCGTGGTCAGGACGCTCGAATCATGCGCGCTAAGGGACGGAAATGTCCGCGCCGGGATTATGGATACTCGGCTCTTTATTTATCCGGGATTTTGTTATAAAGTAGTAGAGGCGATGATTACGAATTTTCATCTTCCAAAAAGCTCGCTTTTGATGTTAGCGTCGGCCTTCGTCAATCATCTCTCGCATGGAGAACCCGAGAGCGCGGTTTCGGCTCTGCGCGGTATCTATGGTCTTGCGATTTCGAGTGGGTATCGCTTTTTTTCTTATGGGGACGCGATGTTCATTCAGAAATAGGAGTTGGCTATGGATGAGAAGCCCGAAAAATAAATCTGGCAAAATTCAATGGCTTTGGATTTTGATTTTAACCGCTTTCTCGATTGGCGTTGCCGTAGGCGGCGCGGTTTTCTACTTCAAAGTTCCGTTCGAGTTATGGAACAAATGGATGCCCATACCGCATGGGGAAATGAAGGTCGTCGTCATAAAACCGGGCCTCTCGGCACGTCAGTGCGCTCAGGCTTTTTTTGAGCAGGGCGCTTTGACGACGGGCTCCGCCACAGAACTTGCCCGCTGGATGTCGTGGCTTAAAATCGACAGGAAAATACGTTCGGGGCAATACCGCGTAAGGCGCTCCGACCCTTGGAACATGGCAAGACAGCTTATGACGGTTCAGCCCGTGAGTTGGAGCCTTACCATAATACCGGGGATGGATGTTTTTTCTTTGAGGGATATTTTTGAGCGGCACGAAAACCCGATTTTACCTCAGCCCGCGAGCGGCGATGCGCTGAGAAAGGCCATTCTCGACGATAAAAACTATCCTGAGCCGATGTTGGCTTATCTGCCGGACGGCGAGGAAAAACGAGCGGCTTTCCTGCTGCCGGAGACTTATTTTGTCGTAAGGGAAACGCCGGAAGAATTGGTGCGCGTGGCCTCCCACACTTGGTGGGACACATACGGGGGCAGACTGTTCGGCGACGCCGCGTCCAGCAATATCGGCGACACGGCGACTATAGCGTCTATGGTGCAGCGCGAGGCGCTCCGGGACGACGAGAGAGCGATTATAGCCGGGGTAATACTCAACCGCATCAAAAAAAATATGCTGCTCCAGATAGACGCCACCGTAATCTACGCTTGGAGGCTGAAAGGCAGGACCGTTACGCGTGTGCTTTACAGCGACTTGGAAATTGACTCACCGTACAACACGTACATAAAGCCCGGCCTTCCTCCTGCCCCCATCTGCATCCCCTCTAAAGAATCTTGGGAAGCCGCCATAGCGCCGCAAGAGACGCCGTACTACTACTATGTAGCCCGTAAAAACGGATATCATTACTTCGCGGAAAGCTACGAAGAGCACCGCCGTAACATAAAAAAGGCCAGAACGGAGTAAAGTTATTCAATGTCTATGTTTTTCAAAAACAAAAGAAGCGGGAAACGCCCTTCCGGCAAAAAGCCCGTCGCTAAAAAGGCCGCGAGAAACGGAGGGCGATCGGGAAAACGGCTCGGTTGCTTTGGGCTGATCGTATGTTTGTTTATGTGCGCCGTTATTTACGTTATAGGCGCTCTTTTGGGATGGGCCTGGACGGGGCTGAGCGGGCGCGCTATAGGGGAATTTTTGCGGGACACGTTTGGCGGGGCTATCGTAGCGCCTCTTTTGTTTTTGATTTATATATGCGCGGCCAGCCTGATGAAAAGACATATACCGAGACCGTTGGGGCAGGTTTTGGGGGTTATTTTTTTATATTTGTCCGTGGCGTTCACGCTTGGGCTTTTTGTCCGCGCCGGCTGGTCTTTGCCTTGGCGCTTCGCTCAGGCCGGCTATGTCGGAGTCTGGCTCTCTCGGTTTTTTTGGGTCAACCTCGGCTTGTCGGGCGCGGTGGCCGCGGCGTTTGTATTTTTATCTCTTTCGGCGGTATTCTTCGGCTTTCATCTTCCCCTTCAAGTCTTTACGGCCATACTTATCAAGCTGAAGCAAGTCGAGTTTGAGCATGCCGAGGCCGAGCGGGACGAGCCAATCAAGCCGGTCAACCCAATCAGCGAAGAGCGGCTCCCCAAAACTGAGCGTATAGAACACGCAAGACAAGAAGAACCCGAACCGGTCCCACAAATCGAGGAGGATTTTACGGGCGCTGTCTTTCCGCCTCCCCTCGATATATTCGGCCCCGTCGCGAATGACAACAAAGAGGACGGAAGCCGGGAGATAGCCAACCAGCAGGCCGGGCTCATAGTAGAGACGCTCCAAAATTTCGGCGTAAAATCGAGCGTCGCCCATATCGTTATAGGCCCGTCGGTGATTCAGTTTCAGCTTGAGCTTGCGCCGGGCGTCAAGGTCAGCAAGGTATCCGGACTGTCCAGCGATTTGACTATGGCCTTGGCCGTGAACTCCGTCCGCGTGGAAGCGCCCGTCTTGGGCCAAAGGTACGTCGGTATAGAGATACCCAACCCAAAGCGCAAGGGCATAACCATGAGGTCTGTCATGGAGTCAGCGGAGTTCGCGGAGAGCGAATTTATATTGCCCCTGCCTATGGGGGTGCTCGTTGACTCCAAGCACTTGATATGCGGGCTCGAGGATATGCCCCACATGCTGGTCGCCGGCACGACCGGCTCCGGCAAAAGCGTGTTCACAAACACCTGCATCCTGGGCATGTGCTCTCAGCGAACCCCCGACGAGCTGAAACTGATTTTGGTAGACCCCAAGCAGGTGGAGTTCGCTATTTACGAAGGCTTGCCTCACCTGTTGTCGCGCCCCGTTTCAGAGCCAAAAAAGGCCGTGTCCGCCCTCGCCTGGGCCGTGCGGGAGATGGAAAGCCGCTCTGAGGCGTTTGCCAAGGCGCGGGTGAGAAACTTGGCGTCTTACAACGAAAAGGCCCTTCCAAAACACCGTTTTCCGCATATAGTCGTGGTCGTGGACGAGCTGGCCGACCTCATGTACACGGCCGGCAAGGAGGTGGAGGGCCTCATAGTGCGCCTCGCCCAGAAGGCGCGGTCTTCGGGGATACATCTGATTTTGGCGACTCAGCGTCCGTCCGTCGACGTCATAACGGGGCTTATCAAGGCCAACATCCCAGCCCGCGTGGCTTTCGCGGTGCCGTCTCAGACCGACTCACGCACCATCATAGACAAAATGGGCGCCGAAAAACTCTTAGGCAAGGGGGACATGCTCTTTTATAGCTCGAGGTATCCTCACCCCATGCGCCTGCAGGCGTCTTTCGCCACGGAGGAGCACACTTTGGACTTCGTCGAATATATGAAAAACGCCTTTGGCGAGCCTGAATATATAGAGTTCGAGGATATGCCAAGCGGCGCCGGAAGCGGAGGAGACGACCTTTCCCTTACGCCTTCTTCATCTCCAAAACCAAGACATGCGCGGCCGTCTTCGCCTCCACCGTGATATTTTCCTCAACTATCTCCGCCGCGTCTCCGGCGGATAACGCATGCTCGCCGATTTGCGCCGCGCCTTCAATCAGCGTCAAATACGCCTGCCGATTCTTGGGGACCGGAAACGCGAGCGAGCCGCCCTGCGTTATTTTCGTCGCGAAAATATTAACGTCGGCGTGAATGTGAATCGGCGCGTCCGACGCCGCGTCGCCTGACGCGATAGGCAGCCATTTGTCCGTTCGCTCACCCCATTCAAAACGGTGATCTCCGTAGTTCGGCTCATAGCCCTCCCTGTCCGGCAAAATCCATATTTGTAAAAAGCGCAGCGGATGTTCGCCCAAATTATGCTCGCTGTGATAAACGCCCGTTCCGGCGCTCATGTATTGCGCCTGCCCGCGGGTCAGGGTGTGTTTGTTCTTCATGTTGTCCGCGTGGGTCAGCTCGCCCTCCACCACGTAGGAGATAATTTCCATATCCTTATGCGAATGAGTGTCAAAGCCCGTGCCGGGCGCGACGCGGTCGTCATTGAGAACCCGCAAAACGCCAAACTGGATATTGTCGGGGTTGCAATATTCCGCAAAGGAAAAGTGAAAATGGCTGTCTAACCATCCATGCTGACCGCGCCCCATTTTGTTGTAATCAATGTGTTTTATCATCGTTGATTTTCCTCCTGTCCTGTTTAGTTTCAAAAATTTAGTTTTTATTTGAGAATATTTTCATAATGTTCACGCCATATATTTATACTACAGAAAGCAAAAAAGCAAAAGCAAAAAACGACGGGCGCAAAGCGCGGGGCGACAACATTTATTTTTCCGCGTCAGGCTTAGAAGAATTGTATGTTTATTTATGTTAAAATATACACTTGTTGACAATAGAAAGGGGGAGTTTTCGAGTGCCCATGCAAATAGGTCTTGATGAATTGCTTTCGATGCTTTTGGCGCGCGTGGACGGGATGGCGATGGAGTCCGAGAACCAAAAGAGCCGCTTCAACATAATATCCCGCGCTCTTTATAAAAAGGGGCTTCTGACTGACGCCGACGTTCTCGAGTCCGTGAAGGAAGAGCATAAGATACTGAAGGACATCGGCGCCATAGAAAAACTGCCGTCCGATGAGGAAATAAAGGCCGTGACTGACGGGATTTTGCTTTGGATTCGCGGCGACTCGTCCGCCATTCGTAAAACTATGGAGGAGTACGAGAGGCGCGTCTCGGAAGCGCAGGCAAAGCAGCAGAAGCCAAAGATAGACGTGGCCCCCGCCGCGGTTCTGAATGAGCTGGACAGGCTTGGGGGACAGCAGGGCGGAGGCAAGAAACTTATTATTTAGCGCGATTGACGCATCTCGCTTGGCAACGGGGAGTATTTATGCGCGACGCACTGGGGCGCTTTCTGTATTTTTGGAAAAAACTTTCGAGCCACGGGCTGTTCGTGGCTCTGTTTGACTTCACGCTCTTGGCGTTCTCGGCTTATCTGGGCTATGCCATTCGCTTGACGCTGTTTATACCAAGTGTCTATTTGTACGACCTCGCGCTGACCGCCCTCATTTTCCCATCTATCATCGTCGCCGTCTTTTTCTTTGGCAAACAATATCGAACGCTTTGGAAGCAGGCGGGATTAGAGGACTATCTGCGTTTTGCCAAACTTTATCTTTTGGCCGGCGCGTTATTTACGGGTCTTGTGACTTTTAGGCCTTTCACGCTCTTGCCGCGCACATCTCTTGTCATAATGCTTTTTGCCGGGGTTATCCTCTGCGGCGCGCTCAGGGTTTCTTGGAGGCTCGCCATAACAAGGGCGTCAGACGGCGGCAGGCGTTTTTTGAACGCGCTCATAGTGGGCGCCGGAGAGGCCGGGGCGGTCTTGGCGCGAGACTTGCTGCGAAACCCGCAGGAGCTTGTCCCGCGCGGCTTTGTTGATGACGATACATCTAAAATAGGCAAGACAATATCAGGCCTTGCCGTATTGAGTGACACGGAGGACCTGCCCTCGCTTATCAAGGCCTACGAGATAAGCGTCGTGTTGGTGGCCATTCCGAGCGCCGCCGGCAAAAAAATAAGGGAGCTTTACGATATGCTGTCCCCCCTCAAAGTCAGCGTCCGGGTGCTGCCGAGCCTGCAAGAGCTGGCCGGCGGGGATGTATCGGTAAACCGTCTGAGGCGCGTCAGTCTTGAGGACCTCTTGGGGCGAGACCCTGTGGATATGACGTACAGGTGCGATTATTTGAGAGGCGCTAAAGTATTGGTCACGGGCGCCGGAGGTTCTATCGGAAGCGAAATAGTCCGCCAAACGCTCAAGAACGAGCCGTCTGAGCTTGTCGTTTTGGGGCACGGCGAGCAGTCGATTTATCTTCTGATGGAGTCTTTATATAAATCTCTCGCTAAATCCCCGCTCCTATCCAAGGTTCGCCCGGTGATAGCCGACGTGGCGGACGAAATTGCTATGAGAGACCTATTTGAGGGTTTTAGGCCGGATGTAATATTTCACGCCGCCGCCCACAAGCACGTCCCGCTTATGGAGCCCTGCGTCCGCGAGGCCTTGCGCGTGAATACGTTTGGAACCCTGACTGTTTCCAGATTGGCGGGGGAGAGCGGCGCGAAACGCTTGGTGATGATCTCGACCGACAAAGCGGTAAGGCCGTCGAGCGTTATGGGCGCCAGCAAGAGGGCGGCGGAGCGCGCGCTTGGCGAGGTTCAGGACAAGTTCAAAAATACGGCTTATATGGCCGTGCGGTTTGGGAACGTGCTCGGAAGCCGGGGCAGCGTCGTCCCTAAGTTTGAGGAGCAGATAGCGGCGGGCGGACCCGTCACTATTACGGACCCGTCTATGAAGCGTTATTTTATGCTCATACCGGAGGCTGTCAGTCTCGTCATTCAGGCCGGAGCCATAGGGCGCGGCGGGGAGCTGTTTGTTTTAGACATGGGCGAGCCGGTGCTCATATCGGAAATGGCCGAGATGTTGATACGCCTTCACGGGCACGAACCGGGGCGGGACATCAAGATAGTCTGCACCGGCATAAGGCCCGGAGAAAAATTGTTCGAGGAGCTGTTTTACGATCCCGCCTCGGTTCGCCGCACGTCCAACCCAAAAGTCTTTGAATCTACGCTCAAACTTAGCGGCGGTACGCAGTCGATACTGCCGAAATTGTCGCAAAGTTTAGCATATCCGAATAAAGCACCTGAGCTTTTGCGTGAGATGGTTCCCGAATATATTGGAGAGTGATTTTAGTGATTTCAATAAACTACGACGTCATAATAATAGGAGCGGGCCCGGCCGGGATTTTCGCGGCGGCCGAACTGTCTAAGCGCGGAAAAAAAATCCTAATCGCCGACAAGGGAAAACTCATAAACGAGCGCCATTGCCCCATAGCGGAGGGTAAAAGCAAAATTTGCGTCAACTGTCCCTCTTGCGCGGTCGTTTCAGGCTGGGGCGGAGCGGGTTCGGCCTCAGACGGCAAGCTGACCCTCACGACGGGCTTCGGCGGAAACCTCGAAGAGTATATAGGACGCCCCGAGCTCTTGTCTCTTATCGGGCTTGTTGACGACGATTTTGTGCGCTTCGGCGCGGACGCTCACAGCTACGAGGCTTCGAGCGAGGTGGCGTATGACACCATCAGACAGGCCGCGCAGGTGGGGCTTCGCGTGCTTCCCGCCCGTATCAGGCATATAGGCACCGACGCGGCGCGGGAGGTTCTTCAAAACATGTACGAGGACCTCATGCGCAAGTGCGACATCCGCATGAACTCGCCCGTAAGGGATCTTTTGATTGAAAACCCAGATACGGACCCCAAGGCCGTCGGCGTCCTGTTCGAGGACGGCACAGAAGTTCGCGCCCCGAACATCTTGGCCGCGCCGGGGCGTGAGGGCGCGCCTTGGTTAGAGAAACTCATAGGCCGCCTGAATCTCTCCATAGCGTCTATGCCCGTGGATATAGGAGTGCGCGTAGAGGTGCCCGACAGCGTCTGCGACTCTCTCACCAAAGAGTTTTACGAGGTGAAATGCCTCTACAACACCCCGACGTTCGACGACCGCTGCCGCACGTTCTGCATGAACCCGTCGGGCTTTGTGGTTCACGAGTTCAACCAGGCGCACAAACTTGTCACCGTAAACGGCCACAGCCTCAAACATAAAAAGTCGGAAAACACAAACTTCGCCATACTCGTGACGAAAAACTTCACTCAGCCCTTCAGCGACCCGATAGGATACGCCACGCATATAGCGAAATTGGCCAACATGCTGGCCGGTGGGAGCATCTTAGTTCAGCGTCTTGCTGATTTGAAGGACGGGCGGCGCTCCACGGCGTCCCGTATAGAGCGCGGCATGGTGGAGCCGACGGTTCAGGCTCAGCCCGGCGACCTCAGTTTAGTATTGCCGCACAGATACGTAACGGACATAGTCGAGTTTTTGGACGCCCTAAACCGCATCATGCCCGGAGTGAACCACGGCGACACGCTCCTGTACGGCGTGGAGATAAAGCTGTACTCTCTGCGCTTAGAGTTAGATAGAGACTTGTCCGTCCCTTCCGTGCGCAGCCTCTGGATGGCCGGGGACGGGGCGGGCGTCAGCCGTGGGATAATCCAAGCCGCCGCCAGCGGAGTCGTCGCGGCAAGGGGAATTATAGGGTAAAATTTAACTAAATTCAGGAGGTTTTTCAAAAATGTCGTTACCAAAAGTTTACGTATGTTTTTCGATACAGGAAGCAGGGCTTGCCGTTTTGAGGGGAAACGTGGATTTTGAGATGTGGGAGAGTGACGGCACAGCCCCGAAAGATATATTGCTCAAAAAGCTCGCCGACGCCGAGGGGGCTATCGTGGGGCATGTAAAAGTGGACGAAGAGTTTTTGGACGCCGCGCCCAATCTGAAAGTGGTCAGCAACTTTGGCGTGGGGTATGACAACATTGACGTGCCCGCCGCCTCAAAGCGCGGCGTATGCGTAACCAACACGCCCGGGGTTCTGACGGAGGCCACGGCGGATTTGGGTTTTTCCCTTATTTTGGCCTCGGCGCGCCGTCTCATGGAGGCCAACGTTTTTTTACGGTCCGGAGAATGGAACACTTGGAACGCGGAGCTGATGGTGGGCGTAGATGTTTACGGCGCGACCGTTGGCATAGTAGGCCTCGGCCAGATCGGTCAGGCCGTGGCGCGGCGCGCTAAGGGCTTTGGTATGAAAATCCTCTACTGCGGCGACAATCGCAAGCCGGAGGCCGAGGCGTCGCTCGGCGCAAAATACGTCTCGCTCGACGAGCTTCTGCGTGAGAGCGACTTTGTATCCCTGCACTGTCCCCTAAACGACAAAACACGCGGACTTATCGGCGAGCGCGAACTTAAAATGATGAAAAAAACCGCCATTCTCATAAACATAGCGCGCGGCGCCGTGGTAGACCAGAAAGCGCTGTTCAGGGCCTGCTCTGAAAAATGGATTTACGGCGCGGGGCTCGACGTGTTTGAGTGTGAGCCGGTGCCGCTTGACGAGCCGCTTTTGAACTTGAAAAACGTAACTACGCTGCCGCATATAGGAAGCGCTTCCAGAGCCTCGCGCGACGGCATGGCGTCTTGCGCCGCGTCTAATTTAGTAGCGGCGCTTCAGGGCAAACGACCCGCAAATTTAGTCAATCCAGAAGTGTGGAGGGTGTAAATTATGAAGGTTTTAGCGATAAACGGAGGCCCCAGAAAAAATTGGAACACCGCTAAATTGCTCGCAAAAGCATTAGAGGGAGCGGTAAGCGCCGGCGCGGAGGCGTGTGAAACAGTTCACCTCTACGACCTGAATTTCAAGGGCTGTTCAAGTTGCTTTATGTGCAAGCGCAAGGACGGACACCCCGGAAAGTGCGCTATGAACGATGGGCTGAGCCCTGTATTGGAGCAGATAAAGGGCGTCGGTCTGCTGCTTTTGGCGTCCCCGATATATCTGTCGGACGTCACGGGCGCAATGCGCTCATTTTTGGAGCGCGCTTTGTTCTCCAATTTAGCGTACCGCGCCACGGACAGGTCTTGTTTCAAAGGGCGCGCCAACGTGGGCTTTATCTACACGATGAACGTCACTCAGGAAGCTATGGAAACGTTAGGTTACGAGCGTATCTATAAGGAAAACGTAAGGTATCTGAGCAACCTGAACGGGCGCGTGGAATATCTCGCGTCCACGGACACGTATCAGTTTGACGACTACTCAAAATATGAAGCTCCTTTGTTCGATGAGGCGAAAAAGGCAAATGCGCGTGAAACACAGTTCCCTGAAGATCTGAGAAACGCGTTTGATATGGGAGCAAGGTTGGCCGGCAACTAAACGGCGGAAAGGAAGGCGATAAAATGGGGTTTTTGCGCAGAGATCCGGTGACGCTTCTTTTGGCGCTGCCGGCGGTGTTTTGGGCTATTACGTTTCACGAATTTTGTCATGGCTGGGTCGCTAAACTCTTGGGCGACCCCACGGCTGACCGCATGGGGCGCCTGACCTTGAACCCCATGGCTCACTTTGACCTTTGGGGGACGCTTTTGCTTTTGTTCGCCGGCTTTGGCTGGGCCAAGCCGGTGCCCATAAACACGCGATATTTCCGAAGCTATAAGCGCGATTTGGTCTTGGTCTCGCTGGCCGGCGTGGCGGGCAACCTTCTTACGGCTTTTATCTGCGTTTTGATTCTGCGCGGCTTTGGCGAGGCGATTTTTTCCATAGCGGGAAGCGCCGGGATTACGGTGTTATGGCAGATGATAATCATAAACATCGGGCTTGCCGCGTTCAACCTTATCCCCATACCGCCGCTCGACGGGTCGAAAATTCTTTCGGTCTTCATACCCTTTAGCCTGAGCAGATACTATTTTTGGCTCGAGCGGTACGGCGCGATAGTTCTTATAGCGTTGGTGCTGACCGGCATAATAGACGTTTTGTTTCACCCCATAGCGCGCGCGCTGCTGAGCCTGATGCCGTTTGGCAGGATGATGTAAACAAATTTAAGTGAACATACAAAAGTCCGCCCCTCATATCGAGGGCGGACTTTTGTATATTACGCCGGATAACCCTAACTCGCTTGCTGACCCTGAAGCTGGCTCACAACGCTGGAGAGCCAGCTGGCCTGCTCCATCAGCCGAGCGAGTGTAGTCTCGGACGCGGCGTACTGAGCGCGCAGCTTCGTCTCTTTCTCGGTCTGCTTTCTGTTGAACTCCGCCAAATAGTCGTCTATGCGCTTTATCTCGTCGTCGATAGCGTTCATCTCGCGGGCCAAAGACCCTTGAACCGCCACCACGCCAGAGCCTATCTCCGCTTGCGACGTTTTTATAGTGTTGTCTATATATGTCTGCATCTGAGCCGCAAACGTCGTCATCAAGTTGGCCACGTCGTCCGCGTTGTTCGTCAGGGCGGTCATAAACGCGCTCGTGTTAAAATCGAGTTCGCCCGTCTTGCCCTGGTCGCTCATCTCTCCGGTGGACGGCAACTTTATGCCTATCTGGGAAAGCGTATTGTACGAGTAGTTTATACCCATAACGGAAAGCGCCTCGGTGGAGCCGCCCAGAGTGGCCGACACTCCCAGGGTGTTAAGGACAAGCTGACCGTTCTCCACTTTAGCTGTGACGTATTGAGTGGAGACGGTGCCATCCGCGTTGTAGTCCTTCAACGGGTTGGGGCGCCCTGAATCATTGGTATTGCTGTTTATCCTGGCTGCTATGTCGTTGAGTGTATCCGCCGGCGAGATTTGAAGGCTCAAGACGCGATTGCTTCCGGCGCTTATCGTGATAATCCTGTTGGCCATAAGGCCGTTCAGCCCCATGTCGCCGTAGACGCCCGTTCTGCTCGTTCGTGTGGAGAAAACCGGGCTGTATATCTGAGAGGTCAGGCGGCGCAACGCGTCTTTTGTCGTCCTGAGCACGGGGTTGGCGTGCAGCAAACCCCACTTCATGCGGAAGTCGTCGCTGTCGATGGTCGACTTCGTCGTCTCGTCAAGCTGTTTTTCCGTCTCACGGACGTTTATCCAGCTCATAATATCGTTGTAGGCCGTAAGCAAATTCTGCACAGCGGTGACCGCCGGTTCCGCGTCGTGCTCGACATCGAGCGATACACGCCCGACGCCCTTCAGTTCTATGGTCATACCAGCGATAAGTTCGTTCTTGTTGTCGGCGCTGATGACGTTTGACGCGCGGGTTATTCTCTCGCCGTCCAGAATGAGAATGGCGTCCTGCCCGGCGCTGTAGTGGTCGGCGTCGTCGTTATCAAATCCAAGCTCGTGCAAAAGCCCGTTTCCGTCGTCCGAGAAGCTGAATGCGTTTTTGTCATAAGTATAAGTTGCGGTATAGGTCGCGCCGATTGCCGGAGTTGTGCGAGCTGTGGATTGTCCGCTTATGAGCCACGGTGTCCCCGGCGTCGCCCAGTCTCGCAACGTCCAGTCGATGTTGAACGTCGTGGGTGTCCCGGCGACGGGGTTGGTTAGCCTGTAGTCAATGGTGTCGCCATTCGCAAAAGCCTTGCCGTTATAGGAAACTTGTATCGTGCCGCTCAATGGGTTAGCCGGGGTGCTGTGACCAAAGCCATATGTAGCGAGGTCAATATCGTCTGCGTTGGCCATAGTTATTGGGTCGAAAGCCGTAACAGTTCCGTTGGCGTCGGTGAGCGAAATGGTATAGCTCTCGCCCGGTTCCGGCGCGATATAAGCGCTCTCGGCACGCCATCTGATTGTAGCCTTACCGACGTTGGGGTCGGCAGGATCGGTTATGGGCACTATGTCAAAATCCGCGCCTTGCCGATAGGTTCTGCCGCTAGCGGACGTTATCGTGGCCGTGCCTCCGGCAAAATCGGAGAAATCCACCGGCACGAACGTCAACGCATCCTGAATCAATACGTCCGGGACGCTTCTTTTGACGTCAAGCTCAAATGCCTCATTGCCGCTACCCTGAGATTCGTAATTTACGGTGTAAGCCGTACCGCCGCTAAGCATAGACGCGTTTGCCCATACTATATCGTTACCGCTGATAGTAAAGTCGGTACCATAATTGTAGGTGAAGCTGCCGATACTTATGGTTATCCTGCTTGTCGGCGCGGTCACGTCGGCGTTAAATTTTATGACGTCCTTATCGACGTTGCCAGAGGAGCGAGTTCCTGTTGTGGTGTAGGTTTCGCCGGCCGCCATAGTGTATTTTATTTTGTAAGACTCGTTGGTCGACGGATAAGTGTTATCCATCTCGCGCCAGCGAATACGTCCGCCGGATAGAACATCGAAGTCCACACCTTCATTGTACGTCGTGCCGCCGCTGGTGATGACCAACTTGCCGCCGCCTTCGTTCAGCGTGCTGATAGTGTACATGCCGCTGTCGTAGGTACCGCTGGCGCTATTGTAGCTGTCGGCGTTCAACGGAAACTGAATGAGGTCGGTGCTGTTGCCGCTTCGTATGAGGTTTGACGATATTGTTTCTGTCCCGGAGCCTACGTTGTCGCTCTTCAGGACTATGCGATTGTCAACGATGCTCGCCGTCACGGCGACAGGCGGGCGGGCGGTCTTTAAAACATTGTTTATCTTATCCGCGATGGATGATATAGTGTTCGTGCCGACATCCAAGTTTACGCGCAGTTTTTGTCCTCCGGCGTTGATGTAGAAGTACGAGCCTATGCCGGCAGTGGTAATAGCGCCCCCTGTGTGCTGGTCGGAGCGGCTTATCTGGCTTTTGGCTATCTGCAAAACTTCAAGATCGTACACGTTCACGGCCGCGTCGGCGCTGACCGTGGCGGACAAAACGCCCTTATAAGACCCGGAGCTGTCGAGCCTGTCTATATTCACCTGCTTTGCCTTGAACGTGGACGCCAGCTTTATAGGCGTAAGCGCGCTCTGCAGCGCCTGAAAATCGACCCTCAATTCCTCGAAAAGGCTCTTTCGCAACTCAAGCTTGTCCCGCTTGGCCGCCTGAATATAGGCGGGGCCCCTGGATGCCTCCAAGACCTCTTCTATCATGTTTTCCCAGTCGATGCCTGACGCAACGCCCGAAACGGTCATTGCCATGGTCAAAACCCCCTTATATTGAAAACCGGCATATATTTTGAATTATACAAAATTAAATAACGCTCATTATATTGATTATCGGCATAAAAATGTGTCTTCATTAGTATTAATCATATGAAACTTCTATTTTTTGTCCCTTCTTCAGCGCCGGAGCGAGGACCGCTATCACAAATTCGTCCCCGCTCCCCATCTCGCTTTCCCAGTATATATCGCTTGTCAGCACGTCTTCTTTTTGTAAAGCGTAGCCGTTTATGACGAGTTTCGTCGGGTCGAACTCAAAGAACTTGTTGGCCCTGCACCTCACGGCAAAGACCTCATTTTTTTTGACGCGCGCCTTTACGTCTTTGCGGTTGCTGTAGTAGTAGTTCAAACTTTCCGTAACCCACTCGTCGACATCTCTGTCCCGATTTAGCAAATCCGACATTTTTCTGTCGATGCGAGTGACGTTTATCTCCGCGCGGGCGTTTAAGATTATCCCGCCAAGGTCCTGTCCCTCTACCCAAAGAGTGACGGTGTTAGCTGATAGGCGCTTATCCCATTCCGCGGAAGTTCGCGCGGCACAGGCCGTTAAACTCGTGCAAAATATAAAAAACGCCGCTATGGCAAGCAAACGTCTCATGGCCTAAACACCATGCCTCTGCGCCGCTAAGGGTTCTCCCTTCGCGAGACGCGTTATATTGTCGTGGATAAAGTCGAATATTGCCTGCTGAGCCGCTGAGGTAATCCCTCCGATATGGGGCGTCAACGTCACGTTTTTGTGCGTGAGAAGCGGGTTGCCGCGCGCGGGCGGTTCTTGCGCGAAGACATCGAGCCCCGCCCCCGCCAAGTGTCCTGAGTCGAGAGCGCGCAGAAGCGCGGCCTCGTCGACAAGCCCGCCGCGCGCCACGTTGATAAAAAACGCGTTATCCGCCATCGCATCGAAAAACGAGTCGTTGAAAATCTCTTTTGTCTCGTCCGAAAAAGCCAAAGCCGCCACGACAAAACGACGTCCGGCGACGGCCTTATTCAAATCTTTGAGAGAGAAGAACTCTTTTATGCCGAATTCTTCAAGCGTATCGGGCGGCAATGAGGTTCGGTTGACCCCGCAAACTCGCGCGCCCATAGCGGAGAGCCTTTCGGCGAGCGTGCGGCCGAGGTTGCCGAGCCCCACCACGCAAACATCGGCCCTCCAAAGCGATATGCCGGCGGGTGAAAACATCTTGCCCTTTGCCATGTTCTCGCAAGCGAAGGCGTACTTTCGACCCAGAAGCAACATATGCAAGATGGCTATTTCCGTGACGCCCTCCGCGTTGCCCGTGCCGCGCGAGGGCGTGTTGCAGACGGCTATACCCCTCGCTGCGCAAAACTCGAAGTCGAGCCCCTCGAGCCCCGCGCCCCACTGATGCCAAAGTTTCAACTTAGGCGCGGACTCCAAGGCATCACGGCTCATAACGCTACCGACGCCGGGGCGTGTTATAAGCACGTCGGCGTCGGCTATACGCTCAAATACGGTATCCTCGTCCGCAACTCTCACCTCATGTTCGGGGAGCCACGCGATGAAGTCGTCTTTGCGCCTCGATAATTCTTTGCTGTAGAACAAAATCTTCATTTACTGTCCGTCCGGCACCTAATTGCGGCGGTGTCCCAAAAAGCGCAAAAGGAAAATGAAAAGGTTGATGAAGTCGAGATAGAGCTTGAGCGCTCCGATGATGACCAACTTGCGGGGAGTCTCATCCGCGCCACTTAAGTCCATGTTGCCTCCAAGTTCGCGAAGATACTGAGTGTCGTAGGCCGTAAGCCCCATGAACAGCAACACGCCGACGCCGCTTATCGCGAGTTCGAGCATACCGCTGCCGAGGAACATATTGACGACCGTCGCTATGATCAGGCCCCAAAGCCCCATCATAAGGAAGCCGCCCATGCTCGTGAGGTCGCGCTTGATGTAAAGCCCATAGACGCTCATCGCGCCGAACATGCCGGCTGTCGCCAAAAACGCCGTGAACACCGACTCGCCCGTGAAGACAAGCAAAACGGACGACAGCGTGACGCCGTTCAGAAGGCTGTAGGCGATAAAGAGCATGGACGCGGTCGCCGCGCTTATGCGGTTTATGGCCATACTTAGGAAAAACACCAATCCGACCTCGACAATGACCAATGCCATCAAAAGCCCTGATGAATTGTAGAGCGCGTTCACTATTGTCGCGCTGGACGCCACGACGTGCGCCGTTATAGCGGTAAGGATAAGCCCCGCCGCCATCCAGTTGTAAACCTTGCGGAAAAACGCGTTTGTGGCTTCGACATCAAATGCCGCTGAAGGGTAAGACATCTTAGAATAATTTTGCATAAAAACACCTCCCAAATAAATTATAACCGAATTCATTTTATCAGATATTTTTATGCTGTGCGCTTTTTGTGTTAAAATACCTCAGACTTGAAAATTCAATCTTGAATTTTTGAAATAAAGATTGGAAATTATATTTTTGTTTTGTACGTGGGGGAATGAGTTATGGCTAAGATTATAGACAACGAAGCGACGATGACCCAAAGCGGGTATGACAGAATGAAGGCGGAGCTGATAGAGCTAAGGACAAATCGCAGGGCGGACATAGCCAAACAGCTCGAGGAGGCGCGCTCTTTCGGCGACCTCAGCGAGAACGCGGAGTACGCGACGGCCAAGGAAGAGCAGGCCAAAATAGAAGCGCGCATCGGCAAGCTCGAAGCTCAGCTCGGCAAGGCCAAAATATTGGACGAGGACAATTTAGACACAACCAGAATATCGATGGGGCTTAAAGTCACTCTCGAGGATACAGGGGAGCCTTTCAAGTCTTACACCTACTCCATTGTCGGCATCGGAGAGGCCGACCCCAAGGCAAACAGCATTTCTCAGAAAAGCCCCGTAGGACAGGCTATCATAGGCAAGACCATAGGCGATGAGGTGGTAGTGAAAACCCCTCGCGGCAGCCGCAATCTGAAAGTCGTCAGCATAGAAAAGATAGAAAAGATAGAAAAGCTGACAGCATAGCGATTGGGCGAAGGGCCGAGCTTTTTATTTCGGTAAATCGCTCGGCCTCATAAACGGGTCCTTATCTTTATACTCGCCAAATGAAGCCTGGGTGTTCGGGAAGGTCAATATTGACACGCTTAGGCTCATTTTGTCGTCGGAGCCGGACGTCCTATCGTCGTGGTAGAGCAGCTCCCACTTCATGCAGTCGTTTATCCACTGAAGCGAATAGGTTATTTTGTCGAAAAGCGAGTCATCGAGGTCGTAACTTCCGCGCGCGGACACAAAAACCTCACGGCCTACAGGGAAGCGTATTTTTTGGTGTATCTTCTCGGCTTTTTCCCATGCGTCCCAGAACATGGGCGACGAACCCCATACATGACGGCGCTCATACCCCGTCGCCATCTCGACAGCGCCAAAGCTGTATCGAATGCCCAAAATCCCGTCCAAAACCTCCTGCCGGTCGTCCATAGAAAGCGAGCCATGGTCGTAAAACCACGCCCCATAACGAATATTCCAAAAAACATCGGCGCTTTTGCCAATCGGAAGCTCCAAATAGCTTTGCACGTCCGCGCCCCAGCGCGATATGGTATCGCTTGAAAAATCGACGGTATCCTCGCGGTACATGCCCCAGACGGCGTTAAGCCGAAACCAAGACGAGTTCAGAGCCGGGTCTTTCAGCCATGGAGAGGCGACCGAAAACTCCGGTTCGCGAGTCAGATGCCCGCGATACTCATAAAGAGAGTTCTTTTGATCTTCGATATATTCTTTGCGCGACCAGCGAAGCGCAGCTGTCCATTCGTTCGTTTCGTAAGACAGCGCGGCGCGAGGGTGGTATAGTTTGTCATCCCACGCCCTGTCCCAAGAGTAATCCACTCCGGCCCTTACCGAAAAACCGCCGCCGATCTGCTGCTCTACCTCGGCCATCCACTCCGCCTCTACTTTGCTCCAAAGGGCGGCGCCGAGCGCGACGGAGCCCGTTTCCCACGTAAAAGCGCCCGAAAGTCCGCCGCCTCCGCCTTTGGTTTCGCTGCTTTGGAAGTATGGCGTGAGCGAGTATTTCAGGGCTTTGCGGTCTATATCGATGACGTAGTCCATAGGATAGGTCATGATGTAAGTTTTGCCGAGATAGAGGCGAGGGGATTTTGCCACGGCTTTCTTGCCGGGGATAAATATTATGCGTTTAGACTCGACGCGATAATGGGGATGGTCAAGCGCGCAGGTCGTGACCGATATGTTTTCTCCAAGGCCGACATAAGACGCGTCAGGGACGTTTTTAGCACCTCTTTTTTTGACAAAACCGCGCTCCGCGGCCACGTCGTAGGGCAGTATCTGAAGGCCGCCGCCTGAGATGTAGAGCGTCCCCTCGCCGAGCGGAAGGCCGCTTTTCACGTTCTCCATGACGCCCTCGCCGTTAGATAGAGAATACTCTAAAGAGTCGCCGCGGATGACCTTTCCGTAGCTCTGAAGGGACACCGTCTCGCCGGGGGCGGGGTGAGCCGTGACTTTTTGATTGGTCACATCGTAGTCTATGCGCTCGGCCCGTATCACGGCGTCGCGGTATCTCAATATGGCGTCGCCCGTGGCCTCCGCGGCTCCCGCCTCGTCGTCGTACATAACGCGCGCGGCGTCGAGGGTTACTCTTTCCGCGTTGTCCTCGAGCCTTTCGATTTCTTCGGCACGCAGGGGTGAGCAAATGAAAAATAGCGCGGCAGCGGCAAAAATAGCTATTCCACAGCGCCTTGAGCGTCCATTTCGTGATTTTCGAGCTGTTTTTTCCATTTAATCGCAACCCCCCCTTCCAACAGTATAACGCCGTCTTTGTTCAGTTTGGCACTCGGGGCCGCAAGTCGAATCTCCGCGTCGTAGACGATAAGTCCATCCGGGAAAAGAAACTCATAATCCCCATATTCCGCATTTTTGTCACGCGAGGTTCCGTAGCCCAAAAACGACAGCCTCGGGCTCTCCAAGTTTAGCATACGGGCGTCGGTTTCTAAAGTCCCGAGAAGGCCAAAGAGATCGGCGGAGCCTATTTTTTCGGAGTAAAAGCCCGAAGCGCTCCTGAAGTACCATTCCTTGCCGCCCTCACCTTCTATAAATCGCGTTACGTCAATGGATGTCACCTCAGCGACGCCGCCGCGGAGAGCCGCGCGCGGAATATGGGCGCGCCAAAAGTCCCCGGATATTTCGCGCTCAAAATCTAAATTTTCCATCATAATCGCGGGCATTTTCTCGATGCCTTCGAGCAAAACGTCGACGTTGAGATTTATATCCCGCACGACATAACGCGCTATCCATCCCACGCCCAAAATCGCAAAAAAAAGCGCGCCCAATATCTTTTTGTTTTTCATTTTTTATTTTTCATATCAGGGCAATTTCACCATACTATTTTCCAGCTCGAGTTTTCGCGCGTTACGCTAAAGGATCGCGCCACCATTGTTCTGAACAGGATAAAGCGCTGGTACGCTATGACTCTGACGCGATTGTCGTCGTCCCATCTCAGAGAGTAGCCGTCTTTGACGGCGGAGGCGAAATCGGATGATTTTTTTATGGCGGCGTCTAAGCCTTCCTGCGTCAGGAGTTTTTTGGAGTTTTCCGACAGCGCGGCGTACATGGCTTTCGAGTCCCGTTTTGCCCAAAGCTCAAGAAAATCTTTCACGGCTTTTTCGCGTGATATATAAGAATTTTCAAAATTTGTGTCCGGCGTTTGCCGCGCGGACGCCTGAGACTCTTTGTCGCCTCCCTTGCCTGATTCGACGGATTTTACGAAGTCCTCCATGCTCTGGCTCGGTTCGTCGTCGATTATGGTTATTTCGGGTTCCTTGACGGGGGGCGGCGTTGTTTGCGCCGGCTCCACCACTCTCACGACGGCAGGGGGGGCGTTGTTTTGTTTTGTTTTAGTGGGCTGACTTTTTTTGGCGGGCGGAATTTCCACGACTACTACGTCGGGGTCTTCGTCCGGTTCTTTCGGTATATCGTTATATGCAGGCAAGTCCCTCAAGAGAGGCGAGAACACGAATAAATTTTCGTCGCCGACGCCCATGCCCCTGACGGATACGGAGAAACTGTCGTTATTTTGTTTGGGAAAGAAGACGAGCCCCTGAACAATGCCGTTCAGGGGGCCGTCAAGAGACTTGTCATAACGGACGGGCTTTACGCGTTCGCCCCGTCCGGTCAAAAGAGCCACCTTCTCAGATATTGGGGCAAGGCTGAGAGGGCGCGCGCCAAAAGAGTAAACCGTAAAGAGAAACGGCTCCATTGTGTCTAAAGAGAGCTGTGATATGAAGCTTTTTTTGTAAGCCTCTTTCTCGCTCTCCGTCATGCCGCGTCTTTGCGCCTCCGCCTCCGCCCAAGGCTCAGCGAGATCCTCGGGATAGTTGACTATCCAGACAAGGCAGTCGCGCCCCCAGTGAAACGCCGTATGGTCTTCCAATATAGATACGGTTTCCTCGAAAGGCGACGCGAGCGCATGGAGCGGCGACGATAGCGCGCGGAACAGAAGCGCGCAGAACGCTACACAAAGGCTAAACGAGCGCATGGAGCGTCTTTTCATGGATGCCTCACTCTATTTTTTGCTCGGGCGGCAAAATGATCGCGCCGCCGTCGTCGTTATTATTGACCGGAACGCTTGTTGTGGTAGTAGTCACGGTCGTCGTGGTAGTTGTGGTCGTGGTCGGAACTATACTTTCTCTGATCGTGGCGTCGGGGTCTATCAGAAGCCCCTCTGGCACAGGGTAGCCGGATATGCGCGCGTCGCCCGAAGTCTCCAAATACATGATCGAGCCCTCGGGTATTTTTACTGAGTTTCCCCTTATAAGCGCGCCGCCTAAGAGGCCGACCGGCCCAAGGAGGATAGCGCCGCCGATAGCCGCCGCGCCAGCTCCGACCATAGCGCCCTCCCCCTTGTCGCCAAATTTTCTCGCGTCATCCGTGGCCTTTTTTGCCGCCGCGCCGAATGTGACCAACGGACGCTGAGACCCCAGAGACATAAGCGCATTGAACTGCAGGCGCACCTCGCCCGGCACTCCGAACATCCCGGGTCTTTTGACCTCCCTGACGCGCGTATCCACAAGACTTCCCTTGGGCGCGACAAGGATTTTATCCACAAATAAATCGTCTGTCAAAGCAAGCCCTACAAAATCACCTTTTTTTGACTTGGCCGGGCTTAATTCTTCCAGAAACTTAGCCCTCAGCACAGTCGCTCCGGGCAATACTGCCTCCTGAAACGTCACGGACTCCGCAACTAAGGACGACAGTATTCTCTCAACGCGCATGGCCAAGGGCTCGCCGTATCGCATAACGCCGTCCAAATCCGTCTCGAGCGTCTCGAGGCGGGCCATGGCGGACTTGCGCGGCTGCAAGCTGCCGACTATCCACTCCGCCACGCCCAGCTTGAAGAGCATAGACGGCTGGTCGGCGGTTCCGACTTCCAAGAAGTTCAAAGTAGCCGTGTGGCGCTCGGAGATACTCCCCGGCAGGCTTCGCCCGAAAAGCTCCTTCTCCACGGAGTTCAATCGCTCGATAAGTCCGCCTTTGTTGGGTTCGCCGTAAACGATTGTCTCGATGCGCTCCATCATGATGGCGGAGGAGCTTTTGGCGGCGTTTTCGTCAGCGGCATACACCGGAGCGGACGAAAAAACTAAAATTAAAATCATCACAACAAAAAATAAAATTCTCGGGCGCCTTCTGAAATTGCGCGTTTTAGTATTTTTTATCAAAAAAAATCCCTCCCGGTTTTGCACAAGCGAATTTCGATATGCGTTGATTATATCAAAATTCAATTTAAAAAGAGGAAAACCCGCGGGCGTGTCAAGCGTCTCGAGAAAATATCCTCTTCAGTCAAATCTGTACCGCCCTCCGATGGCGTTCCGACACGCTATCGGAGGGTGTTTCCTATATCGCTGTCGTTTCGTAGCGTTGCCGTCTTCCGACTTTCCGGCGACGCTGGAAGGACTCAACTTGATTTTTTCGTGTTCCTCCAGCAGCTCGGAAAAGTGCACAAATTTTGCCGACCTCTACCATGTCGGCAGTAAGCAGCTCAAGATTTGCTATAATATCCCTACAACAACTAACAACAACTAAATGAACGGGAGCCGCGCGAGTATGAGTGAACACTGGATCGATAGAGCATGGAAAGACTGTATAACCGAGAACGTAGACGACGCGCTTCTGTTCTTCAAACCGGATTTAGCGGCGGACAGAAATTATAGCATAAAACCTATGTTGGTTTCGGGTGAGTTGCCGGCTATCGGTTCTGACTCAGACAAGGGCATGAGGAATTCGGACGTCGCTCTGTCTATACCACTTAAGACAGGCGCGGACCAGCGGATAGTGTTTCATATAGAGCAGCAGCATGAGCCAGATAAAGATT